>CACNYJ010000003.1 GCA_902624655.1 uncultured Thiothrix sp.
TTTTTTTAATACAAATAATAATCAAATCTTATGATTGAGGAGTGGTAACTTATTTTAGAGGGAGACAAAAAGTTTTGAAAAAAATAATTCTTATATCAATATCAATTTTTTCGCTTAATGCAGAAGCGCATTTAACTAATAGCTTGTTCCACTTACATCAAAACGACATATTATTTGTTGGTTTTGTGCTTTCATTATTATTGCTTTCGCATAAAGTTCAGCTAATTTTTAGAAAAGGAGATCTTAATGTTTAAAATACCTAAAGTTTCAGCTCACTGTGACATTCCATGCAAAATATACGACCCTTCTGCAGCTCAATACGCTGTTCTTAGTGTTATAAGATTAATAGATTTAATAAACGATATTGATGAATCAAATTTAAGTAA
This sequence comes from uncultured Thiothrix sp., assembly GCA_902624655.1. Taxonomy (GTDB): domain Bacteria; phylum Pseudomonadota; class Gammaproteobacteria; order Poriferisulfidales. The sequence goes on from CACNYJ010000003.1 coordinate 387, forward strand.
AAAGAATATTGCAGAGATATCACGACTAACCTCGCAAAAAGAAGAACATGCACAAATTGCAAAAAAAGAGGTAATTACAATTTGGGGAGATTATTTCAAAGAGCCACAAATTTCAAAATTCCCTGAGGTACATAACTTGGTCCATAGCATTATGATGTCAGGCTCAAAATCAAAACAAACTCTTGATAGAGCAAATGCTGAAGATCTTTTAGATAAAGTTAACCAATTTGCAGAAATTTTTTGGGCGACTAAGGATGTTGCAACCGAAAAAAAGATATCGCCATATCCACCAAATATGCCTGTAATTTGTCCAAAGCTCGAAGATGCTTAAAATATTTAAGATTTCAGGTGATAGTATGGAACCAACATTGAACAAAGATGATGTTGTTTTCGTTGCTAGAAAAAAAAATTTTTATGAAAATGATATTGTTGTTGTTAACGATAAGACCCATGGCCTAATCATAAAAAGACTTAAAAAAATTTACGAAAACAAAGTGCAGCTAGCAAGTGATAACACAGAAACAAGATCTGTGACATGTGAAAGACCACATGATTTTTCAGATATCGTAGGAAAGTATCTTTTTAAGATTAATTCGAATCACTTTTTATGTAAGCTTTTTCAAAGCTAAATTTTCATAGCTGAATTTAGGAAGGACATGCCTCATCCTTAAATTGAGATATCGTATTATCGATACTCTCTTTGGCAGATGCAGTATCTTTGGATTCCTTGAACTGCTCTGCTTGGGCAAAATGATGCATAAATAGTGGGCTATTTTTGTGTTTTTTCCTTAAGCAAAAATTATCTTCTAAGATTAAAATTTTGTTCCATTTTTTTCTAACTAAACCCCAATATTCTTTTGTTGAATCCCAGTAATCGTATGCTGCTTTGAAATCGTAGTTTTTAACTTTTTGATATCTTGCTAACCCGTATTCTGAGCCAATAAAATTGGAGGGAACTCGAATCTTTTCATTACTCTCTTCCATAACCCAGCCCCATGGTAAAACTGAGATTTTATTTATCCCTTTCAATAAATCATAGTCATTCCTGATGGTGTGCTCTCTTCTCGGTAAAGGACGTTTTGTAATTTTACTGATCCAATTCGATGCTCCTTTTTCATGAACCCACTTTCCGTATGATTCGTATCTTGGAGAATCGTCAACTTGATACACAGCTTGACTCCAGGTTCCTCGGACATCGTTAGGCCTTTGAATTAACCACTTATTCTTACCCTGGAATTCTAAAATACTTTTATCTTCATAAGTCCAATCTTGGCGCCAATGTTTTTGGACATATGGTCCTCTAACTTTTCCGTCCTTATCTTTTGTAAACATGGCCATAACATGTTGAAGAGAAATAAAGTTTTCCTTATTTTCAATAACTATTATTGTTTCAGTTCCCCATGATTTGTAGGGATTATCTAGACTGTAATTAGGATTACTTCCGAAAATCTCTGTAAATTCAAAGTTCGCTTTGTATTCTCCTGCCATGGAAAGAATGGCTAATCTATCCTTGGTTTTTTTTGCGAAAGATTCTTGAATTTTCTTGAAATTTTGTGAGATATCTGTGTCAATTTCTGGTTCTAAACCACTCGTCGAACCGCCTCTGGACTCTTGGGCTGGAAGCCGATCTAAAATCCAATTTATTTTGCTTTGATCAATTTTATCTTTAATTGGGGCATAACCATCTTCCTCAGCAATAGCCAAAGAGCTCAATATCCAGAACAAAAAGATCACTATAAATTTCATATCTTTACTCTACTAAAATATAATCTAAATTAAAATTTGCACAAAGTTTAATGAGCAATGAGTTTTGTGTCACACACAAAGACTCCTAAGTTTTATCAATATAGCAAACAAATATGGTATTATATATTTCCATGAATTTCTTCATAAACATCAAGGCCCTGTAGCTCAGTTGGTTAGAGCAGTGGACTCATAATCCATTTGTCGTAGGTTCGAGTCCTACCGGGGCCACCATTACAAACCTAAAAATGATATAATTTATAAGTAAATGAATACAATAAGCGTCATTATTATCGTTAAAAACGGAGAAGATTTCATAGAAAAAGCTCTAAAAAGTGCTGAGTGGGCTGATGAAATTTTAGTACTTGATTCTGGCAGTTCAGATAAAACTATTAATATTGCAAAAAAATATACAGATAAGATTCATTTTTCAGAAATATGGCCAGGTTTTGGAAAGCAAAGACAAGATGCTCAAAAATTATGCTCATCGCGTTGGATTTTTATGCTAGATGCTGACGAGGAAATTAGTGAAGAGTTAAAAAATTCTATAAAAAAAGTTATTGAAAAAGACGATTCAATTTACATGGTTAATCGATTAAGCAAAGCATTCGGTTATGAAGTTAAACATTCTGGGTGGTATCCTGATTGGATATGTAGATTGTATCCAAATAGATTAACAAATTACAACGATGATCTAGTTCATGAGTCCCTTATAATTCCAAATACTTTCAAGCCAAAAAAATTAGAAGGTAACCTGTATCATGAAACTTACAAAGATATGAAAGATTATTATCAAAAAATGAGTATGTATATTGACGCATGGAGCACGCAAAATTTTCAAAAAAAAAGGGGTGGTAATTTGATTGGTTTTTTAAGAGGTTTGTGGGCGTTTGTGAAAATGTATATTTTTCAACTTGGGTTCTTAGACAAATCAGTTGGCCTTACTTTAGCACTTTTGAGATTTGAAACAACTATTATGAAATATGTCGATATAAAAATAAAAAAAGCAAATAACAAAGACTCTTGAGCTTTATTTATTTATAAACTTTTTTGTAAAATATACTCCTACATAAACAAGGGGAGTATCAATTGCTGCAATAAATACTTTTACTATGTAGGATGCAATTATAATATTTATTATAATTTCCCATGAAAGATTTAAACCAAAATGCAGAAAAATAGAATTTACAATTATTGTATCAATCAATTGAGAAAACATCGTTGATAGATTATTTCTAAGCCATAATTTTTTCTCGCTAGTTAATTTCTTAATAAAATGAAATATTTTTACATCAATAAGTTGTGCAACTAAATAAGCAAGCATAGAAGCCGAAATCAAAAATCCTGGCAAAGTAAAAACAGACTCATATGCTCTTTGCATGTCATTTATATTTTCATAACCTAGGGCGCCATTAATCCAAACTTCGGATCCTGGAAGAATCACTGCGATTTTGATGAATACAAGAGATATAATGCTTGCAATAAAACCAAAAATAACCATTTGGCTTGCTTTCTTTTGACCAAAAACCTCACAAACAATATCTGTAAGAAGAAAAGTTAATGGATAAGTAATAATTCCCGTTGTTAAAGTGATTGGCTCAGAAAAAAAACTGCCTGTGCTTGGATTAGAAAACACTTCAAAAAGTTTTACACCAATGATGTTTGTTAAAACAATCATTGCCACGAATAAAGTTAAATAAAAACCATATAATTTTTCTTTGTTATTCATACAATCTTGTCACTTTTTTCTCCATTCCCAAGGTGGTATTGCATTTTGATTTTTCCATATACCGATTTTTTTTCTTTGTGCTATTGATTCAGCAATCTTAATTATGGATCTTTTATTGTAGTAATCATAACACCATGCGTGTCCATTAATGACTAGGAAATGATTTACATCAAGGTTATCTTTCATGACTATTCCAATTACCCTTTTATATCTATCAACACCAACCTTTTTAATCATTACTTCTTTACCAAGAATCAGCATTTCTAAGATTTTTTTTGATTTTTTCCCATATGGCTGATTTAATTCAGGTGTATCAATATCTGCCAGTCTTATCTTAATTTTCGAGATATTTTTTGATTCTAAGTGTATTGTATCGCCATCAATAACTTTTATAACTTCCCCAGAAAACTCATTTGGTAGATCATAGCCAACTGCATGATGTACATTTATTAAACAAAATAATATAATTAAAATGATCGTTTTAAATTTTGATAACATTGATTATGATCTTAAAAAATACATATATATACTTAATATTATTATCTGCATTTATTGTTTTTAACGCAAATGCTAATGAGGAGGAACTAATTATTGGTATGGATGCGCCAAGTTTTACTCTAACTGATCAAGACAATATAGAGAGATCATTATCTGATTATAAAGATAAATGGCTGGTATTATATTTTTACCCAAAAGATGACACTCCTGGATGCACAACCGAAGCGTGTAACTTTCGAGATAACATAGAAATTATTAACAAACTTAATATAAGTATATTAGGTGTCAGTGTTGATTCAAATGAAAGCCATAAAGAATTTTCTGAAAAATACTCGCTACCGTTTCCCTTATTAGCAGATACAAATGGTGAGGTTGCTAAGAAATATGATAGCTTCGGATCATTCGTTGGATTCAAATATGCAAGTAGGCACACTTTTATAATAAATCCCGCTGGTAAAATTCACAAAATTTATAAAAAAGTCAGCCCTAGCAAACACGCACAAGAGATCATCGAAGAATTAAAAAATAATATTTGATGAATCAATTTATCAGAAATATTTTTATATTTTTTTTGTTTTTTTCGACAAACGCTTTATCTTCTGAGACAGATTTTTTCGGAGAATTCGTGCAAGGCGGGATAATAATTGGACAAAATAAATTAGCAGAAAAAGTTTTTTTCGATAATCTGGAGTTGGAACTTAATAATGAGGGTTACTTTATATTTGGTTTTGGAAGAAATCATAAAAAAACTTCTATTCTTAAAATTGATTTTTCGGATAGAACCGAAACCTACAATCTAGATATTTCAAAAAGTGAATATAAAATAGAAAGAATTGACGGCTTGCCATCGAAAATGGTAACGCCAGGGCCAGATTTATATGAAAAAATAAAAAGTGATAGATTATTAATTGGACAAGCACTTAGAAAAAAATATAAGAGTAAAACATTTACTAAAAAATTTATATGGCCGGCCGAGGGAAGAATTTCGGGTATTTTTGGTAGCCAGCGAATTTTAAATGGATTAAAAAAAAATCCACATGGAGGTCTTGATATCGCTGCACCTGTCGGTACGCCAATTAAATCTATAGCAGCAGGTAAGGTGCTAATGGCTGAAAAAGGCTTATACTACACTGGTAATATAGTTATTATTGGCCATGGTTATAAATTAAAATCAATGTATATTCACATGGAAGATATTAACGTTGCAGAGGGTGACTTGGTAAAACAAGGGCAAATAATAGGCACTATAGGAATGACAGGTAGGGTTACCGGGCCTCACCTGCATATGAATGTTTATTGGAATAGAATTAAAATTAACCCTGAGCTATTATTAGAGGATAAAAAATGAAATATTTTTTTATTGTTTTTTTATTCTTGTTTTCATTTTCACTATACGCACAGAATACCATCGATATGATCATCATAAATAAATCCCAAAGAATATTGTATGCTATCAAAGACGATAGAGTAGTAAAAAAATATGATGTTGCGATTGGGAAAAATCCTATAGGCCATAAGTTAAAAGAAGGTGATAAAAAAACGCCTGAGGGCTATTACTTTATTGATGGAAAGAATGCAAAAAGTAAATTTTTTTTATCACTTCACACATCCTATCCAAATTTTCATGATAAGAGAGTAGCTGAAAAAAATAATGTAAATCCAGGTGGTCACATTGCTATCCATGGTCTACCTTCTATCTCGGTTTTATCTCAATACTTGTATAATAGTTCTGACTGGACTGATGGTTGTATCGCATTAAATAATAAAGATATGGAAGAACTTTGGAATATGTCTGAAGAGGGTACACAAATATTAATTAGACCGTAATTTTGCTCCTATAAAAATAATATGAAATTAAAATTGCTGGAATTCCGATAGCAGCAGAAGCTAAAAATAAACCAGAATAACCAAATGTTTCTTGGAAAAGTCCAGAGAACCCAGCTAAGATTTTTCCAGGTATCATCAATAAACCAAATAAAGCAGCATATTGAAGTCCTGCATAAGCTTTATTTGTAAGAGATGATAGATAAGCTATCATCAATGTTCCTGCAAAACCTGAAGTGAAATTATCTAATGCGATAGTTGTAATAAACAAATCCATATTTTTTTCAAATATTGACATTAAAAAAAACATTAAAGTTGTTGACGCAATCATTATGGAGCCGAACAGTAATGTTCTAATTCCCCCTAATTTTTTCCAGAGTATTCCGCCAACTACTACGCCTATAATTGACATAATGACACCGAAAGTTTTTGCAACATATGCTATTTCTGTCAATGTAAATCCGACATCTTTGTAAAACGGCATCGCCATAGGCGCCATGGATAAGTCGCTGGCTCTATACAATAGTATTAGCATTATTATTAAAACAGCATTTTTATGTCTTGATAAAAGATCTCTCAGCGGCTCAATATATAATGCAAAGAGGAAATTGCCCTTCATTTGCGGTCTTTCCAATGTTTCACTTGGCTCTGGTGCAAATAATGTTGAAGCTACCCCAATCATCATTAAGCCAGCCATAACTTTGTAAGAAAATTCGAAAGAAAATTTGTCAGCAAGTACTAAAGCCATAGCTCCAGAAGTAATTAGAGCAATTCTGTATCCAAGCTGATAGGAGGCACCTAGTATTCCTTGCTCTTCTGTTTTCGCAACTTCTATTCTATATGCATCCAAAGCAACGTCTTGTGTAGCAGAGAAAAATGCTATTAAAAAGGCAAAAAAAGAGAATATTAGTAGATTTTCAGGATTCGGAGAAATATTTGCTAGCATAAATATTGATAGTCCTGTCATGATTTGAGAAAAAATTAACCAACTTCTTCTCCTGCCTAAAAAAATATTTAAAAAAGGTAGATTGAAGCGGTCTAAAAATGGGGCCCAAGAGAATTTTAGAGTGTACGTAATAGCAACCCAACTTATAAAACCAATTGTTACATTTTCAATATTTACTTCTTTCAACCATGCTTGCAAGGTAGAAAAAACTAGTAAAAATGGTAAGCCAGCAGAAAAACCTAAGGTTAATAATATAAACGCTTTTTTGTTTAATATTGTGTAAAAAGTATTTTTCCAGGTCGGTTTGTTTGATAATTTTGTCATTATATTTTGTAGGACATTATTAGTGGTGCATGGTCTGAAAATAATTCTTTTCTATAAATTTTTTCGCTTTGAATTTTATTTTTTAAATTACCTGAAATTATCTGATAATCTATTCTCCAACCAACATTATTTTTTCTTGCATTACCACGATTTGACCACCATGTATATTCGTTTTCTTTTTTATTAATACTTCTAAACGCATCAACAAATTTTTCATCTTGAAATAAATCGTCAAGCCATGCTCTTTCTTCGGGCAAAAAACCAGAATTTTTTTTATTTCCTTTCCAGTTTTTTAAATCTATTTCTTTATGAGCAATATTCCAATCACCACAAATTATAAGTTTTCTATTTTCTTTTGATAAACTAATTAAATGTCTTTTGAAAGATTTCAAGAATCTAAATTTTGCCGCCTGTCTTTCATCACCTGACGATCCAGACGGTGCATATAGAGAAATGATAGAAAGATTTCCAAATTGTGCTTCAACATATCTTCCTTCTTTATCAAATTCCTTATCTCCATATTCATAAATTATTTTATCAGGCTTTTTTTTTGTATGTATAGATACTCCGCTATAACCTTTCTTTTCAGCGCATTTCAGATAAGAAAAAGTATTTTTAGGCAGCATTAAATTTATATTAATTTGATCTTCATGAGCTTTTAATTCTTGTAAACATAAAATATCTGCTCTTTGGCGTTTATACCAATCAAAAAATCCTTTACTTAAAGCACTTCGAATCCCATTAACATTGCATGTTACTATTTTCATAATATTTATAGTTTTTCAGATATAATGTATTAATTTTATTATAACATTATCAAAATAAAATGGATTATAAGAAAACTTTTATTGAATTAGCCATCCAAAAACAAGCTCTTCAATTCGGTAGTTTCAAACTAAAGTCGGAGAGAGTGAGTCCTTATTTTTTTAATAGCGGTGTATTTTCTGATGGGAAATCCATTTCGATTATATGTAATCTTTTTTCACAATTAATTAGAGAAAAAAATTTACAATTTGTTAACATATTCGGCCCTGCATACAAAGGCATTCCTCTTGCCGCATCATTATCTACATTATTAGCAAACAATAATAATGAAACAAACTTTGTTTATGATAGAAAAGATCAAAAACAACATGGCGAAAAGGGTGATATTGTTGGGAATTTTAAAGATGGTAATACTCTTATAGTTGATGACGTAATTACTGCTGGAACAGCAATCAAAAGTACTTTGGAAAAACTTGATAAATATAAGATTAAAACTAATTCTCTACTTGTGATGCTTGATAGAGAAGAAAAGGGAAGTAAGAAAATATCTGCCTCCCAAGAATTAAAAGAAGATTACGATATCGATGTTTATAGTCTTATTAATATAAGTGATATTATTAACTATGTGTCCATGACTGGCCAGTTTGAGAGTTATACTGAAGATATTGTTGCTTACAAAACAAAGTATGGATCATAGTTCTTTTATTAATATGTTTCTAAGCTCTTCAGTTGTATTGGGTCTTTCACCTTCCCAAATGAGAAATGAGTCCGCTGCCTGCTCAATCAGCATACCAAGGCCGTCAAAAAACTTAATATTATTTTCTTCTGCCCAATTTTTCATATTTGTGGATGCTTTCCCGTATGACAAATCATAAAAAATGGAATCATCACAAAAAATTTCTGAAGGTAAGTCAAAACTATTTTGATTCATTCCTTGAGAGGTTGCATTTATAATTAAATCAAATTTATTTTCAGACAGATCACTCTTTTCAACATAATTTATATTGCCTATAGATGAGAATCTTTTAACAAGGCTTTTGGCATTATCAAGAGTTCTATTTAAAATTTTAAGGCTTTTTGGTTTTTCGAGAAAAATATTTGGAATTATTCCCATTGAGGCTCCGCCTGCGCCTAAAATGAGAACTCTTTTCTCGGAAATATCAAAGTTTATATTTTCCTTTAAATCTCTAATAAAACCTGCTCCATCAGTATTATCTCCAAAATATATATCATTTTTTTTTGAAATTGTATTTACTGCACCAGTAATTTTTGCAACGTCGGATTTCTCCTCTACAAACAAAAAAGCTTTACGTTTGAAAGGTAAAGTTATGTTACATCCAAGTCCACCCGAATCAAAAAATTTTCTTAATTCGACTTCGAATTTATCTTCATCACACAAGATTTTTTCATATGACAAATTTATATTATGTTTTTGTGCAAAATACCCGTGGATGGACGGCGATAAACTATGTTCGATTGGATTACCAAATACAGCATATTTTTTAATTAATTTTTGTTGAGCCATTTTATTATCTCAGGCGTGTAATATGTTAATACCGCGTTGCAACCTGCTCGTTTAAAACAATACATTGCTTCAAGAACTGCAGCTTTTTCATCTATGTATTTTTTTTGAGATGCGCTCTTAATCATAGAATATTCTCCACTAACATGGTAAGAAAAAACGGGAATAGCGAATTTACTTTTTATTTTTGCAACAATATCCAAATAGGGTAAGCCTGGTTTTATAATAACCATATCCGCTCCTTCGTCGATATCTAAATTTATCTCTAAAGATGCTTCAGTAATATTAGCAAAATCCATTTGATAAGTTTCTTTAGAAGACTCGGAAAGATTCTTATTTGAATCAATAGCATCTCTAAAAGGGCCATAAAGATTTGAAGCATATTTTGCAGCATAAGAGAGAATTTTTGTATTATGAAAATTATTTTTTTCTAACGAGTTTCTTATCGCTAAAATTCTTCCATCCATCATGTCTGACGGTGCAACTATGTCTGATCCAGCTTCAGCATGTGACAGGGCTTGTCTTTTTAAAACCTCAACGGTTTTATCATTTAAAACATAACCTTTTTTATCTATCAATCCATCGTGCCCACTAGTTGTATAAGGATCAAGGGCAATGTCTGTAATTACACCGAGATTAGGAAGCTCTTTCTTTATTAATTTTACAGCTGTTTGTACTAGGCCTTTTGGATTATATGCTTCTTTTGCATCTTTTGATTTTTTTTTCGAATCGATAACAGGAAATATTGCAATGGCATTCAGACCTTGCTTATGAAGTTTTTCTATTTTTTTTATAAGTATATCAACTGAATATCTATGCCTTCCAGGCATCGAATTAATTGTTTGCTCTTTATTTTTTCCTGGTAGAACAAAAATTGGATAAATTAAGTCATCAACCGAAAAAGATGTTTCTCTTACCAAATTTCTAATAAATTTAGCAGACCTATTTCTCCTCATTCTTGTAGTTGGGTAGCTTTTCTTCATTGCGTTTAAGCTGAAATTCATAATTAATAAGCCTATAATATAGATATGCACAAACTAATCAAATTAGAGACAGTTGGTTTTATTCTATGTGTCGTATCTTTATTGGTAGCTTATATCTACTTTGATTTAATTGTTGAACTTCAACCATGTACTCTGTGTGTTTTAGATAGATATCTTCTAATTTTAATTGCATTAATTTTTTTCATAATTACGATATCAGGAAGAGATTTTATTTTTAAAACGCTAAATACGACTAATCTACTCCTCTGTATTATTGGGCTAATAAGTACTATAAGGCATATATGGCTTCAGGTTTTCAAAGATGAGACTGCTTTAGATGGCTTTGGGTGCGGCGGCGGATTTTTTTATTATATTTCAACGCTACCTCTTTTAGATGCAATCAAAAATATCTTCAATAATCCAACGCCTTGTAATGATGTAAAATGGCAATTATTTGGTTTGTCCATACCAATGTACACATTTATTTTATTTCTAATTTTAATTATAATAGTTTTAAGATTATTTAAATCAAAGAAAAATGTTTATGAATAAGTCAATTATTTTTATTATGATTTTCGCATTATCAAATATTTCTTTTGCGGAAAGCAATGCCCCAACAATTGAATTAAAAGGCATACAAGATGGTAAAACATATCGATCTCCAATAAAATTAGAATTTATTGTCGAAAACATTAAGGTACAGAAAGCAGGAATCAAAGAGGACAATAGTGGGCATCATCATATTCTTTTAAATTTAGATGAACTACCAGATTTAAAAAGTCCTTTGCCAATGACTGAAAATATAATTCACTTTGGTAAAGGCCAAACATCTGTTTCTTTAGAACTTGAGCCTGGTAAACATACAATTCAATTACTTTTCGCAGATTATAGTCACACTCCGCACAAGGTCCCTCTTATGACAAAAAAAATAACTTTTTTTATCGAATAAATTAAATATCCTGAGTATAGAATTGTCAAAGTTAATAAAAATCTTAATTCCACTTATTTTTTTTAACAACTCGTATGCAACTGATTTCCTAATAGTGCAGTCAACAACTTCGACTGCGGATTCTGGTCTCTATGATTTTATACTACCTGCATATGAAAAGAAAAACGGAATTGATGTAAGGGTTGTAGCTGTTGGAACAGGACAGGCCATTAAGAATGCTGAGAATGGTGACGGCGATCTCTTAATAGTTCATTCGAAAGAGGATGAGATTAAATTTATAAATCAAGGTTTTGGGGTTAAAAGAAAAAAATTTATGTATAACGATTTCATTATTGTTGGCCCAAAAAATGACCCTAAAAAGATTAAAAACAAAAAAAACATAAAAGAAGTTTTTAAAACAATAAAAGAAAATAAACTTTTGTTCCTAACAAGGGGAGATAATAGTGGAACTCATAAAAGAGAAAATTTTCTTTGGAATAATGCTGGTATCGCACCTAAAAGCATGGACTCAAAGCATTATATTGACGTTGGGCGAGGGATGGGTGCAACTCTTAATATGGCTGCCAGTATGAATGCGTATACAATTACAGATAGAGGTACGTGGTTAAGTTTTAATAATAAGCAAGAGCTAGGGATATTATTTTCTGGTGTTCCACCATTACATAATCAATATAGCGTTATTGTGATAAATCCAAAAAAACATCCCCATGTAAAATATGAACAAGCCAAAAATTTTTCAAAATGGCTTGTTAGTAAGGAAGGCCAAAAATTAATTTCAGAGTTTAAGATAAATGGTGAACAACTTTTTTTTCCGAACGCTAATTAGTTTTTAGTACCATTTTTTAGGGACTAAAAAATCTCTATATAATTTTTCTTCTTTACTACCTATGTCAATTTTATGATTATAGTCCCACTTAACAATTGGAGGCATTGACATTAAAATTGATTCAGTCCTTCCGTTCGATTGTAAGCCAAATAAAGTTCCTCTATCATAAACAAGATTAAATTCTACATATCTGCCTCGACGATAAAGCTGAAAGTCTTTTTGTTTTTCGTCATATGAAGTATTTAAACGTTTTTCTATAATTGGATTATAAGCAGAAATGAAACCATTTCCTACTGACTTTATAAAATCGAAACATTTTTCAAATTCCCATATATTCAAATCATCAAAAAATATTCCGCCTATTCCTCTTGGTTCTTTTCTATGTTTAATAAAAAAATATTCGTCACAATTTTTTTTGTATTCACTATAAATATTTTTGCCATATGGCTCACATATATCGTGCGCGGTCTTGTGCCAATGAATTGCATCCTCTTCATATCCATAATAAGGGGTCATATCAAAACCGCCCCCAAACCACCAAATTGGTGCAGAATTATTACTAAAAGCTACAAATAGCCTAACATTTAAATGAGCGGTTGGAACATGAGGATTTTTTGGATGAGATACAACTGAGACGCCCATTGCGCGATAATTTCTTCCTTGAAGCTCTGGCCTTATATTTGTAGCTGCTGCGGGTAATTTATTTCCAAGTATATCTGAAAAATTGACTCCGACTTTGTCAAAAATACTTCCTTTCTCAAGTAAACAGGTTAATCCGCCTCCGCCTTCATTGCGCTCCCATTTGTCCTCTAAGAATTCTTTTTCATCGAAATTACATATCATTTTGATGATACTTTTTTGTAAATCTATTAAAAAGTTCTTTACTTGGTCTACTTGATTCGAGTTTATTTCGGACAATTAACCACCCTCTCTCAAAACTTCTTTAGAAATTAAATCGATTATCCTGCTTGGTTTTTTATTTTGTCCTATAGGGCCTTTGATAATATAGTCGACCTTTTCACCAAAAATATTTATACAGTCTTGCAGCATTTGCACTGGAGCTTGTCCAGAGATATTTGCACTAGTGGAAATAATTGGAAAATCGAGTATTTTGCATAGTGCGCATGAAACGTCATGGTTTGTAATTCTTATTCCAATTTTGTTATGTCCTCCAGTAATCTCAGGTGGAACAATATTACTGGAAGGGCAAAGCCAAGTTGTTGGGACCGCATCACTATTATTCTCAACAAATAATTTAAAATAATTGTCATCTATTAATTCCCTAACTTTTTCTAAATTATCTGAGATTACAATTAATCCTTTTGAAACATCCCTTTTTTTTAATTTTAAAATTCTATTTATTGAATCTACATTAAAAATATCACATCCCAAGCCATAGACTGCCTCGGTTGGATAAGCAAATATAGCGCCTTGTTTTACAGAATTTATAAATTCTGCGCAATCATTTTTATTGCCTAAATCTAATAACAAAGACATGTGTTAAATTGTGTTTCCAACATTATTTTCTTTTGAATTCTTTTTTGTGGTTTTCTTTTTAGCCACTGCTTTCTTTTTTACTACGGCTTTCTTTTTTGTGCCAAATCTTCCTCTTCGAACTGGGGCATTCTCAATCATCTGAACACACTCCTCAAGAGTTAGATGCTTTGGTTCTTGGTCTTTTGGAACTTTTACATTTTTATTTCCATCAGTTACATATGGGCCGAATCTTCCATTTAGAACTTGAATTCCTTTATCTTCAAAATCTTGTATTATTTTATTTGCTTCAATTATTTTCTTTTGTTCAACTAACGGCAAAGCCTGCTCAAAAGTAATCGTATAAGGATCAAAGGGATCTTCCCCTTCTTTTTCTAGGCCTTTTAATGAAAGATTTTTTTTCTCGCCATAATTTAGATATGGCCCAAATCTTCCAAGGCAAGCTGTGATATGTTCACCGTCTGGTGTCTCTCCAAGTAGTCTTGGTAAAACAAATAAATCTAGGGCGTCTTCTAAAGTTATTGTTGAAATATCTTGGCCGACTTTCAAAGAAGCTGATTTTGGTTTGCCTGCTTCTTTAGGGTCGTCTTTAGTTCCTATCATTGCATGTGGTCCAAATGGACCATGTCTAACACTTACCGTCCTGCCGCTTTTTGGATCTACCCCTAAAATTCTTTCCTGTTTTCTCTCTTCAGGAGAAAGTTTTTCTGTATCTCCAACCATTTTCGTCAAATATTTATAGAATGAATCTGTCGTAGGAATCCATTGAGCCTCTCCTCTAGCAATCTTATCAAGCGTTTCCTCTAGTTCAGCAGTGTAGTTATATTTTATAAAGTCATTAAAATTTTTATCTAAAAATGCACATGCTGAGGATCCTTTACCAGTCGGAGTTAATGTTCTATTTTCGATCTCGACATATTCTTTGAATCTTAGAGTTTCAATAATCGCAGCATAAGTCGACGGTCTACCTATGCCCTCTTTCTCTAAGTTTTTTATGAGACTAGCCTCCGTATACCTTCCCGGGGGTTGAGTAAAGTGTTGAACTGCATCAATCTGATTTAATTTTAAGAGTTCTCCCTCATTCATAGTGGGCAATATTTTTGATTCAGCTTCCATATCTTCTTCATCCGAACCTTCAAGGTAAACTTGCATAAAACCAGGGTATTTAATTGATTGTCCAGAGGCCCTAAAAGTTTTATCTTTTGTCCCTAAATCAACAGATACAGAATCTAAGATTGCATCATTCATCTGAGAAGCAAGAGTTCTTTTCCAAATTAGAGAATATAATTCAAATTGGTCTTTGGTTAAGTGCTTTTTGATATCATCTGGCTTTCTACTTGAGGATGATGGCCTAATTGCCTCGTGAGCTTCCTGTGCGTTCTTTGAAGAATTTGCATAAACTCGTTTTTCCGCTGGAAGAGAATCATCACCATAAAACTTGGGAATGATTTCTCTTATCTCATCAATTGCTTCTTGTGCTAGATTGATAGAATCTGTCCTCATATAAGTAATTAAGCCTACTGGTCCTTCACCAAGGTCAATTCCTGTATAAAGCTCTTGAGCAATTCCCATTGTTCTTCTTGGTGCAAACCTAAGTTTTCTTGAAGCCTCTTGCTGTAGTGTAGAAGTTATGAATGGTTTGGCAGGTTGTCTTTTTCTCTCTTTTTTTACAACTTTTAAAACTTTGAATTGATCATCAGCTAAATTAGAAACTTCATCTTTAATTCTTAACGCGTCTTTCTCATTATTTATATCAAACTTCGATAGTTTTTTCCCACTCATAGAATGAAGGAAAGAATCAAAGTTTTTATTATCTTTGGAAAAATTTGCATTTAATGACCAATATTCTTGAGGAATAAATTTTCTTATTGCCTCTTCTCTCTCAACAATCATTTTTAATGCAGGACTTTGAACTCTTCCAGCAGATCCCTTTCTAATGCCTATGCCCCAAAGAAGTGGGGATACTCCCATACCAAATAGGTAGTCTATAGAGCGTCTAGCAAATTGTGCATTAATTAAATCGTAAGAAAGTTCTCGAGGATTTTCTATAGAATCAAGAATTGCCTTTTTTGTAATTTCATTAAATACAATTCGTACAACTTCTACGCCATCCAACGAATTTTCTTTTTCCAGAATGTCAATAAGGTGCCATGCGATTACTTCGCCCTCTCTATCTTGGTCAGTTGCCAAATAAAGTTTTTTTGCACCTTTTAGCGCTTTTTTAATATCTCGTATAATGTGTTCTGGCTTATTATGGTCTCTTTCGATTAGCTCATAATTCATTTTATAGTCGTTTTCTACATCTATGCCTTTCTTAGGGGGTAAATTCCTTAAGTGGCCAACGGTAGAAATCACCTTGTAATCATTACCCAAATATTTTTCAATTGTTTTTGATTTTGCTGGAGATTCAACAATAACTAAATTCTCACTCATAACTAAATTTGAACCTTAAAAAAAAATAAAAAAAATTTGTTAGTGTATATAAGGTAAAGCTTTATCTGAATTTAGATTTTGCAACCATGTATAACTGCTTTCATTGCCTGGAGTATTAAATAAAATCATTAAAACAACCCATCTTATTTGACTTAAGTCAACACTATTAGTATCCAAAGCCATTATTCTGTCAATAACATGCTCTCGAATTTCTCCATGAAAAATTCCTAGTCTCTCTAAAAACATTAAAAAACTTAGTCCCTCTTTTCCAATTTTTCTCTGCTCAAGATCGCTGAACAATCTAAAACTATTTTTCGTTGGCTTATTGAGGAGTGCACTTTCATCTGCGCCTGGTAAACCCTCAAGCCACTCAAATGCTCTCTCGATATTATCGTGAGCAAAACCGGCATCTAGTAAGTTTTTATGCAAAGCTTCCTTATCAAGTTCTACCTCTTCATTGTCATCTACATAGCTTTGGAACATGAACATTAAGACATCTAATATGGTTTCTTTCATAGCGCTTATCCTTAAGTAATTGATTTATATTATAAAAATAAATTATATCTTGTTAAAATTGCACCATCTTTTTAACATTAATACATTGTTTGTATTTAGTCAAAACTGTGAAAGATAATTCCCCTTTTTTTCTAAATTTTACACGGCAATCAAGACAATAGTATAATTATAATTATTGGTAATCAGAACGATTTATTAGATATGGACAAACTAAAAGTTTTGCATTTTCCTGACCCCAGGTTGAGAAAGATTGCGCAGCCAGTGGAGAATGTTGATCAAGATATTAAGGATATTATAGAAAAGATGTTCTTCACAATGTACGAGGAAAAAGGCATTGGACTTGCTGCTACCCAAGTAAATATTCATAAGCGAATCATTGTAATTGACGTATCTGAAAATAAAGATGAAAAAATATTCCTTATAAACCCAGAAATTCTATCTCTATCTGAAGATAAGGATTCAATGGAAGAAGGTTGTTTATCGGTCCCAGGCTTTTTTGAAACTGTTGAACGACCAAAAAAAATAAGAGTATCATCTCTCGGGCTCGATGGTGAAACAAAAGAGTTTGAAGCAAGTGGATTATTATCTACATGCATACAGCATGAAATTGATCATTTAAATGGAAAATTATTTGTCGATCATATATCTGCCTTGAAAAGAAATAGAATAGAAAAGAAGATAGTAAAACTAAAAAAAGAAGGCTCGCTTGCCTCAAGAAAAGATACTCCAAACTATAAATCAGCAGTTTAAAATTCCAAGACATGAAAAAATTAAAAATTGTGTTCGCAGGAACACCAGAATTTGCAGAAACCCATTTATCAGCGCTAATAAATTCAAAACACGATGTTGTTACAGTTTTTACTCAGCCAAGCAAAAGGTCTGGCAGAGGTTTAAAATTCAAACATAGTCCAGTTAGAGATACTGCCCAGAAAAATAATATAAATATAAGACAACCAGAAAAAATAACAATCAAAGAAACCGACGCACTTGAGGAAATAAAACCTGATATTGTTATCGTTGTTGCATACGGGTTAATGCTCACAAAAGAATTTATTTCTATTCCAAAATTCGGATGCATCAACGTTCATCCTTCACTATTGCCAAGATGGAGAGGCGCTGCACCAATCCAAAGATCGATTGAAGCGGGTGACAAATTATCTGGAGTATCAATAATGCAAATAAACGAAGAGCTTGATAAAGGAGATGTAATTTATCAAGAACCAATTCCAATAACTGATAATGACTCATCTGTCTCAATGCATAAAAAATTTGCTTCTGTAGGCTCACAAGCGCTTCTTGTAACCTTGGATTCCCTTACGGATGATAAAATAATGTTACATCCGCAAGATAATAATTTAGCTACATATGCAAAAAAAATTAACAAGCTAGAAGCTAAGATTGATTGGGATTATTCTGCTGAGACAATTCATAGAAAAATTATGGCTTTTAATTCTTGGCCAATTGCCGAAACCACGCTATCTGGAGAAAGGATACGAATACATGAGAGTGAGTTTAAAAAACTTGATATTAATGGAATCCCCGGAAACATAAAATCTTTTAAAGATAAGATTATTGAAGTTTTCACCGGTGATGGTTGTCTAATAATTAAGAGACTTCAAAAGGAAAATTCGAAAATAATTAACGCTGGCGACTTTATTAATTCTGCTGACTTACAAGGTAAAAAATTTGAATAATAAAAATTTATTAAATATATGAATTTGAACTATAATGCTTAATATATTATGAAAATTATAATCGTAGGAGCTGGGCAAGTCGGAAGCTCATTATCAATTAATCTAGTCAAAGAAGGCAATGATGTCACACTAATCGACAAAAGTGCTGACCTATTAGAAAATATTGCTGAAAAAGTAGATCTTCAAACTATTAATGGAAATGGAGCGCATCCAAGGATTCTCGAAGCGGCTGGTGCTAATAAAGCAGATATGATAGTTGCTGTATCAAAGAGTGACGAAACAAATATGATAGCCTGTCAAGTAGCATACACTGTATTTGGTGTAGAGAAGAAAATTGCAAGAATAAGAGATTTGGAATATTTAAACTATGAAAATTTATTTGCTGATGAATCAACACCAATTGATTTTACGATTAGCCCTGACTTAATTGCATCGAGCTATATAAAAAAGCTAATTAAATACCAAGGTACAAAGCAAGTTTTTAATTTTTCTTCCGAGGCAGACTGTTTTATTAATATTACTTTCAGAGAGGATAATAACAGCGAAAATACAATTCAATATTATCAACAAGCTTGTGAAAAATTTAATTCAAAAATTTGCGCGTTCATAAGAAATGACAAACTTTATTCAATCGAGGCTGGGGACATCATTGAAAGCGGGGATGAACTTTTATTCTTGTGTAAAGAGGAAAATATTGAAGATATAACAAAATTATTTGGACATAATAAAAATAATAAAAGAGTAATGATTGCAGGCGGAGGAAATATTGGAAAGCATCTTTCAGAAAACATCCGTGAAAACTATCAAGTTAAGGTAATCGAATCTAATGAAGAAAGGGCAGAATACTTATCTGAAGTTATAGATAACGTTACTATAATTAATGCAGATTCATCTAATGAAGATATTCTATTGGAGGAAAATATTGAACATATGGATGTATTTTGTGCGTTAACAAACGATGACGAAGCGAATATATTATCAGCAATGCTCGCGAAGAAACTTGGATCGAATACGGTTATATCCATCATTAATAAAATTAGCTATTCAGATCTTTTAGAAAAACAAGAAATTGATATTACCGTTTCCCCAGAAGATTTGACAATGGGGGCATTATTAACTCATGTTAGAAAAGGTAGTGTTTTAAAAGCTCATTCCCTCATGCGAGGAAATTTAGAGTTACTTGAGCTTGAAGTTAGAGATAAGGAAAATTCAAAAACTATTGGCAAAAATATTGAACAAATTAACGTACCAGAGAACACAATAATGTGTTGTATCATAAGAAACGATAATTTTGTTTTTGATATAACAAATATATTATTAGAAAAAAATGATCGACTTGTTTGTCTAGTAAACAAAAAAGACGTGAAACAAATTGAAGAATTGTTCGAATAAAAATAATGCAAATTAAATCAGTAATAAGGATACTTGGGCTTTTACTAATGTTATTTAGTTTGGCTATTATTCCTCCCATAATCGTTAGTTTAATATACCAAGATAACGAAACATGGTCCTTTTTCTATGCTGGAATATTAATTTTTGTATCAGGTTTATTACTTTGGTTGCCAGCAGCCCAGGCAAAGACAGATTTAAAACTAAGAGACGGTTTTATTATTGTTGTTTTATTTTGGTTTGTGTTAAGCACCTTTGCCTCCTTACCAATGCTATTAAGCGAATCGCTTAATATAACTATTACCAACGCCATTTTTGAATCAATTTCTGGTTTAACGACAACTGGGGCCACCATACTTAATGAAATTGACACACTTCCTGAATCAATTTTATTTTACAGACAATATTTACAGTGGCTCGGAGGGCTTGGCATAATTGTTTTGGCAGTTGCCGTATTGCCTATGTTAGGTGTTGGTGGTATGCAACTTTATAAAGCCGAAGTTGCTGGACCTATAAAAAATAAAATCACGCCAAGAATAACAGAAACTGCTAAATGGCTTTGGGTAGTTTACTTGTCAATGACATTTCTATGTGGATTAAGCTATTACCTTGCTGGAATGACTATCTTTGATTCTATTTGTCATAGTTTTTCCACTATTGCAATTGGTGGATTTTCTACTCATAACGAAAGTTTTGGTTTTTATAATAACCAATGGATTGAATTAGTTGCAATTTTTTTCATGATAGGTGCTGGATTGAATTTTAGTTTACACTACTTAGCTTTTAAAAATAGATCAATTAATCCATATAGAGACGATAATGAATCATATTCTTTTATTTTTATCACGATATTCATTTCTATATTAACAATTCTTTACGTCTATCAAATTAATTCTGAAATAAGCTTTAGAGAGATTATAAAAAACATATTCTATGCGGTATCAATATCGACAACAACTGGTTTTACAAATGCGAACTATTTCAATTATGTTGGTTTTCTTCCAATACTCCTAATATTGTTTAGTTTTATTGGGGGGTTGTGCGGGCTCAACAGCTGGCGGCATGAAAGTTATAAGAGTAATTTTATTGCTTAAACAAGGTTATAGGGAGCTTGTAAGACTAGTTCATCCGAACTCAAAAATTAAAGTAAAAGTTGGAAATACTGCAATGAATGAAAGAACTCTTGAAACAATTTGGGGTTTTTTTGTAATTTACGTTTTTGTTTTTTTTACTGTAATGCTTTTACTTATGTTGTCTGGACTTGACTTTTTGACATCATTTTCGGCTGTTGCAGCAACAATCAATAATCTAGGCCCGGGACAGGGAGAAGTTTTAAGTAATTATTCAAGCCTAACAGATGTAAATAAATGGATTTTATCATTTAGCATGATCGTTGGAAGGCTCGAGATATTTACTTTACTTGTAATTTTTACTCCAGATTTTTGGAGGAAATAAAATCTTCTAATTATAAATACTTTCATTTACCTCTGATCTATTTCTAAATCTTTCATAAGACCAGAGATATTGGAACACGTTTTTACTTACTAAACTTTCAATAATGCTATTCAAGAAATCTGCTGCTTCTTTTTCATCTAATTTATAAAACTCCTCCTCAACTCTTCCAACATGTATATCAAACCCTTTTCCACTTTCAAGTCTTTCGGCGAAAAGATAAATTATTGGAATTTTGTTCTTTCTGCTTAGCTTATAAATTAAAGTTGTGGTGTTTACAGGAACTCCAAAGAAAGTGGACATCACACCCTGGTTAATTTTGGGTGTATGATCTGGTAAAATTCCAATACCATATTTCTCACGAAGGGCTTTTAAAAGTTTTTTCACTCCGAAATTATCAGTCTCTACCAAAGAGGATCCTTTAGTTTTTCTACCCTTATAAACAAAATCATCAAGAATTTTGTTTCTTAGAGGCTTATACATAGTGAAAGTTTTGATTTTGCTTGCTGCATATAATCCGCTCATCTCCCAAGAGCCATGATGCGGGGTCATAAAAATTATTCCTTTATTCTCTTCGATAGCTTCTTCTATTAAATTTTCTGAGTATACATTTTTTATCAACTCATAAAGATTTTTTTCTGCTTGTCTATAAACAAATGGTGACTCAATCATTGCCTTTGAGTATTCGATTAACGACTTCTTTGCTTTTTCTTCAATCCAATCTTGAGATTTCTCTGGATAGCATGCTTTCAAGTTTTTGCATGAAACCAAATATTTTTTACTTTTTTTTGAGAAAATGATTGCTGATAAAACAGTTGCAAATTTATGGGTCAACGACAGCCTACAAAAACTTAGCAAAAATAGGCTGAATTTTTGTATTGTGCTTATTATCATCATTTAGTGTATATTGTATAAAAATTTAATTATACTCGACTTTTATTAGATTTTTTTTAAAAATTATGAACGATAGAACTGCATCAATTAAGCGCAAAACCAATGAAACCGACATTGAGTTAGATCTAAATATCGATGGGAATGGTAAATGCGACGTTAAAACCGGTATGCCATTTTTTGAGCATATGATTGAACAAATATGTAGACATGGGCATATAGATCTAACAATTAAAGCCAAGGGAGATCTTGAGGTTGATGCTCACCATACTGTTGAAGATGTTGGTATATGTTTTGGCCAAGCATTTAATCAGGCTATTGGTGGCAAAGAGGGTATAAATAGGTATGGGCATGCCTATGTTCCTTTAGATGAAGCGTTATCTCGAGTAGTTATAGATTTCTCAGGGCGCCCTGGGGTAGAGTATAAAGCTGAATACCCAAGACAGTATATAAACGATTTTGATGTTGATTTAATACATGAATTCTTTCAAGGATTTTGTAATCACGCAATGGTAACTTTGCATATTGATAATATCAAAGGTGAAAACGGACATCATATTGCCGAAACTATATTTAAAGCTTTTGGGAGAGCTTTTAGATATGCAAAGGAAATTGATTTTGAAAAACATGGGAATAAACCACCTTCAACAAAAGGTGTTCTATAAGTCTTGGAATTAATAAATTGAAAACTATTGCAATCATTGATTATGGTATGAGCAATTTAAGCTCTGTTGTTAAAGCAACAAAATATGTCGCCCCAAATTCGCATGTAATAGTATCTTCTGACTTCAACGAAATTGATAGCGCCGACAAGGTAATTTTTCCAGGTCAAGGAGCAGCAAAAAATTGCATGTTATCTATTTTCGAAAAAAATTTGGATAACGTGATAAGAAAAAATGCGAACGAAAAACCTTTTTTGGGAATATGTATGGGCATGCAGGTGCTTATGGATTTTAGTGAAGAAAATGAAGGCGTAGATTGTCTCGGCATAATTAAAGGAAGTGTAAGAAAGTTTAAAAACTCTAGTAATAATATTAAAATTCCACACATGGGTTGGAACAAAATTAAGAAAAATAACGAACACCCTATCTGGAATGGTATTAAAGACGAATCCTACTTTTACTTTGTTCATAGCTATCTGATAGAGCCAGAGTCAGATGCAAATATTATTGGCACAACTGAGTACGGGGGGGAATTTTGTTCTGTAATATCTAAAAAAAATATTGTTGCCATTCAGGGGCACCCAGAAAAAAGTTCCTCTGCAGGCTTAAAGTTTTTAAAAAATTTTATCGAAATGAAATAATCTATGAAAATAATACCAGCAATAGATATACAAAATGGAAAATGCGTTAGATTAAAACAAGGTGATTTTTCGCAAGAAACAATTTTTCATGAAAACCCTTTGGAAATGGCTAAAAGATGGGTCGATGAAGGTGCAAAAAGATTACATATTGTTGACCTTGATGGAGCAAGACTTGGTAAGCCAATAAATATTGAAATTATATCTAAAATTTGCAAAGGCTTTTCTGGTGTGCCAGTTCAAATCGGCGGAGGTATCCGTGATTTAAGTACAGCTCAAAAATACGTTGATTGCGGGGCAAGTTTTTTAATCATCGGAACAAAGGCTGTAGAGGATTCAAACTTTGTTAAAATCTTATGTAAAACTTTTAAAGGTATGATTATTGTTGGAATTGATGCAAAGAATGGAGAGGTTGCAACGGAAGGATGGAAATTTAATTCAAAATTAGATGCTATTGCTCTTTCAAAAAAATTTGAAGATTTTGGAGTGGCGGAAATAGTCTACACAGACATTGAAAAAGATGGAATGATGAAAGGCATTAATATTGAAGCTACTGTAAATCTGGCAAATGAAATTGAAATACCTGTAATTGCTTCTGGCGGAGTAAGTAATATTGAAGACATAAAAAAAATTAGTGCCTATAAGACAAACGGAATATCTGGTGTAATTATAGGCAGAGCACTATATGAGGAGAAAATAAAAATTCAAGAGGCCCAAGAATTTTTAAATAATAACTATGTCGGTAACTAAAAGAATAATCCCCTGTCTCGATGTCGATAATGGAAGAGTTGTCAAAGGCACAAAATTCGTAGATATCATTGATGCTGGAGACCCTGTTGAGGTTGCAAAAAAATATAATGATCAAGGTGCTGATGAAATTACTTTTTTAGATATAACGGCAAGTTCTAGTAATAGAAAAACGATTTTGAATGTAGTAGAAAATGTTGCGTCTCAAGTTTTTATTCCTTTAACTGTTGGTGGAGGAATAAGCAGTGTAGATGACATTAGATTATTATTAAATTCAGGAGCTGACAAAATAACAATTAATACTGCTGCTATAAAAAATCCGAAACTTGTCTCTGACGCGAGTGAGGCTGTTGGGAGTCAGTGCATAGTCGTCGCAATAGATGCAAAAAGAAAAGATTCATCCTCAAATAATGTATGGGAAATATACACTCACGGTGGAAGAAATGCGACAGGAATAGATGCTTTGAAGTGGGCTGAGGAAATGGAAAAAAGGGGAGCAGGCGAGCTTTTAATTACAAGTATGGATAAAGATGGAACAAAAGAAGGTTTTGACCTAGAATTGATGAAAGAGATAAATTCCAAAGTAAATATTCCAACAATCGCAAGTGGCGGAGTTGGCACTTTAAAGGATTTGTATGAAGGAATATCCATTGGCAATGCTGATGCTGTTTTAGCAGCAAGTATATTTCACTTTGGAACTTATACGGTTCAAGATGTAAAAAAATATTTAAAAGAAAAAGGAGTAAATATTAGAACTACAAATGAGTGAGATTCTAGAAAAATTAAACGCGGTTCTTAAGGATAGAAAAAACAAAGAATCTGAAGATTCATATGTTGCAAGCCTATACAGTGGTGGCATAGAAAAGGTTTGCAGTAAGATTGAAGAAGAATCGAAAGAATTAATACATGCGCTTCAAAATGAAGATGACGATAGAATCGTGTCTGAGGCTGCTGATCTTTGGTTTCATAGTCTAGTTGCATTATCAATGAAAAATCTATCCTCAAATGATATATTATTAGAATTAGAAAGAAGATTTGGTATTTCTGGCCATGAGGAGAAAAAAACCAGAAATACTTAATTAATTATAGGAGTTATAAAATGGCTGGTATAAGTATATGGTCTTTATTACTAATTTTTGCAATCGTTCTATTGCTTTTTGGCACAAAGAAGTTAAGAAATATTGGTGGTGACTTAGGAAGTGCTATCAAAAATTTCAAAAAATCAGTAAATGACGATAAATCAGATAAGGAATAAATTAAGGTGTTATAGATGTTTGATTTTGGTTTTTGGGAATTAGCTCTCATCTTAATAATAAGCCTGATTGTCCTGGGCCCTGAAAGACTTCCAAGTTTTGCCACTCAATTTGGTATGTTCATAAAAAAAATTAAAGACTTTGCGAACAATATTAAAACTAGTGTCGAGAATGAATCCCGGATGAAAGACTTAAAAAAGATAATCGAAGACCAAAAGGAAGAGCTTTCAGAGTTTGAAAAAAAGATAGATTCAGATGAAAAATAACAAAAATTCGTTAACTAGCCATTTACTTGAACTAAGAAGTAGGTTGTTAACAATTGTATCTGCGGTATTGATATGCGCCATAATATTATCGCCTTTCGCAAATTATTTTTATAATTTATTAGCATTACCATTAACAAACGTTCTTCCCCAAGGCTCAAGTATGATCGCGGTCGATGTTGCTTCACCATTTTTTGCGCCATTTAAATTAATTCTGCTTCTATCAATTATTATAACATTCCCGATATCAATTTATAATTTTTGGGCATTCATTTCACCTGGCTTATATAAAAATGAAAAAAATTTTATTGCGCCTATATTAATTTCAAGCACATTACTATTTTATTTAGGGATTTTATTTGCATATTTTATTGTTTTTCCTCTTATTTTTTCTTTTTTTACAAGTATTGCGCCTCAAGGGATTGAAATTGCCACAGATATAAATAGTTTTTTAAATTTTGCTATTAAAATTTTCTTTGCTTTTGGGCTTGCATTTGAAGTTCCAATTATTACTTTTTTAGCAGTCATGCTTAATATTAGTACTGTAGATTCTCTTTCCAAAAAAAGACCTTACATTATCGTTTTTGCTTTTATATTAGGAATGATACTAACCCCGCCAGATGTAATATCACAAGTTTTGCTAGCTGTTCCAATATGGATGTTGTTTGAGTTTGGGCTTTTATTGGCTAAGTTAATTAAAAAAAATAAAGGTAAGTCAAAACCTGCTTAATTTGTTAAAATTGAACATATAGATGAATATTTCTTGACTAAATAATGACTAAAAATGCGGTAAACAGAGCTCTATTAATTGTTCTTGATGGTGTAGGGATTGGTCCAAAAGGCGATAATAATGGCTGGTCACTTGCGAATACCCCCAATATAGATTTGTTACTTAAAGATTACCCTTCTACGTCAATACAGGCATCAGGGCAGAGTGTTGGGCTTCCTGATGGCCAAATGGGCAATTCTGAAGTTGGGCATATGATAATAGGCTCTGGGAAAATTTTTAAGCAAGATTTAGTCATAATAAATGAGTCGATTAAAGACGGAAGTTTTTTCAAAAATGAAGTGATTCTAAACTCGATACTCTCCGCCAAAGATACTGAAAATAATCTTCACTTACTTGGTCTAGTTTCTCCGGGTGGCGTTCATTCTCATAGTGACCATTTAATTGCAATTTTGAAAATGTGCAAGTCTTACGGTGTATCCCCAAAATTACATGTATTTACCGATGGAAGAGACGATGACCCAAAATCTGCAATGAATATTTTGAACGAGCTTAATAGTTGTCTTGGAGAATACGGTGGTGAAATTTATACTATCTCTGGGCGATATTACGCAATGGACAGAGATCAAAGATGGGACAGGACTGAGCTTGCTTGGGATGCTATTGTTAATAACAAAGGTCAATTCTCAAAAAATTATAAAGAAGTAATAAAAAATTCTTACGAGAAAAATATAACAGATGAGTTTATTTTACCTACAGTTATTGAAGGGGCGAAGCCACTTAATAAAAACGATTCTCTTTTATTTTTTAACTTTCGAAATGATAGAACGAGACAAATTGCTCGTGCTTTAAATGTCGAAAGATTTGATAATTTTAGAAGAACAAATAACAATACTGCTTATTCTATTTCGACTATGACAGAGTATGATCCTTTTTTATCATGTCCAGTTGCATTTAGAACTAAGTGCCCAGAAGTTACTCTCGGCAGTGTTGTTAGTAGCCTTGGATTAAAACAATTCCATTGTGCTGAAACTGAAAAATATCCACACGTCACTTACTTTATTAATGGAGGAAGAGAGGACCCATATCCAGGTGAAAAGAGAGTGCTTATTCCTTCCCCAAATGTTGCAACATATGATTTGAAGCCAGAAATGAGTTGCCATGAAGTTGGTGAAGAAGTTATCAGAGCTATCAAAAATGAAGATTACAAGTTGATTGTTGTGAATTTCGCAAATGGAGATATGGTTGGGCATACAGCAATTAAAGAGGCAATTGTTCAAGCAATGAGTGAGTTGGATGCCGTTCTTGGAGAAGTAGTGTGCGAGGCTCTTGGTGCAAATGTTGCAACCTTAATAACCGCTGATCACGGTAATTGTGATGAAATTAATAATCCTATAACCGGTAACCCCAATACCCAGCATTCTCATAATCCAGTACCATGTATAATTGTTGACAATAATATAAAGTGGGAAATAGTTAATCAAGAGGGCGGCTTGTCAAATATTACTCCGACAATACTGGAGATGATGGGCATAGCAAAACCATCAGAAATGACTAGCAATAGTTTAATCAAAAAAGCTAATTAAAGACGTCTTCTGGAATATCATTTTCAATTATCAAAGAATTATTATCGACGGAATCAAGATCGTCAAATACAAGCGTTCCATCAATAATTTCTTCGTCTTTATCGTTTGAAAGCTTGAGTCCTTTTTTTTCTTCTTCAATAATATAATTTTTTGTATCTTTAGATTCGTCGAAATTCAGCTCTCCGCCCAAATCTTTTTGCACATTTGTTACGCTAACAATACCCTTATGAAAATTTACTAGATCCGTAAAATTTTCTACAGCGTAGTCGAAATCCAATCCGCTCCTGATTGGTATTCTAGCTTCGCCCTGTTTTAGTTTTTTTAAAATCATAGGTTCAAGCATTTTCTTTTCAAACGAAGAAAGGTGATCAAGCCCCCCGACGATCCTATGCTTAATATTACCTGTAATATAAATTTGTTTTGTGCCGAAAAGTATTTTCTCTCTATATTTTTTGTTACTTACTTCAATATTTGCTAAGTCTATTTCCGTCTTTACAGTTGAACAACCTTCGATGTTTGAGCCTTCTGCTTCTCCAGACTTTTTAATAGCGTTCCTGCCACATTTCTCAGTCTGATAGCTTAGTATTGTTTTTCTTATCTGTATTTTTTGAGCATTTATTGCAGATTTTAAGAAAGCTTGTCTTTCAATACGCATTCTTCTTATGTATTCTTCGTCTTCCTCGTCGGCATACTCCTCACTAAATGATTTATACACTTTGCTTTCAAAATCTCTAGATGAAATAATGTCCTCCGAACACATAGCTGTTATCTGTTCTTTTGTGAATTTTTTTTCAAGATAATAATCTATATCTTCCTTACTACACTTTGCATAGCAATTGCTTCCTAGTAAAAAAGTTAGTGCAAGCGTATATATATTAATTGATTTTATTCTTATAAGTTCTCTCATTTGCTAGTTCCGACTTTAGCTATTATTTTATTCTACCATTTGTATTAATTTTTGCTGAAAAAAAACAGGCGCAATAAATGCGCCTGTCTCTATTCACAATAAGTTCTATATATATTAGAACATTGTAATTATATTGAAAGCGATCATTTCATTGTCTGAACCGATAGCTCCAAGTCCAACACCACCAATACCAGTACCATAAGCACCGTAGGTGTCATTTTCTATGCTGTTATAGGTAAGTCCAAATTCTGTTGAATCACCTAAAGAGTAGTATATGCCTAGGACTAACATTTCAGCACCTGAATCGTTCCTTAACTTATCGTTACCACTCGCGATAGTCCAAGTACCTTCATAATCGTCAGCTTCTGCATACATGAAACGGAAGTTGAACGGTCCGCCTGTAGCATACTTACCAGAGACTAACCAAGCATCACGCTCGATTTTAATGTTATCTCCAGCTGTTACGTTACCGACTGCATTTGTACTAAAACCAAAGTCATCAAATATAGTGTTAACAACGTTGTCCATTTCGTACTCAAGAGTTTCAAACATTGCAGAAAGAGTTAAGCTTGCGCCGTTACCCATGTCAGCAATATATCTACCCGCAATTCTCCATGATTCAGCATCTGATCCAGACATATCTGCTTTACCGCCTAAGCCTGCAGCTGTCCAGTCTTCATGTTTTTGATATGTTACAGCCGCCCAAACTGGACCTTCTGAGTAAGCGATACCTGTAGAGTAAATAACAGGGTCAACTTTAACTGCACTACCTGTTCCACCAGTTACACTCGCCTCATCTCTTTCACCTTGGGTAAATGCGAATCTATATGACACAGGACCTGTAGAACCCATGTACTGAACAATACCTTCTTGTCTACGGTTGAAACCTAATCCGTAAGAACCAGCAGCACCGTAGTTCTGCGCGGCTTCAACGTCTGAACCTGAGAAGTTAGCTGTTGAGTAGTCAAAGTCACCAAAAGAGTCACCATCGTTGAACATACCTGTGTTGTAGAAAATACCAGATGTTGTTCCGATGTTACCCATAATACCTGTGTGAGATAGGTTACCAGCATCATAGAAAGGGTCTACCCACTGAGCAACCATTTCGTTGTACGGTAATAACCATGTCGCGAACATTATTTCACCAAATGCGCCCGAGATACCAACTTTGGAGTTACGGTTACACCAACCAGTACCACCAGCAAAGTCTCCAAGGTATGTGAACTGTTCACAACGCCATGTTACTTTTAATCCTTCGATTCCAGTATCTACAAAACCTAAGAAACCAATGTTTGCAGCGTTACTACGAATTTCTGTGTAGTCTCTTTCATCGCTAAGATTTTCATTTCTTGAGATGGACTCAAAAGAATGATATTGCCAACCGTAGATTGTGATTGGATCCCCATAAGGACCAACACCACCACCGCCCCAGCCTGCGTTTGCAGTAACAGGAAGCATGGCCAATGCTCCGGCTAGCATACTTGCTAAGATTTTTATTTTCATTAGGACTCCTAATAATTGTCTTAATTATTGTTTAAGAGGGAACTAACAAAACTTAATTTACTTCCTCCCCCCACTATGATGCTACCAATTCTTATTGTTATTAATTATATTAATTTCCAATATAATTCCGACATTCCATTGTCTATAGCACCTCCCACTTTTATGCAGGATTTGTCAATTTTGACGAATCTTTAGCACCAAGTCAACCAAAAAAGGCAATAACACTAATAAAATCAATTATATATAAGTATTTGCTTATTAATTTTATTATAAATTACTAATTAACTTATATACAAAATATCTGAATAAAAACATGTAATTACAAGCATTCTGAAAATTCAAGCTTTTAATGCAAAATTTGCATTTCTTTATTAAATGATTATTTTGTGTATTATTACCTTTTTACTATTTTTAAAAGAATCAAAATGAAAAATTTTTTAAAGTATATTACTATTTTGCCGGTAATATTCGTTGCTGGATGCGGCAGTATTGAATTACCCGACATAAGTTTTGGAGAAGAGGAGGATGTTTCTTTAAGCGATCCCAATTTCGAAAGAGTATTGGACAAGCATTATTCAGGGTATGGTGATGATGATCATTTAACAGATGCTGAGGTTGAGCAAGGTGCTAAGAAATATGCGCGATGTGCAAATTCAACTGAATGTAATCTTCTTTGGGATACAGCTAGAACATGGCTTACCCAAAAATCAAAGTATAAAAAAGATCTTAAGGTTGATACAAAGAATATTTTAGAAACAAGGCTTGAGCTTCGAGACCCTAAAGACAAACGAATCACTTTTAAAGTCTCAAGAATTCCGAAAGGTAAAATGAACGAGATTCAAATTAAAGCTGATTGTGCAAGAAATTGTAAAAATTTTATTCATAAACACTATTTTGCATTTAACAGCTACTTAAAAAGCCACCTAGCAGCATATAAAAAAGGGGTTATTGCATACGCTCAGGTAGAAGATGAAATGCTAGTGGGTATTGAGAGTTCTGATGATCTAAATGTTGATTTTGATGATATGAATGGAAATCCTCAAATGTCAGTTCTCAAAGAAAATGAATTGTTAGACAAAATTGAAGTAACGAAATCAAAGAAAAAAAAATACATTGGATCTGTAGCTGAAACCTTAATTGATGAATATTCGTGTAATAAACAAAGTGAAATAAACTTGGTAAAGAAAACTAGAAAAAGAGAATTATACGAAGTAAATTGCATTAAAGAAGTTAAAAGAATGATATTTGATTGCGGGCCTGAAGGCTGTGAAGTATTACAATGAGGCTTTCTAATCTATTATTTTTTCCTTTTTTTATAATAATCACAAGCTGTTCTTCAATGGAAGCATCTAGTGTGAAGGACTGGCTTAAAGAAGGCACGAAAGAGTACCAAGAAGAAGAAAAACAATCAAAAAAGACAAGTAAAAAGGATATCAAGCAGCTTCTTGAAAAAAGAGGATGCATTAATGGGTCTAGCGCGAAAATTGTCGATTCGAGCGATAACGGTTATAGAGTCTATGAAGTAACATGCGTTCAAAAATCTAATAAATTTCTAGTTAAATGTAACGAAAACACTTGTTCAGAATAATTTTTGTAAAATTTTGTAAAGTTTTATTTACATTCAAGTCGTATATGCTTTGTACGTATTCAAACTTTAAATATATTTTATGAGAAAAATTGTTTGGTTCAGATTTGACTTAAGAACTGAGGATAATTATGCCTATCAAAACGCCTGTAGGGACGGCGAGGTTTTGCCTGTTTTTATTTATGATAAAGATTTTTGGCGGCTTCCAACCTCCAGCAGTTTTCATTTACAATTTACAGAAGATTCTCTTGTTGATCTCAAAGATGAATTATATGAAAAAAACCAAGCAAACTTAGTTACTTTTTATGGCAACACAATTGAGATTCTTAAAGAATTAATTGAAAAGTTAAGCATTCAAGAAATTTATTCAAACAAAGTTTATAAAAATAAGTATCTACTTGATTTAGATGAGGAATGTAAAAATCTATTCAATGAAAAAAGTGTTGCCTGGAAACAATATAATCAGTTTGGAATACAAACTGAAAAAAGAAAAAGATATGAATGGGCAAACCACTGGAATCAATTTATTTCTAAAGAGCCTAAAAAAACAAATACAAATTGTAAATTTTTGGATGCTCAAATCGACAAAAACTATTCTGTGAAGACAAATGAAATTAATAAAAATTTCATTCAAAGGGGCGGAAGACTAAGAGCGTTATCTCTACTTGATAGTTTTTTGTTAGAAAGGTCAGCAAATTACCAAGCAGAAATGTCTTCTCCAATAACTGGGCAAATATCTTGTTCGAGATTAAGCCCACATATTGCCAATGGAACAATATCATTAAGAGAAATTAACAGTCGTCTTAAAAAAATATTTGAAAGCAACCTAACATTAACAAATAGAAAATCTTTGAGCTCATTTAAAAGTAGGCTGGCATGGCACTGCCATTTTATTCAAAAACTCTATGACGAGCCTGAAATCGAATACCAAAATATGAATAGAGCTTTCGATGGGCTTCGAGATAATTTCAATGAAAAAAATTTTGAAGCTTGGAAGAATGGCAGAACAGGATTCCCTTTTGTTGATGCTTGCATGCGTTACTTAAAAAATAGAGGTTGGATTAATTTTAGAATGCGCGCCATGCTTGTTTCTTTTGCTTCTTATCAACTTTGGTTAGATTGGAGAATAACAAGCAAACATTTAGCAAAACTCTTTACAGATTATGAGCCTGGAATTCATTATTCTCAGTTTCAAATGCAGTCTGGAACTACAGGTATAAATACAATTAGGATTTATAATCCAATTAAACAGTCTATCGATCAAGACCCAAGCGGTAAATTTATTAAAAAATGGGTACCAGAGTTAAATAATTTACCTACTGAGCTTATTCATGAACCTTGGAAAATAACACCAATAGAAAAACAAGGGCTTAGTGGTTGTGAATTTAAATTGTACCCAAGCCCAATAATTGATAACAAAGAAGCTTCAAAAAGAGCAAGGGAGAAGCTTTGGGCAATAAGAAAAACAGAAAAGGCAAAAGAACTTTCAAAAATAGTCTTGCGAAAGCATGCAAGTATGAAAGCACGAAGATAAGAGAATTATCTGCTCCGCTTGCTGTTGAGCCAGTCTATTATTGGCTCAAAGTACTCTCGGTCAACTTCTGTCATTGCGGGTCCCATCTCATAAATACCTAAGCCTTTTTCTGCGCAACGAATAAAATTTTGGCTGTCTCTAATCATAGTTAAAAAAGGTATTTTTTGACTTGCCAAGAAATCATCAAGCTCCCAATAAATATTTGTATAGTCTCTACCTCTATTGGCCACAAGAGCTATTTTGGATTTTTTCTTAACTACTCTTGAGTGCTTCTTAATATTTTTTATAAATTCTGAAGCTGCGCGCATATCAATGGGTGAAGGTAAAACAGGAATAATAACGCTCTCAGCCATATTTAAAACTTTTGTTAAAGCTGCGCCGTTAAGTCCCGCTGGCGCATCAATTATTTTATAGTCAACGCCTCTCTTTACCCTTTCTCCATAACCTTTAATACCGATTATTGGGGGTTTAGCTGAAGAACGAGCTCTCAACCAGCTTATTGAACTCTCTTGGGTATCTAAATCAACTAATGCTACCGATTTACCGATGGAAGCGTAAAAACTAGCAAGATTCGTTGCTATAGTTGTTTTGCCTGAACCACCTTTTGAGTTTAAAACAAGAATTGATCTCATATTATTATCCCTGAATTAATATTCATATAAACGATATTATCATTAATTTGTATTTAGTCTAAAATTTTTGATAATTTTTTGACTATTTCATCTAAATTATTTCATATGTCAAAAACGGAAACTACAGGCGTGTGATCAGAGGGTCTCTCATTCTTTCTTGGTCCAATATCGATATAACTTTTAATGCATTTATTTGCTAAATTATCATTAGCTAAAATTAAATCAATTCTTAAGCCTCTATTCCTTCTGAAGGCGCCTGTTCTATAATCCCACCAACTGAAAAGTTCTGCATCTTGAGGAAATAATCTAAAAGTATCTTTAAAACCAAGGTCTAAAATCTTTTTTAAAGATAACCTTTCTTTTTTACTGCATAAAATTTTATCGCTCCAAGCTTCTGGGTCGTAAACATCAGCATCCTCTGGCGCTATGTTAAAATCCCCAAGTACAGCGTAATATTTAGTTTTTTTTAAATCTTTTTTCAATTGCATTGTTACATTTTTAAGCCAGGAAAGCTTGAATTCATATTTTTCTGCGCCTACTTCTTGACCATTCACAACATAAAGATTTAGTACTGACAAATTTTTTCCATATCTAGTTAATAAAAATCTCTTTTGGTCTTGCTCTTTATTGTTAATAAGCTTAACTGTCTCCGAAGGAGCTTTCTTACTTATTGTTGTAACGCCGTTATATGTTTTCTGGCCGGTAAACTCGCAAAAAAAACCAGCATCTGTAATTTCTTTTATTGGGAAGGAGCTATCTTCAACTTTTGTTTCTTGAATTGCTAAAATATCAACATCACTCTTCTTTAACCAAGAAAGAACTTGGGGTAACCTAACTCTCAAAGAATTTACATTCCAAGAAGCAATTTTCATTTCAAACCCAAACTTTGCAAAAGTGGTTCTATTTTTGGCTCTCTACCTCTGAAATCAACAAAAAGCTCAAGCGCCGGCTTAGATCCACCAGTTTCAAGAATTTTTTTCATAAAACGATTTCCGACTTTTCTATCAACGAGTTTTTGTTCTTTAAATGCCATAAATGCGTCGGCAGAAAGAACTTCGGCCCATTTATAGCTGTAATAACCAGCAGCATATCCTCCGGCAAAAATATGCGCGAAACTATTTTGAAACTTATTATTTTGATGCACAGGAATTAGAGAAGTTTCTTTTCTGACATTAGCAAGAATTTTATCAGCTAACTTTGCTTTATTTTTCTGGCCATTCATGTGCAAAAGGAAATCAAAGAGCGAAAACTCTACTTGTCTAATTAAAGCCATACCAGAATTATAATTTTTAGTCGCTAAGAGCTTTTTGAACAAGCTGTTAGGAAGTTTTGTTTTTGTCTCGAAATGAAAAGCAAATGTATCAAGAACCTCTTTCTCCCAACACCAGTTTTCCATAAATTGACTTGGAAGCTCTACAGCATCCCACTCAACTCCAGATATTCCTGAAATTCCAGCATAATTTACAGTTGTCAACATATGCTGAAGACCATGTCCAAACTCGTGAAATAAAGTTTCAACGTCATAATGTGTAAAAAAGGCAGGGCTATTTTTTGTAGGTGGGCTTGAGTTACAAGTTATAAATGCAACAGGTGGTTGGATTGAACCATTGGACTTTACTCTCCTTTGAATGCATTCGTCCATCCAAGCTCCGCCACGCTTGTGTTGCCTTGCGTAAAGATCAAAATAAAATTTACCTCTTAGTTTCTTACTTTTATCAAAAATCTCATAAAGTCTCACATCTTTATGCCAGACATCCTTAGTTCTCTTTTGTATCACATCAATTCCATAGAGGTCTTTGACCAATTTAAATAGCCCCATAATTACATTTTCCACTGGAAAATATTTCTTTAATTCCTCTTGTGATACTCCAAAATTTTCTTCTTTATATTTTTCTGCTATGAATGCCAAGTCCCATGGTAGAAGCTCTTTAACTAATGACTTCTTTTTAGCGTATTTTCTAAGCTCTGAAATTTCATTTTGCGACTTCTTTTTTGCTTTTTTCTTCAGATCATTTAAAAAACAAATTACATCTTCTGGATTTTTCGCCATTTTGGTTGCCAAAGAATATTCTGCGAAGTTCTCAAACCCAAGTATTTCCGACATTATTTGCCTGAGGTTTAAGATTTCTTCTATTACTTCCGTATTGTCCCATTGTCCTTTTACTGGAAATTTCTTTGAAGCTCTGCTGGCATATGCCAGATAAACTTTCTTGCGAAGTGCTCGATCATTGGCATACGTCATAACTGCCATATAGCATGGCTGATCAAGAGTAAGAGTATAGCCTTTGTGATTTCTTGATTTTGCTATCTCGGCAGCTGTTTCTATGGAATTTGACGGCATTCCTTTGAGCTGTTCCTCTTTTTCAACGTTTAGCTCCCAGGCTGTTGTTGAATCCAAAATATTTTGCTCAAATTTTGCCTCAAGTTCTGCTAATTTATTTTGACAATCACGGAAAAGTTTCCTTTTCTTTGAATCTAAATGAACCCCTGACAAACGAAATCCCTTTAATATATCTGAAAGAAGTTTATTTTGATGCGGGTTGAGCTTTTTTCTATTTTCCTTGTAAAACTTTTCGTACTGAGAAAACAATTTATCATTTTGCCCAATTTTACCGTAATAAGAGGTCAACAATTTTAAGCATTTTTCGTACTGTTTGCGGATTTTTGGGTTGTTCATAACAGAGTTCAAATGCCTAATTGGAGCCCAAGCTTTGGAGATTTTATCGTCCGACTCCTCTATTTTTTGAACGAAATTACTCCATGATAATTTTTCTTTTTTTTCTAAGGACTTGATTAGAGTTTTATTTTCATCGACCAGGAGTTTTATTGCCTGGTACATATGCTCTTCTTTTATTTTAGTGAAACTTGGGAGTGATTTTTGCTCGAGTAGAGCATTTTTTCTTAAATTCTTATTCATTGCCTAATTTTACACACTTTTTACACACAGCCAGTTGGTTTTGGCAAGCCTCCGTATTTAGCAATCTTTTTCATAGGCCCAGATTGAAAAATCTCATATAGTTTGGATGCTTTTCGATCCATCCCAAATTCCTTAGCAAAATCTCTTACAGCTGGGACAGTGCCATTTTCACTATACATTTCTCTAGCTTTAAAAATATAATTTTTTATTTCATCAGTAATTTCAAAACCGTCGGCTTGGGCCATCTGATACATTACCTCCTCAGACCAATCGTCAATACTTAATAAAAAACCATCGCCATCTCTATTTAATTCCATTTTTTTATCCTCCAATTAAATGTCAATATTGCCCGCGTATCGAGCATTTTCCTCAATAAATGACTTTCTAGGAGCGACATTGTCGCCCATTAAGTCATCAAAAACTTTATCAGCAGCAGCTTCATCTTCTTCGGTTATTTGTATAAGTGTCCTGTTTTCTGGGTCCATTGTTGTTTCCCAAAGCTGGTCTGGGTTCATTTCACCAAGTCCCTTATAGCGTTGTATTGAGTAAGCTTTTTTTGCTTCAGATATGATCCATTCGAAAGTGTCTAAAAAGTTTGAAATTGGCATTTTCCTGTCGTTTTTTACAAGAACTGCGTCTTTTTTGAAAATTGAATCGACTAAAAGCAAATAATCTTTAAAATTTTTGTAATCTTTTGAGGAGAAAAAACTAAACTTAATGTTTTGGCTTTTCTCAACACCGGTCTCATAATACGCAAAATCAAAAGAGGCGTTATTCTTTGGGCTCAAGGAATATTCTTTTGAAGATGTTTTTTTAATCCACTTCTGAATTTCGGCATCATTGCTATCATAGTCTGGAATATTTGGACCCTCCAAGATATGCATAAAATTTTTGCCATATTTACTAGTAATATGTTGCATAGATTGTTCGGCCTTTTGGCATAAGCTTATCAAATTTTTTAACTTATTGATTTCTATTGGCTTTTTGTCTTTTTTTGAGGAGAAGATTTCTATTTCATCAAGGCAGTTTTTAGTAATATGTGCCATTAATTCTTCATCATTTTTAATATACTTCTCGGTCTTACCTTTTTTTATCTTATATAGTGGTGGCTGCGCTATATAAATATTTCCTTTTCTTATTAGCTTACGCATTTGGTTATGAAAAAATGTAAGTAAAAGAGTTCTTATGTGAGCACCGTCTACATCTGCATCGGTCATAATGATAACCTTATGATATCGAAGAGAAGCATAATCCTCATCAGACATTTCCGTTGAGCTCACTCCGCAGCCAAGAGCTGTAGCCAGCGTTGCAATTTCCTCAGAGGAAAGAATCTTATCAGCTCGCTGCTTTTGAACATTTAGAATTTTTCCCTTTAATGGCAAAATAGCTTGGGTCCGCCTGTCTCTGCCTTGTTTCGCTGAGCCTCCGGCTGAGTCCCCCTCAACTAGAAAAATTTCAGATAAAAGCGGATCCTTTTCTTGGCAGTCAGCAAGCTTCCCTGGAAGCCCAGCAACGTCCATTGCTTTCTTTCTTCTGGTCATTTCTCTTGCTTTCTTGGCAGCTTCTCTTGCTTTTGCAGCTTCACTAGCTTTCGCGAGAATATGTTTAGCGTCTTTTGGATTTTCCTCCAGGAATCTTTTTATACTCTCTGCTGCTACTGATTCGACTATGCCTTTCACTTCCGAGGAAACAAGCTTTGCTTTGGTTTGAGAAGAAAATTTAGGATCAGGCATTTTGATCGATATTACTGCAGTAATTCCCTCTCTTGCATCCTCGCCGCTTAATGTAACCTTATTCTTCTTTGCTGTAACATCTTGTTCAGCATAATGATTTAGGGCTCGAGTTAACGCGCCTCTAAAGCCTGCGATATGGGTTCCTCCGTCAGATTGAGGTATATTGTTTGTATAGCAAAAGATATTTTCACTATATGTCCCTGTCCATTGGACTGCTATTTCAACACTTATATCGCCTTTTTTCGAAGAAAAATAGATTATATTTTTATTTACCTTCTCTTTTTTCTCATTAAGGTTTTCAACGAATGCTCTTATTCCGCCATCGTAATGAAATTCCTCGGTTATATCAGATCTGTGGTCCGACAATATAATTCTTACGCCCGAGTTAAGGAATGAAAGCTCCCTGAGCCTTTTTGCTAAGATATTAAAGTGAAATTCTGTGTCCGAAAAAATCTCTTTGCTTGGGGTAAAGGTTACCTTGGTGCCGGTTCTCTTTGATTTTTCGCCTTTCTTAAGCTTTGTTTTAGGTTCCCCCATAGCATAAGTTTGACTATATAAATTTCCATCTCGAAATATTTCAAGCTCAAGGTTTTCGGATAAAGCATTAACGACCGAAACTCCAACGCCGTGTAGGCCACCAGATACTTTATAGGAATTATCATCAAATTTTCCGCCAGCATGAAGAACCGTCATTATAACTTCTGCTGCAGGCTTCTTTTCTTCTGGATGCATGTCAACAGGAATACCTCTTCCGTCATCCTCAACAGTAACAGAGTTGTCTGCATTTATTTCAACTGTGATTTTGCTACAGTGTCCAGCAAGAGCTTCGTCAATAGAATTATCAACCACCTCAAAAACCATGTGGTGAAGGCCGGTCCCGTCATCAGTATCTCCAATATACATACCGGGCCTTTTCCTTACGGCCTCAAGCCCCTTTAAAACTTTAATATTCGAAGAATCGTATTTTGTCATTGTACTATTTCCCCGTGTTCCACGTGAAACACACTTGCTTCCATTTCGCTCAAAATATCTGCCAGAACTGAATCGTTTAAAGCAGTTAAAAATATTTGAGATTTGGTTTCAAAAAGTCTTTCAAGAATCTTTTCCTGCATCTCTAATGTTAACTCAGCAGATAAATCATCTACTAAGATTATACTAGGATATTTTTTAACCTCAAAAAACCCCTTAGACTGGGATAATAGCATAATATTCGCAATAAGTTTTTGTTGGCCCCTTGAACATATTCTATGAGCCTCTGTCTCATTAAGAAAAATTTTTAAATCTGCGTTTTGAGGGCCTTGACTAGTGTATCCTCGCTCAAAATCCCTTTCTTTTTTTTCTTGAAGAGCCTCTAATAAGCTTTTTTTATCGTCCC
The DNA here is from genome assembly GCA_902624655.1 of uncultured Thiothrix sp. Taxonomy (GTDB): domain Bacteria; phylum Pseudomonadota; class Gammaproteobacteria; order Poriferisulfidales. The sequence goes on from CACNYJ010000003.1 coordinate 40,427, forward strand.
AGCCTTTATAATAAATAAAGTTTAAGTCATATTCAGGCATGATGTATTGTCTTGTTTGGTCCAAAAAGGCTTTAATATGTGAAACATATTTCTCTCTCATTTCTGATAAGTCCTTCCCTACACTTGCCAGCTCTTCCATCCATCTGTCATCAATTTTGTCCATGGATCTTAAAGCTTCATTTCTTTGCCTAAGAACCTTGTTATATCTTAAAGAAACTTCTCGAAACTCTTGTTCCACGTGAAACAACCCCCAATCAAGGAAAGCCCTTCTTTCTGAAGGCGCTCCTTCAATTAGCAGATGACTGTGAGGGTGAATTGTCTGTACCGCCAATCCCTCCGCTAAGGCTGACTGTTTTTTTTCTTCTTTATTGTCAACAACGATTCTGGTTTTTGATCTGCCTTTTTCGATTTCGAGTTTTTTTTTATTATTTCCAAGGGTTGCTCCAACATAGAATGTCTCTTGTCCCTTTCTAACAAGGTTTTCGGTTTTATTAGTTCTGAAGCTTTTGCCTCTGGAAAGAATATCAATTGATTCGAGAATTGTTGTTTTTCCGGCTGCGTTTTCGCCAATTACAATATTTGTTTTTTTATTTAACTGGAGATCTGCCTGGGAAATATTTCTTAGATTTTTTACCGAAAGCTTGTCAATAAACATTTTTAAAGTCTCAAAGGCATGACTACATAGCTAGCAGCAGAATCGTTTTCAGGCGTTATCAGGGCGCTGCTGTTTGCGTCTTTGAGCTTAATCTGTAATTTTTTTGTTTTTATAGAGCCAATAACATCAAGCAAATAGTTTACGTTAAAGCCAACTTCTACACTCTCTCCGGAATATTCTGCTTTAATATCGTCAGAGGCCTCCTCTTTTTCAGGGTTATTTGCACTCACTTTAATTTCATTTTCAATAAAGTTTAGCCTTACGCCCCTAAACCGGTCATTTGATAGAATGGAAACCCGAATCAAGGCTTCTTTAAAGGTTTTGCAATCTACAGTAACTGTTTTGTCTGAGTCTTGCGGAATGACTTTTTCATAATCAGGAAATTTTCCATCAATAAGCTTTGTAATCGCAATAGCATCGCCGCTATCGACCTGCATATGATTCTTTGATATGACAATTTTTAGTTTCTTGTCTTCCTCGATTTGTTTGTCGATTTCGATAACTCCTTTCCTTGGCACAATAGCGCTCACCTCATTCTCGACTGGTGAGTCTAAAGATGCTCCAGCTTTAGCTAGCCTATGGCCATCGGTTGCAACGCCAATAATATCTTTATTTGTTATCTTGATGAACAATCCATTAAGATAATATCGAACGTCTTGCTGAGCCATTGCAAAAGATGTTTTATTTATCACGTCTTTTATATCTGAGGAGCCTAGGGTCATTTCTGTGTTGGCCTCGTCCATATTTTCCATCATTGGAAATGTTTTTGCGTCAAGCACAGAAAGAGTGAATTTACTTTTTTTTGATTCTATCTGAAGCTTTCCTTCGTCTTTTTTTTCTATTTCAATAACCGCATCATCAGGAAGACCTTTGCCAATGTCAAAGAGCTTCCTTCCTGGAATAGTTATGTCTTCTGTAAAATTTTCATCGCTATCAAATGTAATTTTAGAAGAGAGTTGGACTTCTAAATCAGAGGCGACCACTTCAAATTGGCCATCGATTTTTCTTACAAGCACATGACTAAGAATCGGCATCGATTGTCTTTTTTCGACGACTCCAATAATTTTTTGCAAAGCTTTTAATAAGTTATCCTTGGTTATAATTAATTTCATATTTATTTATATAGTTTATTATTATAGGGTAAAAATTCTGTTTGTATGTTGGTTTAATTAAATAAAAACAATATCTTATAAGAATATTAACCTGTTAGTAATTTTATTTTGTCTGTGGCTTAAACTATTTAGCTATTTTTTATACAAGTTGTTTACAATTATATTTACATCTTCTCCACACAAGACTAAGTGCTTAGTGCTCGCCGCAAATTTATTAAGTCCTCCTTAATTTTATTGTCTGTTAAACACACTTCTGAAATTTTTTTGCATGCATGGAGAACTGTCGTATGGTCTCTTCCGCCAAAAGCGTCACCAATCTCCGGCAAACTATGGTTTGTTAACTCTTTTGCCAAAGCCATAGCTAGTTGTCTTGGACGAGCCAAGGACCTGTTTCTTTTTGCAGAAAGAAGATCTGCCATTCTAATCTTGTAATAATTTGCAACAGTCTTTTGAATGTTTTCGATCGAAACCATGCTGTTCTGCAGAGATATCAGATCATGAAGGGCTTCTTTAGCGAAAGACAAAGTTATTTCTCTGCCAGTAAATTGAGCATTTGCAATAACTCTGCGCAAAGCCCCCTCCAGTTCACGAACATTAGACTGAATACATTTAGCTATAAAGAAAGCCACCTCTGTATCTAAATTTGTCCCAATGCTATTGGCTTTTTTCTGTAAAATGGCAACCCGAGTTTCAAGTTCTGGAGGTTCTATCGACTGCGTTAAGCCCCACCCAAACCTTGACTTTAGTCTATCATCCAAGCCATTGACAGCTTTCGGATACCTGTCACAAGTAAGCACAATTTGGCAGCTTCCCTCCAAAAGAGCATTGAATGTATGAAAGAACTCTTCTTGCGATCTTTCCTTGCCAGCGAAGAACTGAATATCATCAATTAACAAAGCATCAGCTGACCTATAATATTTTTTAAATGAGTCAATTTTATTGTGCTGAAGGGCTCTTACCATATCAGCCACGAACTTTTCTGAATGAAGATACAAAATTTTAGCTTCTGGGTTCTGCTTTAATATATTATTTCCAATCGCATTCATTAGGTGAGTTTTTCCAAGGCCAACCCCGCCGTAAATAAAGAAAGGGTTGTACTGTGTTGTTCCAGGATTGCTTGAAACCTGAAGAGCGGCGGCCCTAGCAAGCTCGTTCGACTTACCAGTTACGAAATTATCAAATGTAAAGTCAGAGAGAAACTTGTTATCTTGATTGAAAGGACTTTGGCTATCTTCCTTGATTGTGAGCCTATCTTCTGCTAAATCCTGCGATAATCCCCCAACTTCAATATTAAATTTATATTCGGAATCTTGTAGTTTCCTTATCAGGTAATCTCTAAGGTGTTCATTGGCCCAATCTACGGCGTATTGATTGGGTGCTTTTATTCTGATCACCTTATCTTTCGTTACAGCTTGAAGCGGCCTGACCCAAGTATTGAACTGCTGTTCGTCAAAATCATTTCTAAAGTCAACAAGACATTGTTCCCAGAATCCTGGCTGCATTGGAGAGTACCCCTAAGGTTATTATTATTTTTAACTTTAAAGTATATTATACTTATCCACAGAAGAAATAAATCAACAAATCTGTGTAAAATTTGTGGATAAGTTATGTAAAAAACTGTGATAAAGTAATTATTGACAAATCAAGCCTATAGACGTAATGTCGCGAGCAGAATATGAAAGGATTATGACATGAAAAGAACATTTCAGCCCAGTAAATTAAAGAGAAAAAGAACTCACGGCTTTAGATCGCGAATGAAAACTAGCGGCGGGAGAGCTGTAATTAATGCTAGAAGATCAAAGGGAAGAAAACGCCTTTCTGCCTAACCCGTCTAAAGCATCAAGTTTTAGTGCCAAAAAGATGAGATTAAATAAACCGTTTGATTTCAAAAAATGTTTTTCTAGAGGAAAAAGGCTTTCTTCGCCAGCGTTTATGATTCATTATCTAGAAAACGATTTAACTCATGGGCGTTTAGGCATCAGAATTGCAAAGAAAAAAATGAGGAAGGCGGTTGATAGGAATAGAATAAAAAGAGTCGCGCGCGAAGTTTTTAGAAGAAAGGGGTTTGATGGGGTTGATATAATTATTGTTCTGAGGAATGAAAAAAACTATAACCACTCTAAATGTTATGAGCAAATAAATGAAATATTTAGCAACCTAAAAAGATTATGAATTCAATATTAATAAAATTTGTAAAAGTCTACCAGCTCTTACTTAGCCCCTTTATCGGCCAGCATTGTAGATTTACGCCAACTTGCTCCAATTACGCAATAGAAGCATTAAGACACCATGGCTCAATAAAAGGCAGTGGACTAGCTATAAAAAGAATTTGCAGATGCCATCCTTGGGCTCATGGCGGTATAGACGAGGTGCCAAAATGAACAGCAGATTTTTGTTATACATGGCTTTTTTTCTAGTGCTATTTATGATTTGGCAGCAGTGGCAATTTGAACAAAATCCTAATTTGGCAAATAAACAATCTTCAGAAACTGTAGAAAATATTTCTAAGCCTAGTGATTTTCCAGAACAAGGAATTAGTAATCAAGACGAAAAATCATCTGTAACAAAATCGCAGAAAATTAATAAAAGCAAAGCGATTAAAACTGGCGAAAGCCTCATTATTTCAAATGATGATATCGAGGTTACAGTCGATACAGTCGGGGGAACAATAACAAGAGTTAAGCTTTTAAATTATTTTAAGACTACTCAAGAAAACAGCGAAAATATAAGCTTACTCGACCACGAAAATGATTTTTACATATCTCAGTCTGGATTACTGCATGACATTTCGTCCAATAATGCTGACAGTTCAAAATTAGCGCCTAATCACCACGATTTATTTTCGGTAAATAAGAAACAAAAAAGTAGTTTAGATTTGCGCTGGAAGAACAAAGAAAGTGGTATTGTGGTTTCCAAAAAAATTATTCTCGATGAAGAAGGTTACAAAATTACCATAATTAATAACGTTCTAAATAACTCTAATCAAATTTGGACAGGACGACAATATAGACAAATTAGAAGAAAGAGTCTTGGCGAAGGCCGTTCTTGGGTAACCCCAACATTTACTGGAAGCGCATACTACGACGGCACTTATAACAAGATGTCTTATGAAGAAATTTCTGAGAAGAAACCAAAGTTTAATGTTCTGGGCGGGTGGATTGCTATGATGGAGCATTATTTTGTATCTTCATGGTTTTTTGAAGAGGGAGAAAAGAATCTATTTTACACGAAAGAAATTAGAGTAGATGAAAATAGAAATGACTATATTATTGGCGCAAGATCCGAACCAATAAACATTCTTCCTAATCAGTCATCTAATCTAATCTCAAAATTTTATGCTGGACCAAAACTTCAAAATGAGCTTGAAGAGATCTCAACAGGATTAGACCTAACTATCGATTATGGGGTGCTTACTTTTTTATCAAAACCTTTGTTCTGGCTCTTAGATAAAATACATAGCTATGTAGGTAATTGGGGTTGGGCAATAATAATACTAACTCTTTTCATAAAATTAGCTTTCTATAAATTGTCGGAAACAAGCTATCGTTCAATGGCTAAAATGAAGAAATTTTCCCCTAAAATTCAAACTATAAGAGATAGATACGGAAATGATAGACAAAAAATGAATCAAGCAATGATGGATATGTATCGCCAAGAAAAAATTAATCCGCTCGGCGGATGTTGGCCAATTCTAATACAAATCCCAGTCTTTATTGCTTTGTATTGGGTACTGCTTGAAAGCGTTGAATTAAGACAAGCAGACTTTATTTTTTGGATAAACGATCTTTCGGTAAGAGATCCATATTATGTTCTTCCATTACTTATGGGCGCATCAATGTACTTCCAGCAAAAACTGAATCCCGCACCGCCTGATCCAATGCAGGCAAAAATTATGCAGATGCTGCCAATAATTTTTACTGTATTTTTCGCTTTCTTTCCAGCCGGATTAGTTCTTTATTGGGTTGCGAACAACCTGCTCTCAATTGCACAACAATGGAAAATAACCAAATCAATTGAATCTCAGTAGATAATTGTGAAGAACAAAGATACCATTGTTAGTCTCGCTTCTCCTATGGGTTTGGGTGCAATTTCTATAATACGATGCTCGGGCAACAAAATAGATAAAATCGTTACTTCGTTTTTTGAAAAAAGCCTTAGCCCTAATAAAACGCATTATTTAAATTTTAAAAAAAAAGAAAAAGTAATTGATGATGTAATAGCAATTAATTATCAAGCACCAAAATCATATACCGGAGAGGATATGCTTGAAATAATGTGTCACGGCGGTTCTGTTGTATACCAGATAATAATTAAAGAAATATTAACCATTGAAGGATGCCGTTTAGCAAACCCAGGGGAATTTAGTGAGCGCGCATTTTTAAATAATAAAATGAGCCTTCTAGAAGCAGAATCAATTTGCGCATTAATAAACGCAAAGACAGAAGCGGCAGCTTTTGCAGCTCGAGATGCTTTGTCGGGCAAATTTAGCAATGAGCTTGTCGAAGTTGATAATGTAATTCTTAAGACTCGAGTGCAGGTTGAAGCACTACTTGATTTTTCTGAGGAAGATATTGAGACCGATGGCCTTTCGGAGATTGAAAAGCATATTGAAGAATCAAAAGACAAAATTATGGTGCTCATAAAGAAGCTTGAAAGCAATAGACTTCTCTTTGAAACAAGCAAAATTGCAGTTTTAGGTATGCCGAACGCTGGAAAGTCTTCATTGATTAATTTTTTAACGGACGAAAATGTCTCTATAGTAAATGAGCAAGCTGGAACAACTAGAGACGTTGTTTCAAAAATCTTTAATCTTGATGGTATACCGGTAACCGTTTTTGATACTGCCGGAATTAGAGAGACCGATGACCTAATTGAAAAAGAAGGCTCAAAAAAAGCTATTGAACAAGCGAAAAAAGCAAATCTTACAATATATATGTACGACCTTAAAAAGGGCTTGCAGACAGAAGATTTAGAAATACTAAAAAGCTTGGAGAAAAATAATAAGAATATTTTAGTTGTCGCAAATAAAACTGACCTTTTAGATAAAATTAATTACACTCGCGAATCAGCATCTTTTGACACAAAAGCTTTTATATCGATAAAAAAGAAGAAAAATTTGGATGACTTAAAAAGTAAAATAATCGATCATCTTAAAATAGCTATTAGCGAAAGCACGCCAAACCTTTATCACATGGAACATCTGAAACATCTAAAAGTAGCTTTTAAGGAAATGAACAACATTAGCCTAAATTTAAATGAGTTAGAATTGCTTGCCGAAAATTTAAAAAAAGTTCAGGAAGAAATTTCACTGATTTTAGATAACAAAGATGAGGAAAGAGTTTTAACAGGAATATTCTCAAATTTTTGCATAGGAAAGTAATATAATAGAAATATGAATAAATACGATGTAATTGTAATTGGAGGTGGACACGCTGGCACCGAAGCATGCCTGGCAAGCGCCAGGTGTGGAAGCAAAACACTGTTGGTTACTCAAAATTTTGAAACGGTTGGCCAAATGAGTTGCAATCCATCCATCGGAGGTATCGGTAAGGGGCATTTAGCAAAAGAAGTTGATGCTTTAGGAGGGGTGATGGCAAAAGCGGCGGACGCTGCTGGAATTCATTTTAGAATTCTCAACAGAAAAAAAGGCCCCGCTGTATGGGCAACAAGATCACAAGCTGATAGAGCCTTATATAAATCTTTTATACAAATGCAAATTAAACAACAAACGAACCTCGATTATGTTGATGGAGAAGTTGTAGATCTTGTTATTGAAAAAGACGCCATTAAGGGTGTCCAATTGAAAAATAATGAGATCATTAAATGTAAAAATATCATATTGACTGCGGGCACCTTCTTATCAGGCGTTATTCACGTGGGAAATAAATCATATTCAGCTGGAAGGCTTGGAGAAGAAGCCTCAAATAAGTTGGCCGTTAGAATGCGAGACTTGGATCTAATGATGGGGCGATTGAAAACTGGCACGCCCCCAAGACTCGATGGCAAAACAATTAACTTTGATAATATGATTATGCAACCCGGGGACAAACCAAGACCAGTTTTTTCCTTCATGGGAAAAAGTTCCGATCATCCAGATCAAGTAAATTGTTTTATAGCAAGAACAAACGAAGAAACGCATCAACTAATCAGAGACTCTTTAAAAAAGTCACCATTATTTAACGGCGTAATTACCGGCAAAGGACCAAGATATTGCCCTTCAATTGAAGACAAAGTAACTCGCTTTTCTGAAAAAAATTCACATCAAATTTTTTTAGAGCCAGAGGGGCTTAATACAAACTTAATTTATCCAAATGGAATATCAACTAGCTTGCCAGAAGAAGACCAAGAAAACTTTATAAGATCAATAGCAGGCCTTGAAAAAGTAAAAATAGAAAAGTATGGCTATGCAATTGAATATGATTTTTTTGATCCTCGCGGACTAACCTCTTACTTAGAAAATAAAAAAGTTAGAGGCCTTTTTATGGCAGGGCAAATAAATGGCACAACTGGGTACGAGGAAGCTGCTTCCCAAGGAATCGTTGCTGGGATAAATGCGTCTTTGAATGCCCAAAACAAACAAAAATGGACTCCACTTAGGGAAGACTCATATATCGGGGTGATGATAGATGACTTGATTACACAGGGAGCACCAGAGCCATACAGAATGTTTACTAGTAGAGCGGAACATAGACTTTTTTTAAGAGAGGATAACGCCGATCAAAGGCTAACCAAGCTTGGGTGGGAATTAGGCTCAGTAACTAAAGAAAGATATGATTTCTTTCAAAAAAAATTAGACATGATCGAAGATGAAACTGAAAAGCTAAGAGACTTAAAGTTTTTACAAGAAGGAAAACAAATTTGTGCAAGCGATTACTTAAAACGCCCAAATACATCTTACACAGATCTATCGAGTCTATGCCCTGAATATAAATTAACAGATATATCTATAGGGCAAAATTGTGCTGTTAACATAAAATATGAGGGGTATATTGCAAGACAAAAAGTCGAAATAAGCAGAAATAAAAAGGACGAAGAATTGTCGCTTCCTGAGAAAATTAATTATGAAAAAATTACAGCTCTGTCGATAGAAGCCCGTGAAAATTTATCGATAGCTAGACCACAAAATTTACGTCAAGCGTCAAGAGTGCCTGGAGTTACACCCGCAGCAATATCAATATTAAAAGTTCAAATTAAAGCAATAAAAAACAACAAAGAATTTGCCAGAGATGGTGCGTGAAGAAGAAAACATAAAATTTTTAGAAATACTCGATGAAAGTTTCGATATTGATAATTCAACTGGAATTAAACTAATCAAATTATGTGAATTGATTAAAAAATCGAACGAACATTTTAACTTAACTTCAATTACTAAATTGGAAGATATGCTTTCAAAACATATTTTTGATAGTTTATCGATAAAACATCTAATAACTGGAAAGAATGTTTTAGATATAGGTTCAGGAGCAGGTCTGCCCGGGATCCCCCTTGCCATGTCAGCGCCTAATTTGAGCTTTGTATTACTAGATTCAAATAACAAAAAAATAATATTTCTTAACCATGTTAAAATTAGCCTAAAAATTGAAAATATTTTTCCCAAACACCAAAGAGTTGAAAATTTTGATAGTGACGTTCATTTTGATACGATTGTATGTAGGTCTTATGCATCACTAGCAAAAATATATTTGAATTCAAAAAAGTATCTAAAAAATGGTGGTAAAATCGTTGCAATGAAAGGAAAGATGCCAGAAAAGGAAATTGCCGAATTAAAAAAAGTGGCCGGGGGAATAAATTATAAAATTGAAAAGCTAATAATTCCAGGCCTTGATGCAGAAAGACATGCTGTAATTATAAATTAAAAATATAGGTAAAGATGTGAGTAAAATATTTTCTATATGTAACCAAAAAGGCGGAGTTGGGAAAACCACAACAAGTGTAAACTTATCTGCTGCGCTATCTTTGAATAATAAAAAAGTTTTATTGGTTGATATGGACCCTCAAGGGAATGCTACAATGGGCTCTGGAATTGACAAATATGAGCTAGAATACTCACTTGCCGATCTTTTACTTGAAAATAATAAAAACATTGAAGAAATAATTTTTAATTCAGACGAGGGCTTTGATGTCATACCTGCTAACCAAGCATTAACCTTTGCAGAAGTAAAATTATTAGAACTAAAAAATCGAGAATTAATTTTAAGAGAAATTTTGGAAAACATTAAAGATAATTATCAATACATTGTCATAGATTGCCCACCTTCTCTAAATATTCTTACGGTTAATGCACTTGCTGTATCTGATTACGTAATTATACCAACACAATGTGAATATTATGCGCTCGAGGGGCTAACTGCATTATTAGAAACAATAGATAAAATTAAAATATCGGTAAATGAAGGCCTTAAAATTGGCGGGATTTTAAGAACTATGTATGACCCAAGGAATAATTTAGCACAAGATGTTTCATCTGAGTTAGAGAATCATTTTGGAAAAAATGTATTAAATACAATCATTCCGAGAAATGTTAGTCTAGCCGAAGCGCCAAGTTATGGTTCATCTATTATAAGTTATGATAAAAGCTCAAAAGGCTCAATTTCTTACTTGGCATTGGCTGGGGAACTCGTCAGGACATCAAAATAAGGTAAAATAAAAAATGGCAAAAAAGAGAGGAGGCTTAGGAAATAAAGGGGTAGAAGTTTTACTGAGCTCTACAAAATCCAATAAAATTTCTTCTAAACAATCTTCTTCTGAAATAAATGTTACAGAAATAGATCCAAGCCCATATCAACCTAGAAAAAATTTTGATGAAAAGAACTTAAAATCTTTAATTGATTCTATCAGTCAGCAGGGCGTCATACAGCCAATCCTAGTTCGGAGTACAAAGAAAAATAAGTATGAGCTTATAGCTGGAGAAAGAAGATTAAGAGCAGTAAAAACTTTGGGCTACAAAACAATACCTGCTATCGTAAAACAGATATCCGACGAATCCGCAGCAATTTTTGCGTTACTTGAAAACGTTCAGAGAGAAGATTTAAACCCTATCGAAGAGGCTCAAGGCCTTGACAAATTGATCAAGAAATTTAAATTCACTCAAGATGCTTTAGCAAAAAAGACAGGCAAATCTCGTTCCCATATTGCAAATCTAATAAGATTACTTTCGCTAGATAAATATGTAGTTAGTTTACTCTCAGATGGAAAGATTGATATGGGGCACGCAAGAGCTCTGGTCTCACTAAGCGCTAGTTCTCAAAAAGTATATGCCGATAAAATCATAATGCAAAAACTCTCTGTTCGAGAGATTGAGAAGATGATTTCAGAGAAAAGTAGCATTATTTCAAAGAAAACGAAGAAAAGCAGAAAAGACCCTCATATCCGAGATATTGAGGATAAACTGAAGGAGAAATTAGGCGTGGCTGTAAATATAGTTTACTCCGAGAAGAAGAAAAGTGGGAAAATCACTCTAAATTACAGCAGTCTAGAGGTACTGGACGGACTTCTTAAAAAGCTTGGATACAAGTAATTTTACATAATTTTGGTAAAATTTGTAAAAATGTTGATTTATATATTAAATTTATCGATATCGGTATTAAATATATTGATAAATTTCCGCACTCTTAATATACTTCTTACCCGAAGAGATTATGTTTTTAAGAAAACTATTTTTTGAATTCTCTATATTTGTAGTTATAGCTTCAATTTTATGGTTTTTTTCAAATATTGGTGTAACAACCTCTTTTCTTTATGGGGCGAGTGTAAGTTTTTTATCTAATACATACTCAGCATACGTGCTGCTTGTACATCAAACCAAGTCAATTAGAGAAGAGACGAAACGTTTTTACATTGCAGAATTTGGAAAATGGTCTATCTCAGTAACTTTGTTTGCTTTGATATTCCTTAATGTTGATGTTTCAAACCCAATAGTTTTTTTTGGAGCATTCATTTTTGCAAATTTGATAACGATTTTTATACATAAATTTAAAACTTAGATAATAATTATGGCAGCCGGGGAACAAACTAGCTCAGAATATATAAAACACCACTTAACGAACTTAACTTTCGGTAAAGATCAGGATGGTGTTTGGCGTTTAGCGGAGTCAGCACAGGAAGCCCAAGAAATGGGATTTTATGCAATCCATTTAGATTCTATGGGTTGGGCCATTGGATTAGGTCTAATATTTATAATTCTTTTTAGCATGGTAGCAAGAAAAGCTACAACAGGTGTGCCAACCGGCTTACAAAATAGTATTGAAATGATAATTGAATTCATTGACTCAAATGTTAAGGATACTTTTTCACATACAAATAAGTTAATCGCTCCAATGGCACTTACGGCGTTCATGTGGGTTTTATTAATGAATCTCATGGATCTTGTTCCGGTAGACTGGGTACCCCAACTTGCAACTTTTATTGGATCAAACTTCTTTGGAATGGATCCTCATCATGTTTATTTCAAAATAGTGCCTACTACTGACCCAAACGTTACAATGGGTATGTCTTTATCAGTTTTCTTTCTTGCTTTATTTTATAGTATTAAAAATAAAGGCGTTGGAGGTTTTGTTGGAGAGCTTACTCTTCATCCATTCTCCTCAAAAAATTTTTTAGTAAAGATTATATTAATTCCTATAAATTTATTTTTAGAGGGCGTGTCTTTACTTGCAAAACCGATTTCTCATGGTTTGAGATTATTTGGTAATCTATATGCTGGCGAAATGATTTTTATTTTAATAGCTTTGTTACCACTATATGTTCAATGGACTTTATCTGTTCCATGGGCAATTTTTCACATTTTAGTTATTGTTCTTCAGGCATTTATATTCATGGTCTTAATGATTGTTTATATGAACATGGCGCATGAAACTGGAGACCACTAAATTTTTTTAATGACATTTTAATAAGTAGAGGGAAAATATGGAAACATCAGGATTAATATACATAGCTGGGGCATTGATGATGGGGCTGGGCGCATTAGGTGCTGCAATTGGGATCGGTAATTTAGGTGGAAAATATATGGAAGGTATTGCTAGACAGCCTGAACTGATACCTATGCTTAGAACCCAAATGTTTATCGTGCTTGGTTTGGTTGATGCTGTGCCAATGATCTCGGTTGGTATTGCGTTTTATTTATTATTTGCTGTAGCCTAATTTATTTGTAAAAAGAGGTATCGGAAATTGAATATTAATTTAACTTTAATTGGACAAGCAATATCATTTGCAATATTTGTTTGGTTTTGCATGAAATTTGTGTGGCCGCCTATCACATCTGCCCTTGACCAAAGGAAGAAAACTATTTCTGAGGGTCTATCTGCGGCCGAGCAAGGTCAGCAGGCTTTAGAAAAAGCTAAAGTTGACGTCGAAGAAAAACTTTTGGAAGCAAAAACAGAAGCAAAATCAATTATTGCGATGGCAGAAAAAAGACAAGGAGACATTCTTGATGAAGCGAGCGTTAAAGCTTCTCAAGAAGCATCTAAAAAAATTAAACTTGCCGAGCAAGAAGTTGAACAACTATCGATGCGTTTGAAAGAATCTTTAAAGAAAGACTTATCGAAATTAGTTATTGACGGCGCGGAAATGATTTTGAAAAAAGAAATTGATAAATCTGCGCATGACAAAGCAATAAAGGACTTGGTTAATAAGATATAGGGAATTTATGTCAGAACTTCTTACAACAGCAAGACCATATGCAAAAGCACTTTTTAAAAGTGCCAAGGAGCAGAATTTAATCGATGAGTATTTTGAAATGCTTAACAACTTGTTGACTGTTGTCAGCGATAAAGATGTTAGCAAAATATTGTCAAATGATTCTCATGACGGTAAATATAAATCTTCTCTGCTTACAGATATTTTAAAGAAAAGTACTAACGAACATTTTAACAGATTTATAAATTTACTAATCGACAACAACAGAATCGACGTTGTCCATGAAATAAAAGGCTTATACGATATCTTCTTGCAAGAAGAAAAAAATCAGAAAACAGCGGTTATTGATACGGCTTTTGAGCTTAACAATGATCAAGTAGCAGAAATCAAAAAAGCTCTTGAAAAAAGATTTGATAAAAAAATCGAAATAAAGCAGAACGTAGATCCAAACCTTTTAGCTGGAGCAGTAGTTAAGGTTGATGATCTTGTAATAGATGGATCTTTTAAAGAACAATTGAGAAAATTAGAATCTCATTTAATTTGAAACATGACGAGGAAAAGATAATGCAACTTAGCCCAACAGAAATTAGCGATTTAATTAAGAAAAGAATAGAAGGATCTGATCTTTCTGCAGAAGCAAAAACTCAAGGTACTATTGTTGCCGTAACAGACGGTATTGTAAGAATCCACGGCCTTTCAGATGTAATGGCTGGTGAAATGATTGAATTTCCAAATAATACTTTTGGCCTAGCTTTAAACCTTGAAAGAGATTCGGTTGGCGCGGTTATTTTAGGTGACTACCAACATTTATCTGAAGGTGATGTTGCAAAATGTACTGGAAAGATTTTAGAGGTACCTGTGGGCGAGGCTCTCATCGGCAGAGTAGTTAATTCGTTAGGAGCCCCAATTGACGGAAAGGGAGAAATTGAGGCGAAAGAATACTCACCGATTGAGAAAATAGCACCAGGCGTTATTCAGAGACAGTCAGTTGACCAACCTGTTCAGACAGGGCTTAAGTCAATCGATGCAATGGTTCCAATAGGAAGAGGCCAAAGGGAATTAATTATCGGGGATAGACAAACTGGTAAAACAGCTATCGCTATTGACACAATAATTAATCAAAAAGGCACAGGAGTTAAATGTATTTACGTCGCAATTGGTCAGAAAGCTTCATCGGTTTCTAACGTTGTTAAAAAGCTGGAAGAACATGGTGCCTTGGAGCACACTATTGTTGTCGCTTCAACTGCGTCAGAGTCTGCGGCTATGCAATATATTGCACCATACGCTGGTTGCTCAATGGGAGAATACTTCAGAGACAGAGGCGAAGATGCTCTTATCATATATGATGACTTAAGCAAACAGGCAGTTGCTTACAGACAAGTTTCTCTTTTATTAAAAAGACCCCCTGGTCGAGAAGCATACCCAGGTGATGTTTTCTACTTACATTCAAGATTGCTTGAAAGAGCCTCGAGAGTGAACTCAGAACATATTGAAAAAATTACAAATGGAGAGGTAAAAGGTAAGACAGGATCTCTAACTGCTATGCCGATAATTGAGACACAAGCTGGAGACGTTTCGGCTTTTGTTCCAACCAACGTAATTTCTATTACAGACGGACAGATTTTTCTAGAGACAAATTTATTTAACTCAGGTTTAAGGCCAGCTGTAGATGCTGGGCTATCGGTTTCAAGGGTTGGTGGTGCAGCGCAAACGAAACTAATTAAAAAACTGGGTGGAGGAGTAAGACTTGCATTAGCACAATACAGAGAGCTTGCAGCTTTTGCACAATTTGCATCAGATTTAGACGAGCAAACTCGAAAACAATTGGAAAGAGGTGAGAGAGTTATGGAATTAATGAAACAGACGCAATACTCTCCACTCAATATTTCGGGGATGGGGCTTGTACTTTTTGCTGCAAATGAAGGTTATCTGGACAATGTTGAGGTAAGTAAAATTAAAGATTTTGAAAAAGCACTTTTAGGTTTTGCTAATTCCGAATATGCAAATTTTATGAATAGTATAGAGGAATCAGCTGATTACAACGATGAAATTGGAGCAACACTAAAAGAATTACTAGAGAAATTTGTCTCTTCACAAACTTGGTAGATTAAATGTCTGGCGGAAAAGAAATAAAAGGTCAAATATCGAGTATAAAAAATACTCAAAAAATTACTAAGGCTATGGAAATGGTTGCCGCGAGTAAAATGAAAAAAGCGCAAATGAGAATGGCGGCCGCAAGGCCGTATGCAAAAATGATTAAAAATGTTGTTGGGCATTTAGCGAGCGCTCATCAAGAGTATAGGCATCCTTTCCTTGTAAAAAGAGAGTCAGTTAAAAGAGTTGGTTTAATAATTATAAGTACTGACCGTGGCTTATGCGGAGGCTTAAACACGAATTTATTTAAAGAGGTCTTAAAAAAAGTAAATGATTGGAATAATCAATCAATTGAAGTAGACGTTTGTGCAATTGGCTCAAAGGCAGAAAAATTCTTTAAAAGACTTAATGTAAATTTAGTCGCTCAAGTTTCTCATTTAGGTGACAGCCCAGAAATTAATGATGTAATTGGCTCGATTAAAATTATGCTAGACAACTTTACAGATGGAAATATTGATGAACTGTATCTTGCAGAAAATAAATTCATTAATACTATGTCGCAAGAGCCGGGAATAATTCATCTGTTGCCAACCGAGCCAAACAAAGAAGACGAATTCTCTCATCATTGGGACTATATATATGAACCAGATTCAAAAAGTGTAATTGACAATTTACTCGTCAGATATATTGAATCATTGGTTTATCAGGGCATAGTCGAGAACGTTGCGTGTGAAATGTCAGCGCGTATGGTGGCAATGAAAAGCGCCTCAGATAACGCAAGTAACTTAATCGACGAATTACAACTTATATACAACAAAGCTAGACAAGCTTCTATAACACAAGAACTTTCAGAAATTGTTGCTGGTGCAGCTGCAGTTTAGTTTTTAACGGAGATAAATATAAAATGAGCACAGGAAAAATAGTACAAGTAATCGGGGCAGTAGTTGACGTTGAATTCCCAAAAGAATCAATCCCACAAGTTTACGATGCTTTAAAAGTCGACGATGCAAATCTTACACTAGAAGTTCAGCAACAGCTTGGTGACGGAATAGTCAGAACAATTGCTATGGGTTCTTCAGATGGAGTAAAAAGAGGTTTTGATGTTACAAACACTGGCGCACCTATATCGGTGCCAGTTGGTGAAAAAACTTTAGGAAGAATCATGAACGTATTAGGCGATCCTGTAGATGAAGCTGGACCAATTGACGCAACAAAAGTTATGCCGATTCACCGAAAACCACCCACTTACGAAGAGCAAGCAGGTGGAAACGAATTATTAGAGACTGGAATCAAAGTTATCGATCTACTTTGTCCTTTTGCTAAAGGAGGAAAAGTGGGTTTATTTGGCGGGGCTGGTGTTGGAAAAACTGTGAACATGATGGAGTTGATTAGAAATATTGCTACAGAACATAGCGGGTATTCTGTATTTGCTGGTGTTGGAGAAAGAACACGTGAAGGTAATGATTTCTTCCACGAGATGAAAGAATCACAAGTTCTCGACAAAGTTTCTCTTGTATATGGACAAATGAATGAACCACCAGGCAATAGATTAAGAGTTGCTTTAACGGGACTTACAATGGCGGAAGATTTTAGAGACGATGGCAAGGATGTTTTAATGTTCATCGATAATATTTACAGGTACACACTGGCTGGGACAGAGGTTTCTGCGTTGCTAGGAAGAATGCCTTCAGCTGTCGGATACCAGCCAACTTTGGCTGAAGAGATGGGCGCACTTCAAGAAAGAATTACATCAACTCAGTCAGGGTCAATCACATCTATACAAGCTGTTTATGTACCTGCAGATGACTTAACCGACCCATCTCCTGCTACTACTTTTGCGCACTTGGACGCTACTGTAGTTTTATCAAGACAAGTAGCAGAACTTGGAATTTATCCAGCGGTAGATCCTCTCGACTCAACAAGCAGACAGCTTGATCCTTTAGTCGTCGGTAACGATCATTACGACGTTGCAAGGAAGGTTCAAAATACTCTCCAGAAATATAAAGAATTAAAAGATATTATTGCAATTCTTGGAATGGACGAACTATCCGAAGAAGACAAATTGGTAGTGGCTAGAGCAAGAAAAATACAAAGATTTTTATCCCAACCATTCTTTGTTGCTGAGGTATTCACAGGAAGCCCAGGAAAGTATGTTTCTCTAAAAGATACAATTAAAGGGTTTAAAAGTATTATCGACGGCGAATATGACCATTTACCAGAACAAGCTTTTTATATGATCGGAGGAATTGAAGAAGCGGAGGAAAGAGCTAAGACTCTATAACAGATATGTCAACAATGCATCTTGATATAGTAAGCGCAGAAGAAGAGATTTTCTCTGGAACTGTAAAGAATCTTTCGGCAGCAGCAATGATGGGAGAAGTGGGAATTTTTCCAAAACACACTCCAATGATTACACCTTTGAAACCTGGAGAAATAAAAGTCATTACTGAAAATGATGAAGAAATGCTTTTTTTCATATCAGGTGGTGTCTTAGAAGTTCAACCGGAAGTCGTAACCGTTCTTGCCGATACAGCGATAAGAGGTGAAGACCTTGATGAAGCAAAGGCAGCTGAAGCAAAAAAAAGAGCTGAAGAGGCATTAGCAGATAAAAGCGATAACATCGATGCAGCAAAGGCGCTAGCGGAACTGGCTCAAGCGGCAGCGCAACTCAAAATGATCGAAACACTGAGAAAAAAAAGTAAATAACCACATATAGATTTTGCGCATATCTCCTAAAACATAGTAGAATACTGCTATAAAACCAACTACATAATATTAAATGAACTTAAATGTAATTATCCTTGCAGCTGGAAATGGTAAAAGAATGCACAGCACTCTTCCAAAAGTAATGCATAAAGTTGGCGGCAAGACTATGTTAGAACACGTTTTAATCTCTGCAAAAAAATTAAAACCAACTTCAATTAATGTAGTCTTAAATCCTAAAATTGAAAGTCTAAAAGAATCGTTTAAAAGCTATGATATCCATTGGCATACGCAATTAGAGCAGAAGGGAACAGCTGATGCTGTTAAAACAGTACTTCCATCTTTAAAAAAAGATGAGAAAGTTTTAATACTTTATGCTGACACCCCTTTAATAGATTCAAATTTACTTGAAACATTTATTAACTATATGCCAGAAAGCGATGTGAAGGTTTTGACAGTAGAGTTAGAAAACCCTTTTGGATATGGAAGAATTATTAGAGAGCAGGCAGAGGAAGAAATTGTAGCAAAAATTATAGAAGAGGTTGAAGCAGATCACATTCAAAAAAACATAAAAGAATGCAATACAGGAATTATTTTTAGTGAGGTTAAAAAATTAAGTAATTTGATCTCAGAGGTTAACAATGATAATTCGAAAAAAGAGTTTTATTTAACCGATATAGTTAGTATTGCAAATGCAAAAGAAATGATGGTTGTTCCACTGCTGTCAAAAGAAACGAATAGTCTTCTTGGTGTAAACGATAAGTGTCAATTAGAAGAGACGGAACAAATATTTCAAAACAACAAAAGAAAAAAATTTTTACAACAAGGTGTAACAATGCTTGACTCAAAATCAATTTTCTTTAAGGGTGACGTTGAAATTGGCATAGATGTTGAGATAGAAGCTAACGTTATTTTTGAGGGCAATGTGAAAATAGGCAACAATGTTCAGGTTAAGGCAAATACAATAATTAAAGATTCGCTTATTGATGATAATTCCGAAATTAAACCCTATTCGATTGTAGAAGATTCTTCAATCGGCAAAAACTGTAATATTGGGCCATTTGCAAGAATAAGGCCTAATTGTAATCTTGAGGAAAATGTAGGTATTGGAAATTTTGTTGAAGTCAAAGCTTCAAATATAAAAAAGAATACAAAAGCAAATCACCTTACATACTTAGGAGACTCGGATATTGGAGAAAATGTCAATGTTGGCGCAGGTGTAATTACTTGTAATTATGACGGGGTAGATAAACATAAAACTATCATAAAAGATAATGTATTTATTGGTTCTGACTCTCAGTTAATAGCACCTATAATTGTTGAGGAAGGTGTTACAATAGCAGCTGGGTCAACTATTACAGAAAACTCTGAAAAAGACAGTTTATTAATAGCTAGGTCTAGACAGCAAGAGAAGAAAAACTGGAAAAAAATAAGATAAAAAAATGTGCGGAATTGTTGCAGCAGCATCACAAAATAATGTGATAAACATTTTGGCCGATGGCTTAAAACATCTGGAATATAGAGGCTATGATTCAGCAGGCATTGCTGTTATTGAAAATAAAAAAATTCATAGCTATAAAAGAGAAGGGCATGTCTCAGAGCTTACGAATATTTTAGATAAGAAGCTAACTTCAAATATTGGAATAGCGCATACAAGATGGGCTACACACGGAAAACCATCGGAGATAAACGCCCATCCACATGTTTCAGATAATAATATTGCTATTGTTCATAATGGGATAATAGAAAATTATATAGAAATTAGAGATAAATTTTTTAAAGAAACAAAGCTGGAGTCCGATACAGATTCAGAAGTCCTAGCACACCTAATTAATTCATACTCAAAAGAAAATGATATTTTAGATGCTGTTTATTTAGCACTTAAAGAGGTCAAAGGATCTTATGCAATTGCGGTTTTAGATAAAAATAATGCAGACGAAATAATTGTTGCTAGACATGGTAGCCCATTACTTATAGGTGTTGGGGAAAATGTAAATTATATTGCTTCAGATGCACATGCGCTAATAATGCATACAAATAAATTTATTTATTTGGAAGATGGTGACACGGCGTCAATAAGCTCAAAAGAAATTAAAATTTATGATACAAATAAAAAGCCAGTTCAAAGGGAAATTAAAAAGAGCAATCTTTCTTTAGATAGTAATACAAAAAATGGATATGAACACTTCATGTTGAAAGAAATTTTCGAACAACCTGAAGCTGTTAAAGCGACTATCCAAGATAGAATAATTAATAACACAGTTCCTAAAGAAATACTTGGTCCTAACGTTGACAAGTATCTTTCGAATTTTAATTTAGTCCAGATAATTGCTTGTGGAACAAGTTATCATGCTGCTTTGTTAGCGAAACACTGGCTTGAAAAACTCGCTGGCATACCTTGCCAAGCAGAAATAGCAAGCGAATTTAGATATAGAAAACATGCAGTGCAGAAAGGCACATTAGCAGTTTGCATATCTCAATCAGGGGAAACTGCAGACACTCTTTCAGCACTTAGACAGATAAAACAAGAAGATAACTACGTTGGAACTGTTGCAATTTGCAATGTTCCAGAAAGCTCTATTGCAAGAGAATGTGATTCGACTCTAATTACTCATGCAGGGCCTGAGATTGGTGTAGCATCTACAAAAGCATTCACAACACAATTAGTCGCCTTAATGTTATTAATAATTGTCCTTGGAAAGAGATTTGATGTAACAGACGAACTTGAAAAATCACTATGTGAGCAACTGAAAACCTTGCCTACCAAAATAAAAAGCACCTTGGACCTTGATAATGAAATAGCTGAACTATCAAAGATTTTTTCAAACAAGGAACACGCTTTATTTTTAGGAAGAGGGTCTCATTTCCCAATTGCAAGAGAAGGGGCATTAAAACTAAAAGAGATATCATATATTCATGCAGAAGCATATGCAGCGGGCGAATTAAAACACGGCCCTTTAGCCATAGTAGATGAGAACATGCCAGTAGTTGCAGTTGCACCAAACAATGTTGTACTTGAGAAGCTTAAATCAAATTTAGAAGAGGTTAAAGCACGAGGAGGAAAGCTTTATATTTTTGCTGATATTAAAGCCGGCTTTAAGAGCGATGAAATTTCTCAAGTTTTCGAGATTGACGCTCCAATGAATCCAGTTGCACCAATTCTTTTTACAATTCCATTACAACTTTTAGCATACCATTGTGCAATTATTAAAGGCACAAATGTTGATATGCCGAGAAATTTAGCCAAGTCTGTTACTGTAGAGTAGTTTTGGGAGGTGATAGTGCAAATCGTATTATTAAATAAAAAATGAAAACCAAACTACTCACAGAGGATTGAAGGATGGATGTATTAAAACAAGTAAGAAATGATTTTTTTGGTGAAGACTACACAAAATATATTCTTATTGCTTTTCAAAAATATTTTGAAAAAAAGATTCCAATGTCTGATGAAAAATTCGAGGAATTTAATAATTGGTTAGACGAAGAAGGTTATGGACTAACTATGTTACGTTTAGGAAATTTAAATGAAAATGGCAAACTTCATGGTTATGGTGTAAAGATGGATAATCGTGAGTATATGTATAAAGGCGAGTTCAAAAAT
Source organism: uncultured Thiothrix sp. (assembly GCA_902624655.1). Classification (GTDB taxonomy): domain Bacteria; phylum Pseudomonadota; class Gammaproteobacteria; order Poriferisulfidales. Next base: position 62,226 of record CACNYJ010000003.1, read on the forward strand.
GGCAAAGAACATGGTTGGTTTAAATACTACCTTAATGGAAAATTTAAAGGCAGAGGATATGCCATTAACGGGCAAATATTCTTTCACTTCGTGGTGCCGGAAGACGATGGGTCGGTTGAATATTATGCAGAATAATTACACTATCACCTCCAAGTCACCTTCCATAACTGTGGAATGACTATAAGATTACATCAAATCCCTCAAACATTGGGCGCCCAATATAAAGGGGCTTATTTTTACCTGCGCCCCTATGAGCTTTCTTAAATGACTCAGACTTGGTCCATGAGATAAAATCATCTTTGCTATCCCACACTGAGTGAGAAGAGTATAAAGTGTACTCTTCATTTGATTCACCTTTTAAGAGATGAAATTCCTTGAACCCCTTCACTTCGTCTAAATATGTTTCACGAGTTCTCCAAACTTGTTCGAATTCTTCTTCCTTGCCTAATATAATTTTGAATCTGTTCATTGCTATATATTTCATTCTTTTAAGATAACATGTATTGAAGTTGTATAAAAATACTTAATAAATGTTAAAAACAATTTTGCAACTTTTTTAGTTTTTGATATATTTATAATATGAAAAATATAAAAAAGATTTCTATATTAATATTATTAAATCTTTTACTTACATCTTGTGGTGGATCTGATGTAATAGTAAAAATATATGGCGCTTTTGAATATAATTGCACTAAGGATGAATTTAGAACTCTGTCCGCAAACCCAATGTTGCCGCATTTGAAAAAGAATAAATGGTATACTAGGGAAGAGCATCACACTGCACATGTTGAAAAAACACTAGAACCATATAAAAATATACCTATGAGTGATGAATCTCTTGCAAAAATTACACCAACACGGGAAATGAGTGATGCGTTTTTCAATGAATTTATTATAGCCGTGGATTGCGAAAACCCTCAAGACATAAAATTCTAAATTTTCAAACGAGGCAGTTATTAATAAATTTTTTTTTACAATCTTTTTATTTTTATTTCTAATGCTTTCTGGTTGTCTTTCAACAGAATCGCCGTATAAAACAATCTCTGAAGCAGATAACTTAAGTGGCAAAAACTTATTTTGTGAGGAGCACAATGCTTTTGTTACATATAGTTTTTTTGATGAAAAAAGATTTCAGACTGATTATTACTTTCTTGTCTCCTTAGAAATTGGTATACGGAGTGGTACTTATGGGGTGTTAAGTAATGTAAGATACTTTTATCTAAAACCTAATAAAAATCTGGAAATATTAAATCTGTCTGAAAAAAGTGAAAATGAAAAAAATTGGGAGAGAAAAATATATCAAACACCTAAGCTAGATTATTACCTAGATAGAGAAAATCTTAATATTGTTTTTTCACCAATTGATTATTCAGAAATAAAACATAAATGTAATATATTTGACGGAACAACCGAAGAATTAAGAGATAGTACTTTAAAAAAATATCTAAAGCATTTTGAAGAGAAAGAGAATAAAAAAATATATGACGAAATTAGAGAAATTGACCAACAAAGAAAAAAGAATAAAATTTAAACCCTTATTCTTATGTGCTTTCTTATCATATTATGTTTATGCAGAAAACAGCACTCTTATAAAGCTTAAATGTAATAGCGGAGCAAATCCAGGACAAATCAAGCGTTGGTATTTTGACGAAAAGGACGTTATCGAAATATACCCAAACGGATATAAAAGAGTTTATGATGTTCAAAAAACAGGAAAATACGAAATTTATGCAAATGAAGATGCAGCTCAAGGCATGTATTATGTAAGTATAAGACTTTACGAAGGTGAAATGAAAGTTGAAGTAATTACTCCATTAGCAACCTACGTTGACAATAGTTGTAAAAGGTTAAATTAAGATCTAAGAAATTTTGATAATATGAAAGATTACAAAGTCATCTATCTGATAGTTATAGTCTCAATACTTGCATTTCTAAGTGTGTACTACATGGATAAACATTTAGAAAAAATTCAAACAAGCCAAGAATTAAAAGATTCTTCCTGAGAAAAATTTATCTTTGGGTTACAATATAAAAATGAACGCAATTTTATCAGAAGATATTAAAAAACTAGTAAAAAAAGGTAAAGAAAATGGTTTTATTTTAATTTCAGAACTAGATGAAATTATTAAAAATCTCAAAGCTGCTGATCAACAATATATTCGGGATGGAATGGAAGAGCTTGAAATACAAATTGTTAAAACTGCTAAAGATTACGATGAGTATAAATATATGACTGGTGAGCAAGCAATCGAATTTTTACAAAGTCTAAGCGATGGAAAAACTAAAGCATTTGTAAAAGAAGAAGATTAATCTTAAGCTATTATTTTAAAAAAATATAAAATTATTAGAATGAAATTATTTTTATTACGACATGCAAAGTCGACATGGAACACGTTTGAAAATGATCATGATCGAGAGTTATCAGAAAGAGGCTATCAAGATGCACACACTCTTGCGGAGCATATCGAAAAAAGTAAAATCTCCTTCCAAAAAACGTTTTGTAGTACTGCGAAAAGAACAAGAGAAACATTAAAAATACTCAAAGCAAATACTTCTAACTCAATTAAAGATATTGAATATAAAGAGGAACTATATCACGCGTCGGAATTTATTATGAAAGATATTATAGAAGAGATAAGTGTTAAATCATTGTTAATTGTATCGCATAACCCAGGTATTTCTGATCTAATTTCATATTTGTCTCGGTCCCAAGCATATAACTTTCCAACTTGTGTATTTGCTAGCTTTGATATGGGCGAAAAAAAACTAGAAGACAGGGTAAAAACAGATTTCGTAGTTCAGCCAAAAGACGGAAAGATTGTAGACTTAATTTAAAGGTTCTCAGTAGATAAACTGAATAGTATTCCCCATGAAACGCTACTAGAATCATGGGGAGAAATAATTAGGTATCTTTGTCGCTATCCTCAATAACCTCAGAAGACTCCTCATTATCTTTATCATTCATTTTTGAAGATTGTTTTGATTCTTCAGAATGATCGGTCCTGATATCATCGCTATGCTCACCACTACAATGGTTAGCAAAAGATAATGTTGAGACAAAGTAAACTAAAAATAATAAATATCTCATAAAACCTCCGAAAAAAAATAAGAACTTGAAGTTTAGAGAAATTATTATTTTATTGTACGTATACCATATCTGTACATATTTAATTATACAAAATATAGACAATGGATTTTATTTACACACTTTTCCACATATTTTAATGTTTTTTTTGTTATATTAATGATTATGAATTTCTATAAATGCACCCAACCCATTATCTTTTTAGCAATGTTCGTTGTAAACACTGCGTTAGCTGACGTTAAAAATGCTAGTAACGAAGAAATAATTGCACTAATGAAAGCTGGAGTCCCTTTAGTGGATGTTAGAACTTATAAAGAATGGAAAAAAACCGGAATTATTAAAGATAGCTATCTTTTAACTTTTTTTGACCAAAATGGCAATTCAAATGTTGAAAACTGGATGCATGAGTTACGTAAAATTGCCAGTAAAGACCAGCCAATAATAATTTTATGTAGAAGTGGAAGGAGAAGCGGTGTAGTGTCAAATATTCTGAGTGAGAAAATGCAATACTCAAAAGTTTATAATGCAAATTCTGGAATTTTAGGATGGATTAATAGCGGTCAAGAAACTACCATGGAAGGATTATCTAGTGAAAACTAAAACCTTATCTTTAATCTTTCTTCTATTATCTGCAACAAGCTCCTTTGCAGAAATTTGGTCAATTGATACTTGTAAATCAGTCTCTGCAGAGGTGAATGCTAGTTTACCAATGAGTGTTGACGCTGTAACAGAATTAAAAAATACTTTCTGCTTACCTCACCAAGATGGGCCTAACTTTAATTACAATTATAATGTTTCTGAAAGTATTCGATCTATTCCCGAAACACAAAAAAAGGTTGTCAAAAATTCCTGGTGCAGCACTCCAGATTTACTTGATATGCTCAATAGTCTTTCAGGTGTAAGCTTTATATATTACACAGTAAATGGAGATTTTGTTGGAAAATTTGGTTTTTCTAAAAAAGATTGCAATTGACCTTATGAATTAAATGCTAAGAAAAAAAACAAAAAATTTAACCTCAGAACAGATAAGCGATATAATTTCTATGGCATTATCAGATGATGTAAGTTTTAATGCTATAAAAGCATCATATGAAATAAATAGCGATGAAATTAAAAGAATTATGAAAGATAATATATCTTTTGGTTCCTACAAATGCTGGAGAAAAAGAGTAAAAAGATTTTCTGCAAGAAGACAACATTATAAATAAAGGTAACCACAATGATAATCCGAATTTTAAAGATTTACTTACTTATTATATTTATGATAAACCAAGTTAATGCTGAAGAAATATTTAAAGACGATTTCCAAGACGCCTCAAAGTGGAAGTTCATTGCAGATGACGTCATGGGAGGCGTTTCTACCGGAAGTGTCGTCTATGAAATGCAAGAAGGAACTTCGGTAGCATTTATGAATGGTGATGTTTCTACAGAAAATAATGGAGGTTTCATACAATTTCAAAGAAAACTTAAAGATGTTGATTTGAGGGATGCGAAATTTGTTAGAATAGTAGCAAAAGGTAATAATCAGAAGTATTTTATACATTTACGAACTTCCGGGACAATTTTACCTTGGCAATATTATCAATCAGAATTTATAGTAAAGTCTGAATACCAAGAATTTATCCTCCCATTGGAAAGCTTTAAAAAATCAGGTTCCTTTTTATCTGATAAAGTAAAAGCTAAGAGTATTAAGTCAATAGGTGTTGTAGCATTTGGGAGAGATCACAAAGCGAATTTATATGTAAAGGAAATATCTTTTATAAAATAAAATTATTAATTAAAAGATGAAAAAAAATATTCAAAAATTAGTCCTCATAATTTCATTTTCTATAATATTTAGTTGCACAGAAAAACATGCGTTTACTAATAAAGAGAATTTAAACTTAATTTTGAATAACTTGTTCATGGGCGAATTTTATTCATGTAATTTAAATTCAAAACAAAAAGAAGAAAGCAATTATCAAGTAAATAGAAATATTAATTTGATATATACAAAAGATGTCGTGGGGCTGATATATAAAAGTGATAAATGGGATCATGGGAACAGTATTTTTATAAAAGATAGTAATAACCAAAGTGAATTTTTTCTAGGTAGCTTTTACGCTGAAAATGATTTTAAAAAAAATCTTATCAATAGGGACCACAAGGCTTACTTTAAAAATAATGTTTTACAAGTGAATTTATTTAATCAATCAGATAATCACCACTATAAATGCCAAAAATTAGAAAAAATATTATCAGAGGCTATGAAGAAAGAGATTTTGAAAAATTTTTTGTTGCAAAAAAACGCAGATAGGTCCTAAATAAAAAAAATATGACAAATCATTGATAATTCAATAATATATTGTAGTTTTTAATATAATTATAAAATTGACAAGGAGAAATTATGGCGGGTGCTTCAGAAGCTGGTGAAGTAGTAAAAGCGAAATTTAGCTTCAGCAAAAAAGATAATAAAAGGCAAAATGACTATTGTTTAGGTGGAGAAATTTGGAAGAATGTTCCAAACACGGATTTTGCCTATTATTCAACACACGGAAGATTTTCATCGTCGAAGGACGTTGGTTTTCCCGGAAGCGGTTGTATTCTTTGCACTGAAGAGGAACTTAAAAAAGAGGTAAATGAGTGGGCCGATCCTGATAAATCAGGTAAAGATTTTTTTACTTTATGGATGGATCAAGCGAAGGAAAGCGAAAAAGAAAGTGAAGAGGAATAATTATAAAATACAATAATGATTAAAAACATTGTAATAATTGTATTTGCTTTTTCCTGTAATAACTTACATGCAGCTGATTCACTAAAAAATGTTGAAGCTAACTATATTTTTTATTATAAAAATATTGCAGCAGGCAAAATGGTCTTAAAAATAAATAATGAAAAAAATAGAATTACCGCTAGCACTATTTACGAAGGAAATTTAATTGCTTCTATGTTCGGAAAAGGAACTAGATCAGAAGTTGCACATTTAGAAATACACAACAGCAAAATTACCCCAACAAATTATAGTTATAAAGATAATAAAAGTTTATATCATATAATATTCAATGACTCTGGTGCTTCAGTCTCTTCAGAATTAAAAGATTTTCATTTACCCTCTAAAAATATTATATATGATCCGGTTTCATTATTGATAGTCTTAATGTACAGCTATCCAAATTTCAATGAAGAATACTCTGTAGTTTCAAAGAAAAAACTCAAAGAATATAGTTTTTCATTCAAAGATAATATAGAACACACAATTGGTGAAAATAAATATAATGTTTTTTCAGCTAAGTATAATCGAGGAAGAAAAACAAATTACTATTTTTTTTCAAAAGATCATAAAAACTTGCCAGTATCAATTATGATAAAAAAAGATGGCAAAGAAAAGATAAGAATAGATTTATCTGAAATAAAATACATGAATTAAAAAATTTATAAAAATTATGGATCCATTATCACAAGGAATAGTTGGTACAGTTGCAGCACAACAGCCAGCAAATAAAAAAGTAATTTTATTATCTACCTTATTGGGTTTTTTTTCAGGAATGGCGCCGGATTTAGATATATTTATCAGATCTAGCGACGACCCATTGATGGCTTTAGAATTTCATAGACAATTCACTCATTCTTTAATTTTTATTCCAGTTGGTGGACTAATATGTAGTACTTTTTTTTATTTTTTATTCGCAAAAAGACAAAATATGTCATTTAAAACAACTTCATTATATTGTACTTTAGGTTACGCCTCTCATGGGTTGCTTGATTCATGCACATCATACGGCACACAACTTTTTTGGCCATTTAGTGACTATAGAGTGGCATGGAATACAATATCAATAATTGATCCGCTATTTACGATTCCGCTTTTAATCATGGTAGTTTTAACAATATTTAAGAGAAAAATGTTATTTGCGCGAGTAGCATTTTTATGGATTATATTTTATTTTTTTCTAGGATATAGCCAGCATGAAAGAGCAAAGCAACTGGCATTTTCCAATGCTGAGAAAAGAGGCCACATGGTCAAAAGGATTGAAGTTAAGCCAAGCTTAGCAAATTTATTAGTCTGGAAAGCTATCTACGAAACTGAAGGAAGGTATTATGTAGATGCTATAAAAATTTCGCTGGAAAATAAAATTATTGAGGGCACAAGCATTGATAAATTAAATGTAGAAGAATCTTTTCCATGGTTAGATCAAAACTCCCAACAAGCAAAGGATATTAAAAGGTTTAGTTGGTTTTCAAATGGCTACTTAGCTATTTCAAAAGAAAACCCAAATAGAATTATCGATATTAGGTACTCAATGTTACCAAATGAAATTCATGGTTTATGGGGCATTGAAATATCAAAAGAAATTGATGATAAAGAGCATGTAAAATATTTCTTTAACAGAGAAAATAACATCTTGGCTTTAAAAAAATTATGGAATATTTTGATTAATTAGTAAAAAGGATAATAAATTATGGATAAACAAGTAATTGCTATCGGTGGTGGAGGTTTTGGTCGTAATCCAGGAAATGGGATAATTGATAAATATATTCTTGATCAGTGTGGCGCAAAAATACCAAATATATGTTTCATTCCAACAGCTACAGGAGATGACGAGACTTATAAAGTAAGCTTCTATTCAACATACGCGAAGTTAAACTGTAACCCAACTCATTTAGACTTTTTTAAAAGAACTCCAGATCTTGAGAAATTAATTTTTTCACAAGATATAATTTTTGTTGGGGGAGGCAATACCAAAAGTATGTTATCTGTCTGGCGAGAGTGGGATCTACATAATATATTAAAAAAGGCTTATAATAATGGTGTAGTTATGAGCGGAGTAAGTGCTGGAGCGATATGTTGGTTTGAAAAAGGAATCACAGACTCTTGGGCAGATAATTTAAATGTTTTAGACTGCTTGGGTTTCGTAAAGGGAAATTGTTGCCCACACTACGATGAAGAGCATGAGCGAAGACCATCTTTATTTAAATTTATAAAAGAGGGGCAATTACTAGATTGTTATGCAGTTGAAGGAGGTTGCGCTTTGCATATGAAAAACGATAATGTATATTCAGCAATATCATTTCATGGAAAAAAGAACTCTTATTATGTGAACTTGCAAAATGAAAGTGTAAAAGAAAATATTTGTCCAGTTAAACGAATTACATGATTTTGAATAATGGAGTAAAAATATGAGTATATATATAATATTAATGGCATCTACAACCATGCTCCTTGCAGCATATATCGGGATTGTAGTTTATAGGATCAAAAATAACCAGGTAACAACTTCAAGGCTATTAAATGTTATTTTTTCTTTTTGTTTAATTGCTTTTAAGGCATATTTACAAACTACAAAGGGGTTTGGAATTATGAGTGCTGTTGGCCAATCGGTAGGATTTGTGTACGCATTCATAGTCCCAGCAATAATCGTTGTCTTTTTAGTAAATAAATTTAAGTTTAATTCTGAGGAGTTTTTTAGCTCATGGTTTTTTACTCAAATTTGTTGTTTATTTGTGATAGCGACACATTAATTAGTTCTAGAGCTATAAAAAGGGAGTTTATAAAATAATGTCAGAGAGTATATTTTACAGCTTTAAAAAATTTGATGAAAATGAATTCTTCTTTGCTCTGAGAGACGGTTACCCTGTGACACCTCTTCATACATTGATAGTGCCACAACGGCATATAATTTCATATTTTGACTTAGACTCTAACGAACATAAACATCTTTTCCCTTTTTTAGAAAAGCAGAGAGACAAAATTCTAGAAGAGGATCCATCGGTAACGGCTTTTAATATTGGTATAAACGATGGCCCAGCTGCTGTAAGAAGCGTAGATCATTTGCACATTCACTTGATTCCAAGAAGACCTGGCGATATAGAAAATCCACAAGGTGGCGTGCGAGGCGTTATACCAAGTAAACAAAAGTATGTAAAAAGGAATTGAAATAATGACAGAAAAAATGAAACAAGAGAAAACTTTATTCATGACTCGTTTAATGACGCCCGATATGTCAAATTTTTCAGGAAAAGTTCATGGTGGAACAATATTAAAGTTATTAGATGAAGCTGCTTTTACTTGCGCCTCAAGATATTGTAAAACCTATGTTGTTACAAAATCTTTAGATCAAGTTGTATTTAAGAAACCAATTGCAGTTGGAGATTTAATGACCTTTAAATGTAATATCAATTACGTTGGGAAAACTTCTATGGAGGTAGGTATAAGGGTCGAAGGTGAAAGAATAAAAGAGAAGAAAGATTATCATGCAATTTCAAGTTACTTTACAATGGTATCTGTTGATGATGATGGGAAACCTATGGAAGTTCCAAGACTAGAATTAGATTCGGAAGTCGAAAAAAAGCTTTTTGAAGCTGGCAAAATGAGATGTGCTATGAGGAAAGAAATACAAGAAAGAAATAATAAACTTCATGTTAGCCTGGAAAATTGGATAAATATTTGGAAATAAATAATAAAAAACAGATACTCTTTATCTTCGATATCTAATACAAATATTTATTTCATTTGGAAAAATATTTTTATCTTAAAAAAATCATTATGTATCAATAATTTAAATGAAAATATAATCAACTGATGATGAATTTTACCCATTATGATATGATGTATTTTATAGCAAAAAAATAAGATTTAAAAATTCATGAGCGATTTTCTTAAAAATTATGATGCGATAACTGATTCGCAACTAAGGTCTTGTGTAAAATTACTTGGTAAGTTACTAGGTAATGCTATTAAGTTACATGCAGGAAAAGAAGTTTACGCAGTTGTTGAAAAACTGAGAAAAGGATTTATTAATATACAAGAAAATCATGATAAGAAACAACATGATCAGCTTATTAAATATATTGAAAAACTAGATCCTAAAACACTCAAAAATGTTGTAAGATCTTTTTCCAAGTATTTTGCTCTTGTTAATGTCGCAGAAGAAGCTTACCAGCATATACATAGAGAAAGCCTGCTAATTTCTGGTAAGTCTGGATCAGCATTATGGGAAGGCTCTTTTGATCATACCTTGAAAGATTGTAAATCTCATGGAATAACTATTAATGAATTGCAGAAGCTATATAAAAGCCTTCAGTTTATTCCTGTATTCACTGCACATCCAACTGAAGCAATGAGAAGAAGCAAAATGGAGGCCACAAGAAGAATATTTGCAACAATTTTAGAACTTCATAATTACAGAGGGCAGTCAATTCGAAAAGAAGAGATAATTAAAAAACTCGAAGCTCAAATATTGATTTTATGGAAAACAGATGAAGTAAGAATGAAAAAACCCACTGTCGAAGATGAGGTGAGAAATGGTTTATATTATTTTAATACTTCTTTATTTAAGGCTGTACCTCAAATGTATAGAGATTTAGAAAATGCAACGAAAAGAATATATTGTGATTCTTTAAGTGTGGGGTCTATTAAAGTGCCTAGTTTTTTAAGATTTGGTTCATGGATTGGTGGGGATAGGGATGGCAATCCTTTTGTAACTCCAGATGTAACCCAGAAGGCAGTTTATATGCATTCAAAAACTGCTTTAAAAGAATACATTAAAAGAGCGCAGGAGTTATCTCGTTTCATGACTCATTCTGATCAACTTGTGAAACCATCTGAAGATTTCCTTAAGTCATTAGAAAAAGATAACAAATATTTGAAAGAAGCTTTCTATAAAAAAAGTAGTGACTTTCCGAAAGAACCATATCGAAGGAAATTTAAAATCATAAGCTATAGGCTAAACGAATCACTTCAAAGAATTATTGAGCTCCAAGATAACAAAATATCTACTGAGAGAACTAGTAGGTATTCGTGCGAGAAAGAACTTTTAGAGGATTTATATTTAGTTAGAGACTCACTTACACATGATGGTGATACAGTTCTCATGGAATTTGGCCTTGATGATTTTATTCGTTTGGTTGAAACTTTTGGGTTCTTCTTAGTAAATCTAGATATTAGAGAGGAATCAACAAAACACACCCTTGTAATACAAAGCCTTATATCTAGTGTAAAAAAAGTTGATTATGAAAAATTAGAAGAATCGGAAAAAGTAAAAATATTAACACAAATGCTTGAATCAGATGACAATTTTGAACAACAGTATGAATTGTTATCGGATGATGAAAAAGTAATAGTTGATGTTTTTAAAACAATGATTTTGCTAAGAGATCAGGTTAGTAAAGACGCTTTTGGCCATTACATAATATCGATGACGCACGATGCTAGTCATGTTCTAGAGGTTATGTTGCTTGCAAAAATGGTAGGTCTTGTTGGTAAGTCAAGTAATGGGGAATTGTTTTGTGATATTTTAATAACGCCATTATTTGAAACAATAGATGATTTAGCAAGAATAAAAATTATCTTGGAATCTCTTTTTTCAAATGAAGTTTATATAAAATTTTTAAAATGTCATGAGGATAATTTACAAGAAGTAATGTTGGGTTATTCTGACTCGTGTAAAGATGGCGGTATTCTGGCTTCTTCTTTTGGTTTATATGAAGCTCAACAAGAAATAATTGAAATATCAGAAAAGTTTGGAATTGAATGTAAAATATTTCATGGTAGAGGTGGAACTGTTGGGCGTGGAGGTGGGCCAACTCATAACTCGATTTTGGCACAGCCAGCAAAAACAGTAAACGGCAAAATTAAAATTACAGAGCAGGGAGAAGTTTTATCCTATAAATACGCACAGTATGAGACCGCCTGTTACGAACTAGAAATGGCAATTGGCGGTCTCATTAAAGCAAGCCAACATATCGTAGTTGACCAGAAAGTAAATGTTAAAGATTTTGAACAAACAATGAAAAATATGAAAAAAAGTGGGGAGGATGAGTATAGAGAATTAACGGATAGAACTCCAGGATTGACAGATTATTTTTATGAGGCAACACCAGTGCAAGAACTTGGAGAATTGAATATTGGTTCAAGGCCCTCTCATAGAGCCAAGGGGGAAAGATCAAGATATTCTATAAGAGCCATACCTTGGGTATTTGGATGGTCTTTGTCAAGACATACGCTACCAGCATGGTACGGTTTAGGCACAGCTTTAAAGAAAACTTATGAAGAAAACGGTATTGATGTATTAAGAAAAATGTATAACGAGTGGCCTTTTTTTCACATGATGATTGATAACATTGGACAAGCCATCGCAAAAGCTGATTTAGCCATCGCAAAAGATTATGCACTTCTTGCAAAAGACCAAAAAAAGGCTTCTCATATCATTAAAAAAATTGAAGATGAATATAGATTAACTGAGGACTTGATGTTGCAAATAATAGAGTCTGAGAGATTACTCGAAGACAACAAAAAATTAGCTTTATCCTTATACAGAAGAAAACCCTACATGGATCCTCTTAATTACATACAAGTCATGTTATTGAGAAAGCATAGAAGCAATCCATCGCAAGACGATGATGTATTTAATCCTCTATTAAGAACGATTCATGCGATTGCCGCAGGGCTTAGAAATACTGGCTAACTACAGATTTGCAATTTATATTATAGCTGCTATATTTAAGTCTCCTAATCGGTGCATCAAGCATGCGTAAAAAGCTTACCTACAGAATATTAAATGGAGATTTTGACCATGGAGAAAATCTATAGGGGCGCTACATCGTCTGATACGAAGGATGTCAAAGAAGCGAAAAAAGAGGAAAAGGTTTATAGAGGAAGTTCGTCAATAAGTGTAGAACAAACTAAATCTTTTGACAAAGGTGACTTAATATATAGAGGTGTATCTGAGGATACAACCTACTATCATTTATCAAAGATTAGGTCATCCCAAAGAAAGAGAAAACTGTTTCACTCTGGCCTAGAAGTATTTGGATCAAGAAAGTACTCTTACTAATCTTGAAGAGCCCTCTTTTCAGACTCTTCGGGCTCGAAAAGAGTTCTGTCAGCTATAATGCTATCAATTTTTGAGAAACCTATAAACGTTAGCCATAACGTAACATAAGGCTTCTGGAGATCGTATGACTCAAATCCAGTGCCCTCACCATATCCATCACCGCTAGCATAAATTACAGTAGCTTCTTTGCCTGACATTAGACCACTATAGCCATCTTCAGGAGTGTAGCTCCATGACAAACCAGGTTGAGTTACAATATCAATATAGTGTTTAAGTTTATAGGGAATACTAAAATTCCACATAGGAACACTAAAAATATAATGATCTGCATCTTGAAACTCGTTGAAAATATCAATAACTTTAGCCCATGCATTATTTTGTTCTGCCGTTGCTTCTGTTCCAGCTATCACTGCATATTTTGCATTTAACATATCCCCGTCAAATTCAGGTAAATCGTAATTCCAGAGATCGATTTTCTTTATTTCAACTTCACCATTTTTTTGAATTTTATCAATATATTTTCTTGTGACGTTAATTGAGTGAGATCTATCCTTTCGTGGAGAGGCTTCTATGTATAAAATCTTTTTCATTTTTACATCCTTATTATTATTTTATTATTTTAAATAATAATATAAAAATTGTGAATCAATGTAAATAAGAAACATTCTCACTATTTTTAGTCAAATTAATTACAAAATTTTGGTCTGTTTTTAAAGAGTATTCAAGAATGTTATTTTTTAGAAAAATTATTAACTTGTCACGTTTTAAGATTTTTAATTTCTCTCAAGAAAATATGTTTTTAATTAAAGGTATTTATATTAATTTTTTTCTAAGGAAGTATTTACTATATGATCTAGTATCAACTTTCAAAATATTATTTTCTTCGCCTATTTTTTTCACCAGTTTCCATCCTTGATTTCTATATTTATTGAGGATGAGAGCGCTTTCCCTCCTATATTTTATTTGTTTCCACCAAGAAGAATTTTTTGTGATAAGCTCTATCTCTTTATATGCGTACATATTCTTTATTTTAAATTAATTTATATTTTTGTTAACATTTACATTATTTAATTATTTTTAATATATAGGCATGAATTTATCAAACACATCTCTTTGGATTGTACGTATAACATTAGGAGTATCCTTTTTTCTTCATGGATGGGGTAAGTTTCCATATCCGCCTGAAGGTTTTGCATCTTGGCTTGAGAGTATTGGAGTGGTCGCACCAATGGTTACAGCGACGGCAGTAGCATTAGGGGAAATGGCTGCAGGTATAGGAATAATAATTGGTGGGTTCTTTAAGGGGGGTATAGGAAACTCAATTACTCGTTTTTCTGCACTTGGAATTCTCATAATAATGATTGGTGCATTCTATTTAGCTCACTCAGATTGGTTTATTAATGAAAAATTATTCAAAAGTGAACAAATATATATATTTGTTCTAAGCATATTTTTCTTAATTATTGGAAATAAAAGTCTTAAGTAGTTCTAACCCTATAATTATTTATGAAAACAAAAGTCTACTTTAATAATTCATGTTCAATATGTAGAGCTGAAATCAATGCTTATAAAAAGCATTGTGACGATAATATTGAATGGGTAGATATTTCATCATCAAAGGACTCAGAAACTCAGACTGGAGTAGCAGTAGATGATTTATATAGAAGGATGCATGTAATTGAAAACGGGAAACTAATCTCTGGATCAAAATCTTTTTTTATTATTTGGAAAAATATCCCAAAATATAAATTTTTATACAAAATATTCAAAAACCCTATTATCTTCCCTTTCTTTAATGCTTTTTATGAAGTTGCAGCATTATTTCTATACTTAAAAAGTAAAATTAATAGATGAAAATAATTTCAATTAATACCTCTTTGCCGAGAAAAATTTCTTTTAATAAAAAAATTATTAGTACAAGTATATTTAAAGAGCCTAAAAACTGCGAGCTCCAAGTTTCCAAAAATGGTATTGAGGGGGATCGTCAAGCTGATCTTTCAGTTCATGGTGGACTTGATAAAGCTGTTTATGCTTACTCATACAAACACTATGCCCACTGGAGTAAATTGCTGAAAAAAGATTTTTCAAAAAATTATGGTCTTATTGGTGAAAATTTAACGATCGATAATTTTGACGAGAGGAAAATTTTTATTGGAGATGAATTTAGAATTTCAAAAGTTGTTTTGAAAATTACTCAACCACGCATCCCATGCTATAAAATTACCATTAAAATGAACGAAAAGAATTTTATGAAATATTTTATAGAACATAATTTCCTGGGAACTTATATGAAAGTTCTCAATGAAGGGAAAATTCAGAAAGGTGATGAAATTGAGCTTATTAATCGCGAATCCCAAACAATGAGCGTTTTTGACATATCTAAACTTATATTTTCTGAAAATAATGTAGAAGCAATGAAAAAAGCAATTGCAATACCATTGCTAACAGACGAAATAAAGCAACGCTTTAACGAAAGACTTGTTAAACTAGGTCATTACGACACAATATAAAATATACTATGGAAAAAATAAGAAACTTTTTTAGAGTTCAAACTAATTACCAGCTTTTTATAGTAAATCTTGTTTTTGCATTGACGGGGACTTCTTCTTTATTTTTTGCAGATTATATTTTGGAAGTTTTCTATATAAATGCAGATACAATTGGAAGTACTTCTTATTGGATAATAAGAATCATTCTTATATTGCCGATTTATCAAATCTTATTGATTATAGTAGGAACTTTATTTGGAGAGTTTTCATATTTTTGGGAAATGGAAAAAAAGACTTTTAGAAAAATTAATTTAATTTTTAAAAAAAAGTAAAAACAGTAATTTAAAATTAATA
Organism: uncultured Thiothrix sp.; assembly: GCA_902624655.1. GTDB lineage: Bacteria > Pseudomonadota > Gammaproteobacteria > Poriferisulfidales. Next base: position 77,966 of record CACNYJ010000003.1, read on the forward strand.
ATTTTGTTACAATGTGGTCTAGTTTTTTTTAATTACTGAGTGAACGGAGAAAATATGGAGAACATAAATAGAGAGAGAGTTATAGCACTTTTGAATGATATAATGAAATATGAGTTAGCAGGTGTTGTGAGATACACTCATTCTGCATTAATGGTTGTGGGACCTTACAGAGAGAGTTTAGTGACTTACTTTAATGAGCAATCTAGCGAGTCATTACTTCATGCACAAAGCGCTGGAGAACTTCTAGTTAGTTTAGGCGGGCATCCATCCCAAGAAGTATCGATTATCGATGAATCTAACGAACATAGCGTGTCTGCTCTTCTATCTGAGAGTTTAGAGCACGAGAGAAAAGCAGTATCTCTGTATAAAGATTTGCTATCAGAAGTTGTAGAAAAAAGTATATATTTAGAAGAGTATGCAAAAGAAATGATCAAAAATGAGGAGATACACAGTTTAACTGTTGAAAAAATGCTTCGAGATTATGAGTAATGTGAAAACTAATTTTACGAAAAGAGTTCTCTCTGGTGTTCAGCCAACTGGAGGACTACATTTAGGAAATTATTTAGGAGCTATTAAGAACTTTGTTCCACTTCAAGAAAAATACGAGTCACTTTTTTGCGTCGTTGATTTACATGCGATTACAACATGGCAAGATCCAGGTGATTTAACCCAGAAAAAATGTGAGGTTGCTGCAGCTTTTATAGCATCTGGTATAGACCCAAATCGCAGTATAATTTTTAATCAATCAAGTGTTCCAGAGCATACTCAATTATCATGGGTTCTGAATTGCGTTGCAAGGATGGGTTGGCTTAATAGGATGACTCAGTTTAAAGATAAAGCAGGAAAGAACAAGGAAAAAGTTAGTGTTGGTCTTTTTTCATACCCAGTACTTATGGCTGCAGATATTCTTATTTACAAAGCAACACATGTTCCGGTAGGAGAAGATCAAAAACAACATTTAGAGCTTGCTAGAGACATTGTGTTGAAATTCAATAATGACTTTAAAAAAGAATTTTTTCCACTACCAGAGCCAATCATATTAAAAAAAGCAGCAAGAATTATGAGTTTGAGAGATGCAACGAAAAAAATGAGTAAGTCAGATACCTCAGAATTTTCTAGAATCTCTTTGATGGACAGCAATGATGAGATTGACAAAAAAATAAAAAAAGCAAAAACAGATGCTCTTCCCATTCCAAGCTCGATAGAACTTCTAGAAAGTATGCCCGAGGCGAAAAACTTAATAACAATATATTCAGCTTGTGAAGACGAAGACTTTGAAATTTCTTTTGATAAATACAGGGAAAAAAACTTTTCAGAGCTTAAAGTGGATTTGACGGAGGTTCTAATAAATAAGATTGGGCCAATAAGAGATGAAATGAAAAAATTAATCAGTGATAAAAAATATCTACTTGGTATTTTAAATAATGGTTCAGAAAAGGCCAAAAATATAGCATCACATGTTTTAAAAGAAGTATATGATGTTACAGGTTTAAATTGATAAAAATTAAATAATTTGACAAGTCAGAAAAAAATCTTTGAAGAGTTAATTAAAAAAGATAATAAGCTTGAAGTTATTCTTGATGCTAAAAAAAAATGTCCTTTTTTAAAAACTCGTCAGATTGACGAAGAGTTACTTTTTTTTGAACTTAGTCAATCAATCGTTGGACAGCAAATATCCGCGAAAGCGGCAGAAGCGATCTGGGGAAGAATTGTTGATTCTTCAAAAAAAGAAAATTCTTTCATAAAAGCCATGGCTAAATCAAATTTAAGATGGGCCAGATCTCAAGGTTTGTCTCAAAGAAAATATGAGTATATAAAATCAATTGCAAAAAGTATTTTAACTAGCAAATTATCGCTAGAGGCTATTGAAAATCTGAGCAATACAGAGGCAATAGAATTCTTATCTTCAATAAAGGGTATTGGACCTTGGACAGCAGAAATGTTTTTAATGTTTGCTTATAGAAGATTAGACGTTTTCTCAATAGGCGATATCGCTCTCAGGAGAGCTATATCTGAAGTGTACAAAATAGACGATTCAGATCACAATAAAATGCTCAAAATATCGGAAAATTGGAAGCCTTATCGGTCTGTAGTTTGCTGGTATTTGTGGGAATATTTGGGAGTGTAGTTTTAGAAATCGTAAGTAATTCCTTTTCTCTCCCAATCACCATATCGAGTGGGCTCAAGTCCTTTAGGGCCATTTTTTTCTTTTGCTCGAAGGACAGCAATTTCTTTCTTTTTGCGCTCTTTTGCCTCAGCTAAAGCTTTTTTGGCGTTTTCTTTATTTTTTTCAATTAAAGTTTTGTCCATAAATATACGTAAATCTTACATAGGAATTTTATAATATAATAAAGTATAATACTTTACGTAAATTATTTTAACAATAGGGAAATTAACATGATAAAAACAATTAAATTTTATGGAATTATATTTGCATTCCTTTTAAGTGGTGTTTCCTATGCTGGAGAAACACACGTAGTCAAGATGTTAAATATGTCTGATCAGGGTTCAATGGTTTTTGAACCAGCTTTCATAAAGATCAATGCTGGCGATAGTATCACTTTTGAAATGACAGATGCCGGGCATAACGCTATTACCGTTGCTGGACCAGCGGGGAGTGTGCCCTTTAATACGCAATATAAACCGTCGACGACAGTTAAATTTGATGTAAACGGTTTATATCTTTATATGTGTTCTCCGCATGCAATGATGGCTATGGCAGGAATTATTCAAGTATCAGACACAAACAATAAAGCTGAAATGGCTAAGGAAATTGAAAAGTTTGAAGCCACTGTAATGGTTCCAAATGTTAAAACAAGGATGTCTGATATATTTAAAGCAAATGTTAAATGATTAGGAGTTTATTAGAGATTCGTAAAAATTTTTACGAATCTCTATAAGCCTTTTCTATTCTTTCCTGTCTACTTTTTTCTTCAGCACAAAATAGTGCGGTTGGTCGAACTAGTAATCTTTCTATACCTATTGCCTCACCAGTGTTAATGCAATAACCATAGCTTCCTTCATCAATTCTTTTAATTGCCTCATCTATTTTCGGCAGAAGTTTAGATTCTCTATCAAGAATCCGAAGTCTTAGATGAATTTCCTCCTCAATTTGAGCTCTATCTAAATCGTCACATTCTCTTGATTGTTTTGATAATTCAGATCTTTCATTTTCGAGGTGTTGACGCAGCTCTATTTTCATATTTATTAGTCTTTCTCTAAAAAACTCAAGCTGATCCTCGTTCATATAACGACTTGCAGCAGCTTTTTTGATTTTGGCTTCCGTATACTTCATCGATCATCCTTTTGAAAATACATTTACTAACAAATACTCTTTGGCGCGACATTATACAAGGCTTTTTTGAACACACAAGATTTTTTTTTGAAACTTTTAAATTTATGTTATTACTTAGTTTTTACTTAATGAAATGATATTCAGCCCTTTAAGCAGATTTATAGCTTCAGATAGTTGATAATCATTTTCCAACTTTTTATTTTGTTTTTTCTTATTTCCTTTCGAATTTTTGCTCTCACTATTTTTCAAATGCCCAACAAGGTCAGATTCTTTCAATATTTTGTTTTGAGAAATTGAACCGAGCTCAAGATTTTCAACAATAATATCTGGTGTTATTCCTTTTGCTTGAATCGATCTACCTTTAGGTGTGTAGTATCTTGCAGTAGTAATTTTTACAGCAGTTTTAGATGTAATTGGCAATATTGTTTGAACTGAACCTTTACCAAAAGATTGAGTTCCCATAATAATTGCTCTTTTGTGATCTTGTAAAGCACCTGCAACTATTTCAGAGGCAGAAGCAGAACCACCATTAATCAATACAACAATTGGTTTGCCATTTGCTAAATCAGTATTATTCGAGACAAATTCGTATATCGCGTCTTCAGTTCTACCCTTTGTAAAGACAATCTTCTTTTTACCGCTAATAAAAGCATCACTTACATCAACAGCGGCTCCTAGAACGCCGCCGGGATTATTTCGCATATCAACAACATAACCCTTTATACTATTTTTTGATTTTGATTTTAAATCTCTAATTGCTTTTTTAAGATTATCTCCTGTCTTACTCTGGAAGCTTGAAATTCTTATATATGCATAACTATCGTCGATAATTTCGTATTTAACACTTTTTACTTTTATTTTATCTCTAATGATCTTAATTTCTAATGGAGAATTATTACCCTCTCTGGCTATAGTTAGTAATATTGAAGTACCTATTTTACCTCTCATTAAATCTACAGCTTCACCAAGAGACATGCCTTGCACAGATTTATTATCAATCTCTACTATTAGATCCCCAGCTTCTATTCCAGCCTTAAAAGCAGGGGTGTCGTCGATTGGCGTAATAACTTTTACGTATCCACCTTCCATGGTTATTTCGATACCTAAACCGCCAAATTCACCTTTTGTTCCTATTTGCAGATCTTTAAAATCTTTCTCATTCAAAAAAGTTGAATGAGGATCTAATCCCTCTAACATTCCTTTAATTGCATTATCAAATATTTCCTTATCAGAGATATCTTGAACATAATTTTGTTTAATTTTTAAGTAAACTTCAGAAAAAGCTTGTAACTGATTGAGTGGCAAGCTAGTTTTTGTAGCGTGCACATCGTTATTGTAATTTTTATAAAAAAATAGGTTAATTACTATAAAAATGCCTGCGAAAAGTAAAAGATTCTTTAATTTAAAATATTTCATAACAACTATACTATTAGAATTTTATCGAACAGCCAAATCAATATTTGTTAAATATTAATTTTTTTTTGATTTTGAAAGAATAGATATATGTTTTATTACTTTATTATAATTATCTAATAGAGTTAAGAAAAGCCTGTAAATACATAATTTTTCAATGAATTAATTTATTAGACATATCTAATATTGATTGGTACCATGACTTAAAGATTTAACTATAAAAATAATAAATCATAATTAAGAGGGAAGCTTTATGTCAGAAGCTGCGGGTGAAAGAATAGATCATAGTGGTGTTACTCAGGATGATATAGATAGAGCATCTCGTTCAATTAAGGCAATGTCGCATCCACTAAGGCTTAAAATACTATGTATTTTAGGAGATTCTGAATTCAGCGTTCAAGATATTGTTGATACTGTTGGCACTTCGCAAAGTAATATATCGCAACATCTAGGTATTTTAAAAGATAAAGGAGTTTTAGAAACACGTAAAGAAGCTAACAAAGTTTTTTACAGGGTTAGCGATGAGAGAACTCTTAAATTACTTGAGATGATGAGAGAAGTTTTTTGTTCCTCTAATAAATAAAAAAATTTATTGTTATGGAAGTTTATTTAAATTTTATTTCAAATAATCCTGTTCTTTTTTCTCTATTTTTTGTAATACTCGCTTTTATTGTATTTCATGAGTTCAAAGAATTTACCCAAAAATTTAAAAGTATATCTCCTCAAGAAGCTGTATTTTTAATAAATAAAGATGCATTTATTCTTGATGTGAGAGAAAAAACAGAGTTAGATCAGGGCTCAATAAAAAACTCAAAACACATTAGTTTTTCTTCTTTCAAATCAAGCATTGATTCAATAAAAAAATATTCCGATAAACCAACAATCGTATATTGTAAATCTGGAATTAGATCATCAAGTGTATCTAACATTTTAACAAAAAATAACTTTGCTGAAGTTTACTCAATTAAAGGTGGATTCGAAGCATGGGTGTCAGATAACTTACCGGTAATGAAAAAATAAAATGAAAGTCGTAATCTACTCAACTGCAATGTGTCCATTCTGCGATAGAGCAAAAATGCTTCTGCAGAAAAGAAATATAGACTATACAGAGTTTAAAGTTGATCAAGACGTAAAATTGTTTGAGGAAATGTTAGAATTATCAAATGGCCGTCGATCAGTTCCGCAAATTTTTATTGATGATAGGCATATCGGTGGATACGATGACTTAGTTGAGTTTGATATGGAAGGCGGACTAGAAAATAATGATAGCTATTAAATTTTTAAACTTTAGATTATGACCGCTTTAAATCAACCGTATAATGCATCTATTATTGGCGCAGGATCATGGGGAAGAGCTTTAGCACATTCATTATCAAATAATGAAAAGAAGGTTTTAATATATTCGAGAGATAAGGAAAAAAGCAAAGAGGGTCTTTCAGAATCAAATATTTCAATTACAGATGAAATCACGGAAGTATTTTCATTAAATAAACCATTAATTATATCTACGCCAGTAGCCTCCTTAAATGACATTGGAAAATTGCTAAAAAAACATAATTTTTTATTACCAATTTTATTAACATGCAAGGGTATAGACCCAAATTCAGGTCTTTTCCCTGCCGAAATTATTGGCAATTATGTCAATAAAGATAATTTAGTGGTACTTTCAGGACCATCATTCGCCTCTGAGGTTGTCCAAAACAAGCCAACTGCTGTTACCATAGCCTCGCCTAATAAAGAGGTTCGCAAAATTTTTACTGAATTATTTCATCAAAAATATTTTAGAATTTATGAATCTTCAGATATTTTGGGTTGTCAATTAGGCGGAGCAATGAAAAATATACTGTCTGTTGCAGTTGGAATATCTGATGGGTTATCACTTGGCGCAAATGCAAGAGCCGCTTTGATAACTAGAGGAATTCTTGAAATAAAGAATGTTGGGAAAGCATTACGTTGCGATGATCAAACCATATCGGGGCTCAGTGGTTTTGGCGATCTTGTACTAACAGCCAATGATAATCAATCACGAAATAGAAGATTTGGTTTAGAAATTGCAGGCGGCACCAGAATAAATGAGGCAGAAAAAAAAATCGGACAAGTCGTGGAAGGAATTAATGCATCAATTGGATTACAAATTTTAATTAAAAAACATAATTTAAATTTACCGATTTGTAGCAAAGTATTTGATATAATCACGGGTGTAATAGATCCTAAAACTGCTGTAGACGAACTTCTAGTAAGAGTTCAAAAGGAAGAATTTGATCAATAATTTATTTGAGGATTTAATAAAGTCCAGAAATGTATAAAAAATTTTTTGAATTTTACGTAACCAAAACTGAACCTGAAAAAGCACATAAGCTTGCTTTACAACTTATAAAGAATTCATTTTTCCTGAGAAATCCATTTTTAAAAAAAGATTATAAAAACTTGAATCAAAAAATTTTAAATATGGATTTTAAGAGCCCCATTGGGTTGGCAGCCGGTTTTGATAAAAATGCCGAAGTGTATAACGAAATTGGTAAGCTTGGCTTTGGCTTTGCGGAAATTGGAACCGTAACCCCTGAATCACAATATGGAAATCAAAAACCTAGAGTTTTCAGATTACTTGAAGATAATGCTCTTATCAACAGATTGGGTTTTCCAAATGACGGTATGATTCAAATAAAAACCCGCATGAATAAAGATTCACCAAAAGGAATTTGCGGGGTAAATATAGGCCCAAACAAGAAAAATGCAAAAGATATAGATGATTATGTTTTGTGCTTCGATCAATTTTGCGAAATTGCTTCATATATAACTATAAATATATCATCACCCAATACACCTGGCTTAAGACAGCAACATAAAGATGAAAACATAACAAAGCTTATTGATGAACTTCATTTAAGACGATCAGAAAAATCCTCAAAAGTGCCAATATTGTTTAAGATCTCTCCAGATATAAATGACAAAGAAATCGATAGCTTATGTAGAATTTTTCTTGATAAGAAGATAGATGGTTTAATTTTAACTAATACTAGTATTTCTAGAGATAAAAACTTATATAGCGTAAATAAAATTGAAGAAGGGGGCTTATCTGGTCCTCCAATTGAGAATTTATCAAATTCACTAATTAAAGAATTCTACAATAGAATAAATAAAAAATTTCCAATTATTGGTGCTGGTGGAGTAAGGGACGGGAAAAGCGCATTTGAGAAAATTAAGTCTGGAGCATCATTAATTCAACTATACACATCACTCGTTTATGAGGGCCCTTTTGTTGCCAGCAAAATTAACAAGGAGCTAAGCTCAATTTTAAAGTTAAATAGTATTGAAAATATATCGGATGCTGTAGGAATAGATTGTAATTAAACTATTTAATTTTTTTTAATGCGGAATTCATTTTATTTGTAATTGTATTTCTACCCCAGCCTAAAATTTTTGCAGCTTCTGTTTTGTTACCATTTGTTAATCTTAACGCTGATTTTATTAAGGTAGAGGTATAAATTTTGTCAATCGCTTTTGAAATATCTTTTGAATCTTTATCATATTTATTTAAAATCCATGTTTCTAATAAATTCTCCCAATTTCTACTTACAAAATTATCTATTTCGGATTCTTTGATTTCCTTAGGAAGATCATTTTTAGAAATCTCGTTATTTTTTACCATTACACATAAATACTTGCATATATTTTGCAGCTCTCTTATGTTTCCTGGCCATAAATATTTTTGTAATATTTTTTTTGCATCCTCGTCAAAATTTTTTAAAGGAATTTTATATTCTTCAGAGTACTCTTTTAGAAAATGATCTGCTAAATTTATTATGTCATTTTTTCTCTCTCGCAAACTAGGTAATTCAATTCTTATAGCATTAATTCTATGCAGAAGATCTTCTCGAAAGAGATCCTTAGCTACTAGAAGCTGAAGATTTTTATGTGTTGCTGTAATAATTCTTGTTTTTACTTTAATTGATTTTGTCCCCCCTACTCGAAAAAACTCACCCTCCTGAAGGACTCTTAATAATCTGGTTTGCACATCAGGCGGCATATCTCCTATCTCATCTAAAAATAAAGTTCCTTCTGAAGCTTGTTCAAATCTTCCAATTCTTTGACTATAAGCTCCAGTAAAAGAACCCTTTTCGTGACCAAATAATTCAGATTCAAGAAGCTCAGTAGGAATTGCACCAGTATTAATTGCAATAAAAGGGCTATTTTTCCTGTCGCTATTTTCATGAATTGCTTTTGCAATTAATTCTTTACCTGTCCCAGTCTCTCCTAAAATCATTACGTCAACATTAGCAGATGAAATTTTCCCAATAGCCTTATAAATATCTTGCATACTTTCTGAATTACCTATTATTTTTGAGGTGTTTTTTGATAAATATGAATTTGTTTTTGATTCTGGAGAAATCTTGTTTTTTAAAGACTTATCAACAGAAGATACCATCTCCTTAATATCGAAGGGTTTTGTAATATACTCGTAAGCACCTTTTTTTAAAGAACTTACTGTTGATTCAAGATCTGAAAATGCTGTCATTATAATAATTGGTATTTTAGGAAACTCACGCTTAACATTCTCAAGCATCTCTAGCCCACTTTCACCAGGCATTCTTATATCAGAAACTATAATATTCGGGGCATGCTTTGTTATGTTTTTTATAATATTTTCTGTATTTTCATAACAATTAACATCGTATCCAGCTTTGGATAAAGCCTTCTCCAGTATCCATCTAATCGATTTATCATCGTCAATTACAAAAACTTTTTTATTCTCTTTTTTTGACATGTTATTTACTAATTGGAATTATTATTTTAAAAATTGTTTTTGTTTCAGCATCCTCAAAAATTATTATGCCTTTATTTAAAGATACAAGTCTTTGAGATATTGATAGACCAAGTCCCGATCCATTAGTTTTATTTGTAACTAATGGAAGGAAAAGTTTATTTTTCATATCAGAATCAATACCTACACCATCATCAATAACAGATATAACTGCTACTAATTCGTGTTTAATCGAATTTATAGTATAGTTTCTTTCTACTCGGGTTTTTAGCTCAATTGATCCACCATCAATTGTTGCCTCTTTTGCATTTTTAACAATATTTAATAATGATTGAATTAGCATGTCTTTGTCAATTTTTACTTCAGGAATACTAGGGTCAAAGTTTTTTATAAAATTTATCTCTTTCTCTTTGGAAATTTTTATTAATTTTAAGACTCTATCAATTAAGAAATGAATATTAATATTTTTAAATTCAGGAAGCTTTTTAGGCCCTAGCATTTTATCTACATAATTTTTTAATCTATCAACTTCGTTTATTATTACCTCGGTATATTCCTTATGACTCTCTTTTATTTCAGCCTCAAGTAATTGAGCAGCACCTCTTATTCCGCCGAGAGGATTTTTTATTTCGTGAGCAATTGAACTTGTAATCATTTGGGTTGCATTATTCCTTTCCAAAAAGCTTGCGTATTCTTGTATATTTTTTTGTCTTTGAATCTGATTAATTTCAAGTAATACATATTTTTCTGCATCAATATAAATTGTTTGAACATTACAATCTATATTGTGTTTTGATTTTGTCTTTAACGAAATATTAATATCTCTTGAAATTGAGGATTGATCTAAAGCAATGGCATCGTAGACTTGGTTAATAATTAGGTTATTTTTTTTAGCAAATATTTCATTAATTTTAATATTTTTAAGTTTTTCTTTACTATTTTGCAGAAAATTTTCACCAGAGGCGTTGATATGAACGATTTCCATATACTTATTTGTTATTATAATTGATGTTGAAATACTATCTAAGACGCCATCTATGTTCATTTTTTTATTATTTATAAAATTAAGTATTTTTATGTCTTAGCATTATAAATAAAATGACTAAAGATTGCACTATATTTGTGCAAATTAAAATTATAAAAACGCCCTATTATAGGGCGTTAATTTATAAACTGTAATACATTTCGAATTCAAGAGGATGGGTATTAGCCTGAAAGGCCTGCACTTCTTCCATTTTCAATGCGATATATGCATCAATTGTGTCATCGCTAAATACGCCTCCAGCTTTCAAAAATTCTCTATCAGCATCTAATGATTTTAAAGCTTCATCTAAGGAAGAGCAGACATGTGGAATTTTTGCTTCTTCTTCAGGGCTAAGATCTTCAAACAAATCTATATCCATTGCTTGGCCTGGGTCAATCTGGTTTTTTATTCCATCTAATCCAGCCATCATCAATGCAGTGAAAGTTAAGTATGGGTTTCCACAAGCGTCTGGGAATCTAACCTCAATTCTTCTAGCTTTATCATTTGCTACGAACGGTATCCTTATGCTTGCTGACCTATTTTTTGCAGAGTATGTAAGTATTGTGGGTGCTTCAAATCCCGGAACAAGTCTTTTATAGCTGTTTGTTGCCGCATTAGAAAATGCATTAACAGCTTTTGCATGTTTAATAATACCCCCAATATAGTACAGCGCTGTTTGTGATAGGCCTCCATATTCATTTCCATGAAATAGATTTTCACCTTCCTTAAAAAGAGATTGGTGAACATGCATTCCATTACCATTATCGTTTATTATTGGCTTGGGCATAAAAGTCGCAGTTTTTCCATAATTATGTGCGACATTATGAACAACGTATTTTAGGATTTGGTTTTGGTCAGCTCTTTTTACAAGCGTATTATATTTTGTTGCAATCTCACACTGGCCTGCAGTAGCAACTTCGTGATGATGTACTTCAGTTACAACACCCATTTCTTCAAGAACATTACACATTGCTGAACGAATATCCTGTAAAGAGTCAACAGGAGGAACTGGAAAATAACCTCCTTTTATTCCAGGCCTATGACCAGTGTTTCCATCTGCATATTGTTCTCCTGAACTGAAACATCCCTCTTCTGACTCAACCCTATAAAACGATTCGCCTATTTCATTACCATAAGTTACAGAATCAAAAATGAAAAATTCAGGCTCAGGACCAAAATATGCTGTATCTGCAATTCCAGAATCTTTCAGATATTTTTCCGCTCTGTTTGCAATTGATCTAGGGTCTCTAGCGTAACCTTCACCAGTGCTTGGCTCAAGAATATTACATCTTATTGTTAAGGTTGTGTCACTAAAAAATGGGTCCATAATTGCGGTTTCTTGATCAGGCATCAATATCATATCTGACTCATTTATGGCCTTCCAGCCTGCAATCGATGAACCGTCAAACATCTTTCCATCGCTAAATAATGATTCGTCGATAGAGCCTGTCGGCAAGGTAACATGTTGTTCTTTTCCCTTTGGATCTGTAAAACGTAAATCTACAAATTTGACGTCATTCTCCTTTATTGTTTTCATTATATCTGACATGGTTCGCTCCTATTTTTATTACTATTATTCTAGTCATGCATATTATATGCCAATTTGTAGGAAGACATAAAAAAATGACTAAAATTGTGTTAAATTAATAATTAGTACAATTCAATAATATATGAGATTTAGAAAGTAGTATATTAATAATTCAAAATTTGGACTTTGCTTTATACTACCTAAATATTAAGCAAAGTATTTTAAATTATGACGTTTCAAGAGATTATATTTAAATTAAAGTCTTATTGGGCAAGCAAAGGGTGTATTTCATTAGAGCCTTATGATATTCCAATGGGAGCTGCAACTTTTCACCCTTCAACATTTTTAAGGGCAATAGGCCCAGAACCATGGAGGGCGGTATACCCGCAACCTTGCAGAAGACCTACAGATGGAAGATATGGCGAAAACCCAAATAGACTGCAACATTATTATCAACTACAAGTAATATTAAAGCCCTCCCCAGATGATATTCAGGATATGTATCTTGATTCTTTGGCAAGCATTGGCATCGATAAAGGGAAAAATGACATTAAGTTTGTTGATGATAACTGGGAATCTCCTTCACTTGGTGCTGCTGGTGTTGGTTGGGAAGTTTGGCTTAATGGCATGGAAATTAGTCAATTTACATATTTTCAGCAAGTTGGAGGCCTTGAATGTAAGCCTGTAACTGGAGAACTAACATATGGGCTCGAAAGAATAGCAATGCACTTACAGTCAATAGATAATCTCTACAATATAAGATGGAATGAAGATATTACTTATGGTGAAATATATATGCAAAATGAAAAAGAAAATTCTCAATATAATTTCGAATTAGTGGATTCAAAAATTTTATCGAAGAGCTTTGACAACATGGAGAAGGAGTGTATTAATTTAATTGAAAATGATTTAGCAATTCCTGCTTATGATCTCCTATTACAAAATTCCCATACTCTTAATCTTCTCGACTCAAAACAAGCTATATCTTCGACCGAAAGGCAGGCATACATTTTAAGATTAAGAAAATTATCAAACTTGATAGCAAAAAAATTCTTAGAAAGTAGAAAAAAAATTGATTTTCCATTAATGAAGAATAACTAATTATGGCGAATAAAAATTTACTTTTCGAAATCGGTGTTGAGGATTTACCATCAAAAAATTTAAAATCATTTTTAGAAAAAGTAAAAAACAATATAGAATTCCATTTAGATAAAAATAGTATTAATTTTTCTGAATGTAAATTTTATTTCACTAATATAAGATTAATTTTTGTAATAAAAGATATAAACGACGAGATAATCCACGAAAAAAAACTTATCAAAGGGCCTCCTTTACAAAAATGTTTCGACGAAAAAAATAATTTATCTAAAACAGGAGAGGGTTTTGCAAAAAAATATAATATCGACTTTAAAGATTTAAATACTAAAAAAATTAATGGAGAAGATTATGTGGTTTTTGAAAAACCAAAGCTATTAATAAAGACTAAAAATATATTACCAAAAATTTTAGAAAAGGCATTAATCGGAGTGGAGGAGCAAAAAAAGATGAAATGGGGTTACGCCGATGTTTTCTTTATAAGACCAATAAGATGGATGCTTTTACTATTCGGGGATGAATCAATTAAATCAGAAATTCTTGGTATTAAAATAGACAATTTTTCATATGGCCATAGATGGTTATCAAATAAAAAAATAAAAATCAAAAACCAAAAGCATTTTTTTGATTTTTTACAAAACGAAAATATTTTATATGATAATGTGAAACGTAAAGACTTCATTTGCGAAAGCGTAAAAAAAATAATTTCAGAAGAAGAATGTGACGAAAAAATCGATGAGGAATTACTTGAAGAACTTTCTGCAATGACCGAAACTCCACATCTCTATCTTGGGAGTTTTCCAGAAAAATATTTAGAGCTTCCAAAAGAAGTTTTAGAGTACGTAATTCAGGACACGCAAAAGCATTTTTTACTTTATCAGAATGGTAAAGTAACGAATAAATTTATAGGTTTGTCAAACTTAGAAATAAATCAAAATATCTTAAATGGGAATGAGATGGTAATAAAACCAAGATTAGATGATGCATTATTTTTTATATCAAAAGATTTATCAAATAACATTTTCAATAAACATGATGATTTGAAAAAAGTTATTTTTCATAAGAAGCTTGGAAGCTTAGATGATAAAGTGAAACGACTTTTAATTCTATCTGACCACATCAATAGCCAATGTTTCTATAGCGAGGGGAAAAACTATAAGGATTTGGTAAAAATATGTAAATTAGATTTGATATCAAGCATGGTTGTCGAGATTCCCAAGCTTCAGGGCCATATTGGGAGTTATTATGCAAGTGAGTCAGGCTTTGATAAAAATATTGCAAATGGAATAAAAGAACATTACCTACCCATAAAAACTAATGACCCAATTCCTAAAAATGTAGACTCTCAGATTGTTTCAATAGCTGACAAACTTGATACAGTTGTTGGAATTTTTCTTGCAAACGAAAAACCTTCAGGCACAAGAGACCCTCTTGGAATAAGAAGGTCTACTAATGGTATTTTGAAAATTCTTCTCAATGGAGAAATTTATGTTGACCTACAAAATCTTATCGAAAAATCGTCAAGCTTGTTTTTAAAAAATAAAAAAAATCTTACAGATAAAAAAGAATCTGTCAATGATTGTAAAAATTTTTTTAAAGAAAAGTTATTTTTCATTTTAAAAGATGATTTTCGGTTTAATGATAGTGTAATTCAGTCCGTTTTATGGTATAGTAATACTGTAGATCCTTATACAATGTTGAAAAAAGTTAGTTCAGTCGATAATGTATTAGGCAGTAACAATTTTACCGACTTATTTTCAAACGCTAAAAGAGTTTCAAACATTTTAAAGAAATCTAATGGTGATTTTTCTTCAAATATTCAGGAAAAATTACTGAGAGAATCTAGCGAAAAGATATTATATAATGAGATTAATGGTATTCAAGGCCAATTGGACTTGTATTTGACTGCGAGAAATTATGGAGATTACCTTAATCAATTAAATATCTTAAATAAATATATTACGAATTTTTTTGATGAGGTAATAGTAAACGCAGACGAGGAAGATATTAAAATAAATAGATTATCTTTATTAGCAAGAATAGATAATATTTATAATAAAATTGGAAATATCGCAACTCTGAATCCGTAGAATTATGATGATGGTTGATTATTTACATAAGTTTATTCTAAAAAGGATTTTTCCTTTTAGGGAGTGGATTTCTGATTTAAAAAACCCAAAAATCCTCCAAGCTGACGTTGTTGCTGGCTTAACTGTTGCTTTAGTTTTAGTTCCTCAATCAATGGCCTACGCACAATTAGCAGGTCTTCCACCATACTACGGTTTATATGCTTCCTTTTTACCAGTTGCAATAGCATCTGTTTTTGGCTCATCAAGACAATTAGCAACTGGTCCAGTAGCTGTTGTAAGTTTATTAACAGCAGCAGCTTTAGAGCCGATTGCAAGTAATGATCCTTCTGGTTATGTTGCTTATGCAATAATGCTCGCTTTTTTGGTTGGAGTTTTTCAACTTTCTTTAGGGTTGTTAAGAATGGGCGTCCTTGTAGACTTTTTATCACATCCTGTCGTTACAGGATTTACAAATGCCGCAGCAATAATAATTGGAACATCTCAACTTTCAAAGTTGTTTGGAGTGACTGTTGCTTCTGAAGAACAACATTACCAAACAGTAATGAATGTAATATCAGAATCATTGTTAAATACGCATAACCCAACTTTATTAATGGGAATACTTGCGATATTTCTTATTATATTTGTTAGAAAAGTTGCAAAGAAATACCCCGCTGTTTTAATTTCAGTAGCAATAACCACATTTATATCTTGGTATATTGATTTCGAAACCAAATATGGAGGCAAAGTTATAGGAGTTGTGCCCGATGGACTTCCATCAATACAAATACCACAAATTGATTTATCACAATTAATAAACTTAGGAACCGTAGCAATAGTTATAAGTCTTATTGGATTTATGGAGGCTATATCAATCGCAAAAGCTATGGCTACTCAGACCAAACAGAGATTAGACGCTGACCAAGAGCTTGTTGGACAGGGATTAAGTAATATCGTCTCAAGTTTTTTTCAGGGTTACCCTGTATCTGGATCTTTTTCAAGATCTGCAGTTAATATATCTGCAGGAGCCTTAACCGGATTTTCTTCAGTAGTAACCGGAATAGTCGTTGGTATAACTTTATTATTCTTGACTCCACTTTTATATCACATCCCTCAAGCAACATTAGCCGCGGTAATAATAACTGCCGTAATTAATTTAATAAAATTCAAACCAATTAAATATGCCTGGAGAGTCCAAAAACAAGATGCAGTTATATCAATTATCACTTTTTTCGTTACTCTTCTATTGGCGCCAAAACTTGAACTTGGAATAATAGTCGGAATCATACTTTCACTTGCGAGTTACTGTTACAGATCAATGAGACCAAGAGTTATTTGCTTATCAAAAAATACTCAAGGTGTTTTTAGAAATTCTGATACAAACAACATACCAAAATGCTGTTCAATCTCTGTGATGCGTTTCGATGGCCCTTTAATTTTTACAAATGCTGGTCATTTTGAAAACGAAGTTATTGAGAGAGTAGCGACAAAACCTGAGCTTCGATACTTTATAGTTGACGCGATTGCGATTAATGAAATAGATGCAACAGGTCAAGATATGCTTCACAGTTTGTCTTCAAGGCTTTACGACCAAAATATAAATTTATTTTTCGCAAGAGTTCACAAGCCAATACTAAAAATTTTTGCAGATACCGGGTATTCAACTGGTCAATGGAAAAACCACTTCCATAGAACGATCGACGATGCGATCGAGTATGCATGGTCTGATCTTGGTTGTACAAATGTATCACCTCCATTTTGCACAAGTGATGTATGCCCGCTTAACAGGGGCACTGCAGGATTATCATCAATTTATGAAGCGAGCATTAGACGAATGAAAGTTAAGAAGCAATAATTAATTAACCTTAAAAGTTAAATCAAAAATTTTATGCCCTAATAAAATTCCTCTTTTCTCAAATTTTGTAAGAATTCTTTCATTATATATTACAATATCACTAGTTTTATGAAATCTTTTGTTTCTTTCAAATAATTCTACAATCGATTCGTTGTAACTAGGCCAGTCTGTAGCAATTTTCACAAAACCACCTTTTTGAACTTTATCACTTATTAAATTTAAAAAATTTTCATTAATCAATCTTCTCTTGTAGTGTTTCTTTTTAGGCCAAGGATCGGGAAAAAATAAGGATATGCCATACAAGGAAGAATTTCGGATAAATTTTTCTAAAAATACTATGGCATCTATTTTTAAAATCTTTATATTTTCAATCTCATTATTTGAAATTTGTTTTAAAATATTACCAATTCCTGAGTCATACACCTCTAAACCTATAAAATTGAATTCAGGGTATTTTTTTGCAATATTAATTAATAATT
Organism: uncultured Thiothrix sp.; assembly: GCA_902624655.1. GTDB lineage: Bacteria > Pseudomonadota > Gammaproteobacteria > Poriferisulfidales. The sequence goes on from CACNYJ010000003.1 coordinate 95,486, forward strand.
TACCATCCCCAAATCCTACATCTAGAATACAAGGGTTATCATTATTAAATAGTTTTGAAATATCTATTAATGATCTTGGCGTATAAAAACTATTATTTGCTTCTCTATTATTTAAAAAATATTTTTGTATATTCGTAATCCGCCCACTTCTTTTTACGAAACTTTTAATATGGCTGTTAGTTTTCATGATAAAGCATCGGTCTTTTTACTTGATGGTATAGCAATATTACTAATTTTCATTCTTTTTGCATTAAATGCTTTTCTTCCTGCTATAACAGCATGCTTCATTGCCTCTGCCATTTGGACTGGGTTATCTGACATTGCAATAGCAGAGTTTAATAGAACCGCATCGCATCCAAGCTCCATTGCTATTGTTGCATCACTCGCAGTACCAATACCAGCATCAACAATAATTGGAATATTTGCATTTTTGATAATATTTTTTAAATTATTTGAATTTTTAATCCCTTGTCCAGTTCCAATTGGCGAGGCGAGCGGCATTACAGAAACACAACCAACTCTCTCTAATTCAATCGCTAATTCAACATTATCAGTTGTATAAACCATAACAGAAAAACCAAGCTGGACTAGTTCTTTTGCGGCAGCCAATGTTTCTTCTTCATTAGGTAAAAGTGTTTCTTTATCAGCAAGTACTTCAAGTTTTACAAGATTATCATTCAATAACTCGCGAGCAATAAGGCATACTCTTATTGCATCTTCTGAAGAAAAACACCCAGCAGTATTTGGTAATATTTTGTAGGTATTTGGGTCAATATAGTCTAATAGGTTTTTTTGTTTATCATTTTGTCCTAAATTTGTCCTTTTTAATGCCACTGTAATCATTTCAGCACCACTTGCCTCTAAAGCCTTTTTTGTTTCCTCAAAATTTTTATACTTTCCGCTTCCTATTATTAATCTAGACTTATAAGTTTTTTTATCAATAATTAATGGCATAATTTTATCCACCACCCACTGCTGTAATAATCTCAATTTGATCGTTTTCTTCAAATGTAATTTGATCCCAAAATGTTTTTGAGATAATTTCTTTATTTACTTCAACTACAATATTTTTCTCTCCAATATTATTTTGAATAAGTATATCTTTTATACTTGTTTTTTTATCAATTGAAAATTTCTCACCATTTAAAATTATATTCATATGTCTTTATGATCCTTCATTACTCGAACATAATGCTTAGATGAGAAAGAAATATACTTAATCTCTTGATCCGTCAGGTCCCTTATAGGCTTTGCCGGAGATCCTTTATATAAAATACCTGATTCAATAATTTTATTTGGACCAACTAAACTTCCCGCTGCTAACATTGAATTTGTTCTTATAGTTGCTCCATCAAGTATTATTGTACCGGTTCCAATCAAACATAGATCTTCAATCTCACATGCATGCAGTATGGCTCCGTGACCAATGGTCACATCATTCCCAATTTCTAGGGGTACTCCACCTGGCGTAAATTCATTATCACTTGTTACATGTAAAATAGATCCATCTTGGATATTTGTCCTTGCCCCTATCCTTACTTGTTGAACATCACCCCTAATGACTGTTTTCGGCCAAACAGAGGACTCCTCATCTATTGTGACATTCCCTATAACAATAGCGCTATCATCAATATACGCATTTTTATGAATATCCGGACTGAAATTTTTAAATTTTCTTATTGCCATCCTTTTATGTAGTATAGTTTTTAATAATTACATATATTAAATTATTTTGTTCATGTTTAAAAATAAACTTTGTTTATATTCAAATCTTATGAGACTAAACAAGCCAGTTGGTATATTCCTGCTGATTTGGCCACCATTTTGGGTAATAGTTTTTTTAAGCAACGATAATATTTATAGTTTTCTTAGTCTGATTTTTTTACTAGGAGTTATATTTACAAGAACAATTGGCTGCGTTGTGAATGATTTTTTCGATAAAAATTATGACAAGAGCGTTTCAAGAACAAAAGACAGACCTTACGCTGCTGGCTTGATAAGTAGAAAAGAGGTTATATTTATATTTCTAATACTCTCAATATTGAATTTAGGACTATTATTTTTTTTAAATGTAAAGACACTTATTATCGCCGCAATCTCAATACCTTTTATTTTAATTTATCCGCTGACAAAAAGATTTTTTGTTGCGCCACAATTTTTTCTTGGTCTAACATTTGCAATTTCAACTTTAATGGCACATACAGCATTTACAAACACGTATCCAGTTGAAACAACTTGGATATTCTTTTTTGCAACTGTTGTATGGGTAACAATGTTTGACACTATTTATGCCTTAGCTGATAGAGATGACGATAGAAAAATTGGTATCAAATCAACGCCTATTTTTTTTGGTAATAACGATAAATTGATAATCGGAGTTCTCCAAGTTATTTTTTTTGGTATTTTTTTCTACTTTGGAATATTAGAAAATTTCAATAGAATTTTTTATATCTTTCTTATTACAGCTTTTCTCTTAGGCGTGTATAATCAAATGATAATTAGTAAAAGAGAGCCTGCAAATTGTATTTTGGCTTTCAAAAATAATCAATATATAGGATTATTGATTTTTTTAGGCATCTATGCGGAGCAAATGTTATGAGTAAAATAAGAAATAATTGGAAATTGGAAGAAGTTCTTCAGCTTTTTGAAAAGCCTTTTAATGAAATTCTTTCACAAGCTCACGATATTCATATAGATAATCATAAAAAAGATATGGTTCAAGTTTGTACTTTATTATCAGTTAAAACTGGTGGCTGTCCTGAAGATTGTGGTTATTGTTCTCAAAGTATACATAGTGATGAACCAATCGAAGCTACCCCCTTGATGTCTCTAGAAGAAGTCCGAGAAAAAGCTACTGTAGCAAGAGATCAAGGGTCAACAAGATTTTGCATGGGCGCAGCATGGAGACGGCCTAGTAATAAAAATATAGATCGAGTTATAAAGATGATTGATGTTGTTCACGAACTCGGAATGGAAAGCTGTGTTACTCTTGGAATGCTATCAGAGGATCAAGCCATTAGGTTATCGAAGTCAGGGCTTAATTATTATAATCACAATCTTGATACGTCAAGAGAACATTATTCAAAAGTGATAAGTACTCGAAATTATCAGGATAGACTCAATACTCTTAAGTACGTGAGAGAATCAGGTATAAAAGTTTGCTCAGGGGGAATTTTAGGACTCGGGGAGTCAAGAGAAGACAGAGCTAAGCTCCTAATTGAATTAGCCAATTTAGAACAACATCCAGAATCTGTCCCTATTAATATGCTTGTCCATATGGAGGGCACAAGACTGTATAAAAACGAAAAGGTAGATGAGCTTGAATTTGTAAGGACAATTGCAATATCAAGAATATTAATGCCGAAAACTTATGTAAGGTTATCAGCAGGAAGAGAGTCTATGGCAGATTCGATGCAGGCCTTATGTTTTTACGCCGGAGCAAACTCAGTTTTCTACGGGGAGGAATTATTAACAGCACCAAACGTAACTGTTGAAAAGGATAGAGAGTTATTTTACAAACTTGGAATGCGTATTGAAGGGGACGAAGACCAAATAGAAGAGATTAATAAAAGAAAAAATCCAGACATTGAAAAAAAGCAAAATATTTATAATTTAAAACTAATAAATTAAATTTAAATTGAAGAAGATTATTAAAAAAAAAATTAATGAGCTTAAGCTATCGAACAAATATAGGGTAAGACGAGCAAAAGATTCTGGAAACTCCCATATCTTTGTTTACAAAAAAAAAGAGTATTTGTCATTTGCCAGTAATGATTATCTATCGCTTGCGAATGATAAGAGAATTATTAGTAGTGCTAAAAAAGCATTAGACAAACATGGATATAGTACAAGCTCTTCGGCATTAATCTCAGGTTATTCGAAGTCTCATTTCGCTTTAGAGGAAGAACTTTCAAGTTTTCTCGGCCAAGAAAAAACACTATTATTTTCGACAGGTTATCAAGCGAATTTAGGTGTAATTAAATCTTTAGTAAATAGGGGAGGCTATATTTTTGCCGACAATCTTAACCATGCCTCTCTGATTGATGGTTCAATTTTATCTCGCGCAAATTTTAAAAGATATAAACATAAAGATATTGATAATTTAGAGGAGCTTTTAGAAAAAACGAAAAGTTTAGAAAATAAATTAATAATTAGTGATTCTTTATTTAGTATGGATGGTGATTTTGCGAACTTAAAAAAATTAAAATCTAAGCTCAATAAACATAAAGCAACAATGTTAATAGATGAAGCTCATTCATTAGGTATTTTTGGAAAGGGCGGGAGCGGGTTGTTAGTTGAATCAGCTTTAAATAATAAAGATGATATCTTTCTTACGGGCACATTTGGAAAATCTATAGGCACGTTTGGTGCTTTTTTTTCAGGAAAAAAAGATGTTGTAGATTTTGTAATGCAAAATTCAAGAGGTTATATATATTCAACTTCCTTGCCAATTAATACAGTTGAAGCAACAAGAAAATCTTTAAAAATTATAAAAAAAGAAGATTGGAGAAGAGAAAAACTATTTAGTTTAATTAATTACTTTAAATGTAATATCAAGAATTTAAACTTATCAGCTATAAATAGTGATTCACAAATACAAGCTCTAATGGTTGGAAGCAGCAAAGATGCCTTATTTATTAGTAACGAACTTATGAAGGCAGGAATTTATATACCTGCAATAAGACCCCCTACCGTTGAAGAGGGTAAATCAAGGTTAAGGATTTCCTTAACCGTGGATCATAGTGAAAAGGATATTAGCTACCTTTTAAATATCTTGGATAAGCTTTCCAGAAATCTTGTACAATAAAACAATGATAAAAAAATCAAAAATAATTCTTGGAATTACTGGTGGTATTGCTGCATATAAATCTGCAGAGATTGCGAGATTACTTGTAAAACAAGACTACGATGTTCAAGTCATAATGACTAGGACAGCTGAAGACTTTATTACTTCATTAACATTTGAAACGCTTACAAGCAAAAAGGTTTATAAATTTAATTCTGTAGAAAAAGACAAGCCAATGTTGCATATAGATCTTGCTAAATGGGCAGACATAATTCTAATAGCACCAACCACTGCAGAATTTTTATCAAAGATTCTCCATGGGAGAGCCGATGACTTGCTTTCAACAACAGTGCTCGCATGTAATAAAAAAGTTATTGTTGCCCCAAGCATGAATAAAAATATGTGGGAAAATAGCGCCACACAGGATAATTGTGTTTTACTAAAAAAAAGAGGGATTATATTTTCTGGCCCAGAACATGGCGACCAAGCATGCGGTGATATTGGCTCAGGAAGAATGAGAGAACCTATAGATATAGTTAAGGATATAAAATCTTTATGCGAAAAATCAAAAAATCTTTTTGAAAATAAAAAAGTTGTAGTGACAGCGGGACCTACAGAGGAGGCTATTGATCCAGTAAGATATATCTCTAATAGAAGTTCGGGCATGATGGGCTGTGAGATTGCAAATGCATTTCACAATCAAGGTGCAAATGTAATACTTGTAAAAGGGCCCTGTAATTATAATCAGAATGAAGAAATTCAATCAATTGACGTTAAAAGCGCAAATGAAATGTTAGATTCAGTTGAGAAAAATATAAAGAATTGTGACATTTTTGTTTCGGTTGCCGCTGTTTCAGACTTCGTTGTTAAAGATTTGTCTTCTGAAAAATTAAAAAGCAAAAATATTCCAGAATTAAAATTAAAAAAAAATATTGATATATTAAAAACAATTTCAAAAAACTATAAAGTCTTTTCAATAGGATTTGCTGCAGAGACAAACGAATTAAAGACAAATGCTCTAAAAAAACTCAAAGAAAAAAATTTGTCTGTTGTAGCCGCCAATAAGGTTAGTTTTACTGAAGGTATAGATAACGAGGACAATTCAATAACTTTATATTGGGGCGAAGGCCAAGAAAAAACTTTAGATTTAAAAAATAAGAAAGATTTGGCTATTGAGTTTGTAGAAGAAATCTCTAATATTTATAATTAGAAAATTTATGAGAAAAAAAATACAAGTCAAAATACTTAACAAAAAATTTGCAAAAGATAGATTTCTTCCGACTTATGCAACAGCTGGTTCAGCCGCAATGGATTTGCGAGCTTGTATTGACGAATCAATAAACCTTGCTCCAAGAAAAACCCATCTAATACCCACAGGGCTAGCTTTTTTTATTTCTGATAGGGACTATGGTGGAATTATTTTACCACGCTCGGGACTGGGGCATAAACACGGGATAATACTGGGTAATTCTGTAGGGTTAATTGACTCTGATTATCAAGGGGAGTTAATGATATCTCTTTTTAACAATAGCGATAAAGACTTCCAAATTAATCCTGGAGACAGAGTAGCGCAATTTATGTTAATACCTATCGTGACAATAGATTTTGAATTTGTTGAAAGCTTTGAGAAAACAGAAAGGTCTTCTGGTGGTTTTGGTCATAGTGGCAAAAGTTAATTATGATGTTAGCAAAAAATATATTTAAAGCTTATGATATTAGAGGCATTTACGAAGAAGAACTATCTATTAATGCAATTAAGCTAATCGCGAAATCACTGTCACATTTATTCCTTGAGAATAACGATACGATTATTGTAGGCAGAGATGGAAGAAATTCCAGCTCAAAAATTTCAGAAACATTAATTGAGTCTTTTTTAGAAAATGGAAAGAATATTATTAACGTTGGCGAAGTTCCAACACCTTTAGTTTATTTTGCTAGAAATTACTTGAATTTAAATTCTTGTATAATGGTAACTGGAAGCCATAACCCTAAAAATTACAATGGCCTTAAGATTTTTATGGATGGCCATACACTATCTGGTGGTGAGATAAAAGAAATATATGATTTTATTCTTAGAGATAGTTATAGCAAACTACAATTCGCAAAAACTTCTTACAAAGAAATAAACTTAAAAAATGAATATATAAGTCAAATAATAAAAGACATTAGTATAATAAACAAAAAGAAAATTGCTGTAGATGCTGGAAATGGAGTTGCTGGGCCAATTGCAATTGAAACATATAAGAAGCTTGGATTTGATGTTATAGACTTATATTGCGATATTGACGGAGATTTTCCAAATCACCACCCGAACCCAAGCGATCCAAAAAATTTAGAAGATTTAGCGGACACTGTTAAAAATGGGAATTGTGACCTTGGCATTGCTTTTGATGGAGATGGCGATAGGTGTTTAATTTTAGATAATCTAGGAAATATCATTTGGCCAGATAAACAAATGATGCTTTTTTCAAGTGAGATTCTATCCAAAAATAAAAATTGTAAAATAATTTTTGATGTTAAGTCTTCAGCAAATTTACCAAAAGTTATTAGAGATAACGGCGGTATACCGATAATGTCAAGAACAGGTCACTCTTTTATCAAAAAAAAAATTAGCGAAACAAATGCAATCTTAGCTGGAGAAATGTCAGGACATATTTTCTTTAACGATAAGTGGTACGGATTTGATGATGGTATATATAGCGGCGCAAGAATTTTAGAGATAATATCAAAAAATAATAATCCAAGCCATAAAATATTTGATAGTTTTCCTAAATCTTTTGTCACGCCTGAAATAAACATTCAAGTTAATAAAGATGGTATTCAGCATGATTTTATGAAAAAATTTATAAATACAGCAAGATTTGAAGATGCGAAAATAATTACTATAGACGGTCTAAGAGCAGAGTTTAAAGATGGGTGGGGCTTACTAAGAGCTTCAAATACCACAAGCTGCCTTGTAATGAGGGTAGAAGCTGAATCAAAAAGAAGATTATTAGAAATAAAAGATAAATTTTTTCAACAGATAAAAAAAATCGATCCAAAAATTGAGATACCAAATGAAGAAAAATGAGGCTCAACAGGTAGTAAGAATTCTAAATGAAGCACTTCCATATATACAAAGATTTTCAAAAAAGATTTGTATTGTCAAGTATGGCGGCTCAGCCATGGTCAAAGACGATCTAAAAAATAGCTTTGCAAGAGATATAACTTTAATGAAACAAGTTGGAATAAATGTCATTGTGGTTCATGGGGGCGGGCCACAAATAGACGAAGAGTTAAAAAAGTCAAATATAAAAAGAAATTTTGTAGATGGAATCAGAGTGACGAACAAAGAAACAATAAGAATTGTTTCTGAGACACTTGATAAAATTGTGAATAAAGAAATTGTTGATTTAATAGGCAAAAATGGGGGAAATTCTCTAGGTATTTCAACAGATAGAAAAGATATAATTATAGCTGAAAAGTTTGAATCTAAAAAAACAGACTTTGGTTATGTAGGTAATATTGTCGGTGTGAATACTAATTATTTATTCGATTTAATGAATTCAAATTACATTCCAGTTATTGCTCCGCTTGGTTATGATGGAAATGGTCAAATTTATAACATTAATGCAGATATTGCGGCAAGCAAAATTGCATCTTATTTATCAGCAGAGAAAATAATTTTTTTAACAGATACTCCAGGTGTTTTAGATGATAATAAGACCCTACTTTCAACTTTAAACCCAAAAGAGATAAAAAAATACATTGATTCAGGTATTATAAGCGGAGGAATGTTGCCAAAAATTAGCGCATCATTAGAAGCTATAAATAATGATGTAAAAACAGCACATATAATAGATGGTAGAATCCAGCATTCTGTGCTTCTTGAAATTTTCACAAACGAAGGAATAGGAACGCTTGTAAAAAATGGCTAAATGTCTCGTTATTGGAGCAGGCATAGTTGGACTAACAACAGCCTTAAAACTTGTTGAAAAAAACCACAATGTAACCATTTATGATTGCAATAAGATTGGTCAGGCTTCAAATAATGCTGGAGGGATAATGTTTCCCTTGAGTCCATGGAATGACAATTCAAAAATGCAGGATTTATGTCTTTCAGGGCATAACGAATATAATAAATTCTTCAATAAGCTTAGCGAAAGTGAGCGTAATGAGATTAATTTAAAGAAAAGTAATTTACTTGTTATCGGAAGCAATGTAGATGCTTCAAAAAAATGGCTTTTAGATAATAAACAAGTAAAATCAGAATTTAAAAAATCAAAAATTCAAAGCGTAGAAAGAACTATAAATAATTCTGTAAACGAATTTATTTTAATAAAAGGTATAAATATTTTAGAACCAAAAAAACTAGTAAATTTTTATAAAAAAAAGTTAGAAGAAAATGGAACTTGTATTACTAATAAAGAATTTGGAAATATAGATGAGTTTTTGCATAAGTCTGATAATTTTAAATATGATTACATAATAATTTCATCAGGCGCTTGGACAAGTAATATCATAAAAGATAAAAGCATAAAAATAAAACCGATTAAAGGTCAAACGATGACATTCAAAGCAAAGGATAATTTGTTATCAAATACGTTAATGTTTGACGATTATTATATAATTCCTCGGGGGAATAATAATTTTTTAGTTGGCTCTACCTTGGAAGATGTTGGTTTTGATGATAAAACTACTGAAGAAGCAAAGACTGTTTTTAATAAAACTCTGTCAAAATTATTCACGAATCACAATACTTTTTACGATAAAAAATACTTCTTTGGATTTCGTCCATATGTAGATAGAGAACCCTATATTTGTAAAGATAATAGACATGAAAGACTTATATATAATTTCGGTCATTATAGATATGGTATTTTAACTGCTATACCCTCAGCAAAAATTGTTGAAAAAATGATTTTATAGTTTTGCCTGTGTAGCTCAGTTGGTAGAGCATTTCACTCGTAATGAAAAGGTCGTCAGTTCAACTCTGACCACAGGCTCAAAAACTAATTTAAAAACTTATTCTTTTATGTCAAAATGCACAACAAAAAGGAGATCTTATGGATATTTTTAGAATAGTGGCGCTGTCTTTAGGTATTATAATTTGTTTATTAACAGTTTATTTTGCTTTAGCAGGTATTGGAGTAGTCTAGTTTTTTGTAATCAATTCTTTTGGAATTTTAAATGTTATATTTTCCTCAACTCCATCAGAATTTATAACATTCATAGCGCCGCAGCTTTTCAATTTGTTAATTATAGATTGAACTAAAACTTCAGGAGCTGATGCACCCGCAGTAAGCCCAATATTTTTTTTATTTTTCAACCAGCTTACATCTAAATCGTTGGCACTATCAAGTAAATACGACGGGACCCCAGCCCTTGTTGATATTTCTTTTAGTCTATTTGAGTTTGAGCTGTTTTCTGAACCAACAACAAAAATTATATCGCATTTCTTTGTAAGTTCTTTCACTGCTCCTTGTCTATTTGTTGTTGCGTAACAAATATCTCCTCTAGCAGGCTCAATAACATTATTATATTTTTTTTTAATTGCCTGTATTATATTTGCTGTATCATCAATTGATAAAGTAGTTTGAGTGACGTATGCAACATCTTTTGTTTGATCAAAATTCAATTCTTCCACATCTTTTTCATCTTCGATCAACACGATTTTTGAATCCGATTCTGAAATATACCTTCCTATTGTTCCTTCAACTTCAGGATGTCCTCGATGTCCTATAAGAATTGTATTAATATTTTTTTTCGATAATCTTGTAACCTCCATATGAACTTTTGTTACAAGGGGGCAGGTAGCATTAAAAACTTGCAGATTTTTTTCATTTGACTGATTTATTATTTCCTCCGAAACACCATGTGCACTGTAGATTAAAATAGAATGCTCAGGAACAGTATCAATATCTTCTATAAAAACAACCCCTTTTTCTCTTAACTCATCAACAACATATTTATTATGCACTATCTGATGCTTGACATAAATTGGAGCTCCAAACATTTCTAAGGCTCGATTTGTTATTTCGATTGCCCTATCAACTCCTGCGCAGAAACCTCTTGGATTTGCTAAAATAATATTCATTTTTTTATATCTTTCGAAAACATATTATATAACAATAATATAATACCTACCGAGATTGCAATATCGGCTACATTGAAAATTGGCCAAAAAAAATCTTTATAATAAAACTCAATAAAATCAATCACATATCCATAATATATTCTATCATATAAATTTCCTATTGCTCCTGCTAACACAAAACTAAATGGAATATATTCAGAGAAATTTTCCTTTTTCAAGATATAGATAATGATAATAATTACCACAATACTGAATGCAATAAAGAACCACCTTTGCCAGCCTCCAGCCTCACTTAATAAGCTAAACGCCGCACCATGGTTAAAAGCTAAAGTAAAATTCAAAAAACCTGTTACCGCTTTTGGGTTATATGGTAAAAGATTATTTAAAGCATAAGTCTTTGTGAAAATATCGATAATGAAGATAAATAGAACAATTAAAAAAGTAAAAAAACTTTTATTAAACATTTTTCCTATTTTCCCCATCTCCGTAAATATTTGAAATACACCTACTGCAAATATTTGGGTGCTCTATATCAAAACCAATACTCTCACATTTATGCCAACATCTTTCACATTTTTTATTTTTTGAATTTGTAATTTCAATTTCTATCTTTTCATTGAAAATTTCTTGAAAATCTTCTTTTTTTGATTTATCTAACTTCAATAAATTAGCAGAAGAAGTTATAAATAAAAATTTCAACTCTTTATCAAATTCTGACATTAAATTAAATAGTTTATCGCTACAGTATATGTTTACGTCAGCATCTAAAGAAGATCCAATAATATCTTTCTCTCTTAAATTTTCTAATTCTTTTGATACAAGTTTTTTTATTTCAATTATACTATTCCAGCTTTCTAAATTTATCTTTGTGTTTAAAAATTCGTCTTTTTCTAACTCAAACCATCTATTGAAAAAAACTGACTTATTGGTATTTTTGGGACTATATATCCAAGCTTCTTCGGCAGTATGAGGACATATTGGTGCAATCCAAGTTAGCAACATTTTCAGGACAATAAACATAGAATGTTGGGCAGATTGCCGCTCTAAAGAGTCCTTTTTGCAAGTATATTGTCTATCTTTAATTATATCCAAGTAAAACGAGCCTAGTTCATTTACGCAAAAACTATGGATCAATTGGGTTAAAATATGAAAATTAAATTCTTTATAATGTCTTCTAATATCTTTTTGTAAATTTAATGCTTTTATAACTATCCATTTATCAAGCTCGATAGAAATATTTTGAATTGAGAATCGTTTGGGATCGTAGTCGACTAAGTTCGATAATAAAAATCTTATGGTGTTTCTTATTTTTCTATATTTATCTGACGTTCTATTAAGAATTTCATCGGAAACAGTCATCTCTGTTGATGAATCTGTTGAGGCTACCCATAGTCGTAATATGTCAGAGCCCAATCTATCAATTATTTTTTGAGGAGATATAACATTTCCTTTAGATTTTGACATTTTATTTCCTCTACCATCAACAGTAAATCCGTGAGTCATTGCTGATTTATAAGGAATTGAATTACTTACTGCTATAGATGTGAGAAGTGACGATTGAAACCAACCTCTATGTTGATCAGATCCTTCAAGATATAAATCGGCTGGAAATTTCAAATTCGCAGTTTTTTCAAGGACAGCCGCGTGGGATGATCCGGAGTCAAACCATACATCTAATGTATCTTGAACTTTTTCGTAATCCTCTGGATTATCTATTAAATCTTCTATATCGATGTCGAACCATTTTTCTATGCCATGCTCTTCTACCAGCTTACATATTCTTGTGAAAATTATTGAAGAATTTGAATGCGGCTCGCCTGTTTTCTTATTTATCAAAAGAGTTATTGGCACCCCCCATTTTCTTTGTCTTGAGATACACCAGTCTGGTCTTTGGCTAATCATTCCCTGTATTCTTGCTTCGCCCCAAGCTGGAATCCAATGAACCTCAGGTATTTTTTTCAAGGTTTTCTCAAGCAAACTATTTTTTTGCATAGAAATGAACCATTGTGGAGTGGCTCTGTATATTAAAGGTGTTTTGGTTCTCCAACAGTGAGGGTAAGAATGTTTGAATTTATTATTACTTAATAATTTTTTCTCTCTTATAAGTATGTCAATAATATGTTCGTCAAGCTTATAAACATGAATTCCATTTAACTCTTCAGGCAGTCCAGAGAATATACCGTCACTTTGAATAGGATTCAGAACTTCAAGATTATATTTTTTCCCTAACTCAAAATCTTCCACGCCATGAGCGGGGGCAATATGAACACACCCTGTTCCAGAGTCATCCGTCACATGTTCACTTGATATTAGGTTAAGTTTATTATTCAGAAAAGGATGCTGAGCACCTAAATTGACTAGTTCATCTCCGGTACATTTAGCCAAAACTGATAAATCTAATTCCGTTCGTTCCTTGAATTTTTCAAAAAGACTTTCAGCTACAATATAACTTTCTTTCTTATTTGATGCTAAGACGTAATTTAAATCGCTTTTTATCGCTATAGATTTATTTGATGGAAGTGTCCATGGCGTTGTTGTCCAAATAACGATAAAAACCTTTTCGTTGATATCTTTCAAATTAAAAATTTTTTTTATATGATCTAATGACGTTACTTCGAATTTAACATCTATGGCAATAGACTCTTTTTCTTGATATTCTACTTCAGCCTCTGCAAGGGCTGATTGAATTTTTACACACCAATGAACCGGTTTAAAACCTTTTTGAAGATGACCATTATTATAAATTTTTTCTAATGCTTTTAAAGTCGACGCCTCAAATTCTTTATTTGAAGTCAAATACGGATTTTCCCAGTCGCCTAATATACCAAGTCTTTTGAAGTCTTTTTTTTGCCTCTCAACTTGATTTAATGCATACTCTCTGCATAGTTTTCTAAAATCTTTATCAGAGATATTCTGATCTTTTTTTATTTTCTTCTCTACCTCGATTTCGATCGGAAGTCCGTGACAATCCCATCCTGGAATGAATGGCGCATTGTACCCATCAATTATCTTAGATCTTATAATTATATCCTTTAAAATTTTATTAACTGCGTGCCCTATATGAATATCCCCATTTGCATAAGGAGGTCCGTCATGCAGTATGAATTTTTCATTATTTTTACTTTCGCTTAGTAGTTGACTATATAAGTCCTCATCATCCCATTTTTTTTGAATCAAAGGCTCTTTTTTTGGTAAATTACCTTTCATTGGGAATTCAGTTTTTGGTAAATTCAGTGTGTCTTTATAATCGCTCATTTTAATTTAAAAATTTCTTTTGCCGACTTTATATCTTTATTAATAGATTCCTTTAATTCCTCAATACCACTAAATTTCCTTGTATCTCTTATCTTTGAAATAATATCAAATTCCATTCTTTCACCATATAAACTTGAAGAAAAATCGAATATATGAGCCTCAAATAGATATTTTTCACCATCAAAAGTCGGCCTGTACCCAATATTTGCAACAGCAAAATACTTTTTTTCGTTAATATAGGTTGATACAGCATATACTCCACTTAACAAAACATTGGGTTCTAATTTAATATTTGCTGTAGGAAATCCAATGGTCGAACCCCTTTTATCTCCATGCATTATCTTACCAGATACAGAGTATGGTCTTCCAAGCATTTTTGAAGCTTTATCAAAATTATTTTGCAGAATTGAGTCTCTGATCGATGAACTTGATATTCTCTCGTCATCTAAGGTATGTTTTTCTTCGATGTGTAATGAAAAAAATCCTTTTTCAGCATAATTTTTTAGATAATCCACGTCCCCAGTTTGTCGATATCCAAATTTAAAATCGTGACCAACGGTCAATGAAGAAATATTTAATTTTTTTATGAGTATGCTTTCAACAAAATCTTTAGAGCTCATTGAAATTAGTGTGTCACTAAATCTAAGTAATATCATATAGTCAATTTTCGATCCTCTTAAAATCTGCATTTTTTTATAAATAGTGAGTAATTCAAAATTTTTCTTTGCAAAATAAATTTTAGGCAAAGGTTTGAAAGTAATTAGAGCACTTTTTGTATTATTATTTTTTGCTTTTTGCACAACTTTAGAAATTATTTTCTGATGACCTAAATGTATACCGTCATATCCCCCAATTGTGGCTGTGATTTTATCTTTCATAGATAATTTTTTTACATCTCTAATTATTTTCATGATGGCTTTTCTATTTTTTTAAGTTTTGTATTAAATAAATAAAGTATGGCAAAGTAGATTATTGAAGCAGATATAATCAGTAAAAATAAATTCCCAACCCTGTCTGTTAATGAATAATTCATCCATGTTTTTTTTGAAAGATCGAAAAACAAAAGAAATGTTGACATTATAAATGTCGCTATTATTGATTTTAAAAGAATCACAATAGTGTTTTTATCAATAATAAAAATTTTAGTTTTCACTGCTGTGCTTAGTAAAAAGAAAAAATTTACGTACGCTGATATCGAAGTTGCTAAAGCTAATCCAATATGAGCACCATTAAAATTTTTATAAACAAGAATTACCACAAAAGTAATATTTAAAATGAAATTACAAATAACAGCTTTAAGAGCAGCATTAACTGGATAACGAGTATCTTTTCTTGAATAATAGTTTGTAATTAATATTTTCGAACCTATCATGCCGGGGAGCCCAAGTGAGAAAGCTATTAGTGCAATGGATGTCATATAAACATCATTAGAGGAAAATTCTTTGTAGTTTAAAAGAGTAATTAGGATTGGATCAGACAAGAGTATCAAGCCAAGCATTGTTGGGAATGATATTAGTATTGCAAGCTTAAAGCCCCAATTCAGTGTTTTGTTATAGGAATCATCATCAGACTTATTATGGTATTCTGATAATTTTGGTAATAAAACTGTTGCTATAGATATACCAAACAGCGCTAGTGGTAGTTCAACAAATCTATCCGACATGTATAGCCAGCCTATACTTCCAGTTATAAGGAAAGAAGCTATTACTGTGTCAAAAATCATATTTATTTGGGTTACCGAAGAACCAAATATCATTGGTAGCATTATTTCTTTTATTTTTTTTATACCTGGATGTTTCGAATTAAATTTAATTTTTGGAAATAAGCCAAGCTTTATAATTGGATAGATTTGGAATATGAGTTGAATAATACCACCAAACAATAGCCCCCAAGCTAGAGCAAAAACTGGTTCATCAAAATAAGGCACAAAAAATAAGACGCTTATTATTAAAGTAAGATTCAAAATAACTGGGGTTACAGCTGGGTAGGCGAAATTATCATATGTATTTAGTATACTTCCCGCAATAGCTGTCAAACATATAAAAAGCATGTAGGGAAAAGTTATTTTCAACAAGCTTACTGATAAATCATACTGACCAGTGTCGGAATTTATAAATCCGGGTGCAATCAAGTAAATTAAAATTGGTGCAATTAATACTCCAATTACAGAGACAACCAAAAGTATTAGAGAAATTGTGGTAATTGATGAATCTATAAACTCTTTTACTTCGGACTTTTCTTCTTTTGTTTTATAATCACTAAGAACCGGTATATAGGCTGTCGATAAAGCGCCCTCGCCAAAAATCCTTCTAAAAAAATTTGGTATTCTAAATGCTACAAAAAAAGCATCCAATGCTCCTGAAGCATTGCTTATAAATATAAACATTAAGGCGTCTCTAACATAGCCAAATACACGTGAGAGCATAGTAAAAACTGAGACTACAGCAGTATTTTTTAGAAACCGTTCTCTAATAGATAAGGACATTTTGCAATTATATATAATTTTTCACTAATTTTTACTTTCTTATTGACAAATTAGCAATAAAACCTCATATTGTCGTCTTTATAATAGTTGAGTAATTAAATGGCAAATACAGCACAGGCAAGAAAAAGAGCAAGGCAATCCATAGCTAGAAGAGAAAGAAACATGGCTTTGAAATCAAAACTTAGAACATTTGTTAAAAATGTTGTCAAAGCTATAGACTCAGAAGACAAATCAGTAGCATCTGAAAATTACAAAAAAGCTGTGCCAGTCATTGACGCAAGTGTTTCCAAAGGTATTATTCATAAGAATAAAGCAGCAAGGTATAAGAGTAGGTTAAATAAGCAGATCCTTAAAATGAGCTAAGATAAAATCATATTGTCCCTATGGACAACTTCTTCATTATCAAATATTTCTTGTTCTTTTTTTATTTCCTTTGTTGATTTTCCAATTATTTTTTTTAAATACTCAGAGTCGTAGTTCGTCAAACCTCTTGCGATTTCTATTTTTTTCATATCACAAATTGAAACCATATCACCTTTTTTAAAAATACCGCAAGTAGATTTGATACCAACTGGAAGTAAGCTTTTTCCAGAATTTTCAATAACTTTTTTTGCACCTTGATCAACTATTATTTTTCCTTTCACTTTAAGAGAATTTGCTATCCATTGTTTCTTAGATTTGACCCCCAAACTTTTATTAAATATTTTTGTTCCAATATTTTTTTCATTTCCATGAATTTTTATTAGAATATTCTTTTTTCTTCCATTAGCAATAATCGTTTGAGTATTAGATTTTGCTGCTTTTTTTGCCGCTAATACCTTAGTTACCATTCCACCTCGACCTAATTCATTACTGCTTGGCCCTGCGTATTTTGTTAAATTTTTATCTGATACAGAGATTGATTCAATTAGTTTTACTTTATTATTTTTCTTTGGATCTTTATCAAATAATCCATCTTGATCTGTTAACATCACTAATAGATTTGCACCACTAAGATTCGCAACTAAAGCAGCAAGTGTATCGTTATCACCAAATTTAATTTCATCAGTTGATACTGAGTCATTTTCATTTATTATCGGTATGACGTTCAAATTAATTAAATTATTAAGTGTATTTTTTGCATTTAAATATCTCTCTCTATTGCTTAAATCTTCATGGGTTAGTAGCATTTGAGCAGTTAGAATATTATATTTTTTAAATGCTGCTTCGTACGCCTGCACTAAACCCATTTGCCCAATTGATGCAAGGGCTTGTAGCTCGCTAGAAGATGTTGGTCTTTTACTTAGATTCAATCTATTCATTCCTTCGGCTATAGCTCCTGAGGATACAATTACTACGTTTATTTTATTTTTTACAAGTTCAGTAATTTGCTTAGCCCAATTTTTTATATTTAAAACATTAAGACCGGTTTCTTTCTTTGTTATTAATGAACTACCAATTTTTATGACCCAGGTCTCTTTCATGATTTTGCACCAAGAATATTTAAGTCAATAGAAATAACAACTAACAATAAAAAAAATAAAATTAGAATAGAAATATAGGTAGTCATTTTTTTATTTTTATTCTCTAGCCAAATAATTTTTTGCATTAGATCATCTTTCGTTGAAATGTCTATTATGTCTTCATTTTTATTAACTGAATCTTTATTTAATAGAATTTTTTTAAATTTATTTTGGTTTATGTTCATTTGATAGCGATTCTTAATTTTTTTATTAACAGATGAAACTTTGATATTTAATCTTTCAATCGCTTTTTCTATTTCTTTGACTTTTTCTTTTTGAAGATTCATAATTTATTACACTTTTTATTCAAAAACTTTATAATTTATCATTATGGTTTTTTATCTCATAAAATAATTTCTTTTTTAAATCCTCAATACCTATATTACCAACAGCCGATGTAAAGAACACGTCTTTTTCTTTATATTGTTCTAAAATAATTTCCTTTTTCTTTTCAAATTTTTCATTATCAAGAAGGTCTATTTTGTTAAAAATTAGGTATTGTTTCTTATTAGCTAATTTATCATCAAACTTTTGTAATTCTCTATTTATACTGGTCAGATCGTTAATATTTACGTTATCAATAAAACTTTCAATATCTATCACATGTAAAAGAATGTTTGATCTTGATAAGTGTTTTAAAAATTGTGTACCAAGCCCGACTCCTTCTGCTGCTCCTTCGATAAGTCCAGGAATATCTGCAATAACAAAGCTTTCTCCATATCCAATATCTACTACCCCAAGAGAAGGATTTAATGTTGTAAATGGGTAATTCGCTACTTTTGGTTTTGCTTTAGTCATTGCCCTCATTAGCGATGATTTACCGGCGTTCGGTTTCCCTAAAAATCCTGCGTCAGCTAATAACCTTAGTTCTAATTTTAAACTAAGCTCATCTCCATAATCACCTTTAGTAAATTTCCTTGGAGCCCTGTTTGTTGAGGATTTAAAACGTAAGTTGCCAAACCCATGTTTTCCGCCTTTTGCAACCAGAAGCCTTTGTTCGTCTTTGATCAATTCACTAATCTTAACTCCGCTCTCTGCATTTCGTACAATAGTTCCTAATGGAACCAAAATATCAAGATCTCTACCATTTTTACCAGTCTTATTTCTGCTCATTCCGTTTTCACCATTTTGAGCATCGAATTTTTTCTTGGTGCGGAAATCTGCAAGAGTATTAATACCTCTTGATCCTTTCAAAAAGACATTACCCCCGTCTCCTCCGTCTCCTCCGTCGGGGCCACCAAATTCGATATACTTTTCTCTTCTAAAACTAGCAATCCCGTTTCCGCCTTTACCAGCTTTTACCTCAATTTCAACTTCGTCAACAAATTTCACGGATTTACCTCATCCATAAATAATGAACATTAATAATATAGTAAGATTTTATATAAGATTTTTAAGAAAGACTAAAATTTTATAAAGAAATTATGCTTACAAATTTCTTATTTTTCGGGCCTTTTATTGAAAATTTTACATGCCCATCAGATTTTGCGAAAAGTGTGTGATCTTTACCGCATCCAACGTTATCGCCTGGATGAATTTTTGTTCCGCGCTGTCTAACTAAAATGTTACCAGCTTTCACAAGTTCGCCACCGTATTTTTTAACTCCTAATCTTTTTGATTCTGAGTCCCTGCCATTTCTTGTGCTTCCGCCAGCTTTCTTGTGAGCCATTATTTATCCTCTGCAATTTTAGTTATTTCAACTTTTGTGTAACTTTGTCGATGACCAGCTTGTTTTCTAAAATGTTTTCTTCTATTAAACTTTATAATGCTGATTTTATCGTCGCGGCCTTGAGATTTAACGACACCTTCAATCTTGCCTTTTTCTAAAAAAGGCTTCCCAATACTTACCTTACCTTTATCTGATATTAAAAGAATTTTCTCAAAAAGAACTTTATCACCTTCTTTTTTGTTTAATTTTTCAATTTGTATTGTGTCACCTTTTGAAACTCTATATTGTTTTCCACCGGTGCTTATTACAGCGTACATAATTATCTCTTTTTAATTCTATAGTTTAGGTCGAGTATTTTACATATATGGTAAATTGAGGTCAACGTATAGTTAAGAATCTAGCCATATTTTACTATATAATTCATAATCTAAGGCAAAATTGAAATTATCGAGGATGATACATGGATTACAATACTATAAATAATAGTATGCAAAAGGAAATATCGGATATTAAGGCATGTATCGAGAAATACTTAGAATCTGACATTGCATTAATTGAAAAGGTATCAAAGTACATTATAGATGCCCCCTCAAAAAAAATTAGACCAATTTTAGTTGCAATTATTGGCAAAGCCTTAAATCTAGATAAGAAAAAGTCATATAAGCTTGCTGTGATTATAGAGTTTATTCATACTGCAACGCTTCTTCATGACGATGTTGTAGATTTGTCTGGCAAAAGAAGAGGTAAAGATACGGTTAATAAAGTTTGGGGTAATGAAGCAAGCGTTCTTGTTGGTGATTTTTTATACTCTAGATCATTTGAAATAATGGTCGAATTAGATGATATGGAGGTCATGAAAATTTTAGCACATGCCACAAACACGATTGCAAAGGGCGAAGTATTACAATTAACATGTGTTGATCAAGTGGAAACTAATATTGATGAATACTTAAGAGTAATACAGTATAAGACAGCTACCCTTTTTGAGGCCTTATGTGAATGTACTGCTGTTTTGGCAAATTGTGATTCTGAGACCAGAAAGAATTTAGCAATGTATGGAAGAAATATTGGCTTAGCATTTCAAATCTCTGATGATGTATTAGATTATGCTGCAGAGTCAAACGAACAAATTGGTAAAAATATTGGAGATGACTTAAGTGGTGGAAAAATTACGCTTCCTTTCATTTACGCTTTTCAAAATTGTTCAGATTCAAAAAAAGAGATCCTAAAAGATATAATACAGAAGCGAAAAGTAGAAGATTTTTTGATATTAAAGGAAATTATTCTCGAAACAAATGCAATGGAAATGACTCATTCCAAAGCAATAGAATATGTAAACTTAGCAAAAGAAAATGTTGGGGTTATTGAAAATACTGAAGTAGCAAATTTATTAACTTTCTTGGCAGATTTTTCGATAAAAAGAAAAAGGTAACTATTCTTTTGTCTTTTCCTCAGCAGGAGCCTCAGCTTTTTCCTCAGCAGGAGCCTCAGCTTTTTCCTCAGCAGGAGCCTCAGCTTTTTCTTCTACCGGTTTTTTACGTGGAGAAAGTTTAATAAGCTTTTCTTCCAATAAGATTTTTTCTTTATCTTTGTCTGAAATGTACTTTTTGTCTTTATCCTTTACAGCATATCTACCAGACTTCTTTTTATAAATCGCGTATTTATCTGTTTTTTTAACTAATTCCATCTATATTTCCTTGAAAAAATGCTTTGTTTTTTTTGCGTAATTTACCAATATCAACATTATTGGGACTTCAACTAATACTCCTACAACAGTAGCGAGTGCTGCCCCAGAGTCTAATCCAAATAAACTTATCGCAACTGCTACAGCTAGTTCAAAAAAATTCGATGTTCCAATTAGCGCCGCTGGTGCAGCTATATTATAAGGAATTGATAGTTTAAATGCTAGAAAATAAGTAATTACAAAAATACCAATGGTTTGAATTATTAGTGGGATAGATATTAATAGGATCACAAAAGGTTTGTCATTAATTTTATCTGCCTGCAGACCAAATAAAATAATTACTGTAACTAGTAATCCCA
Source organism: uncultured Thiothrix sp. (assembly GCA_902624655.1). Taxonomy (GTDB): domain Bacteria; phylum Pseudomonadota; class Gammaproteobacteria; order Poriferisulfidales. Next base: position 117,302 of record CACNYJ010000003.1, read on the forward strand.
TGATAGAAAATGGTTTTAAGTTTTCAGTAAGTTTATTTATTTTATCTTCTTGATTATCTAAAAAGATATACCTAGTTATCATTGCTATAAACAAGGGAATGATAATATACAAAACAACAGAACCAATTAAAGTATCCCAAGGAATTGTTATACCAGTAATACCTAGAAGTAATTTTGTAATTATTGGAAACGCTAGAATTAAAATTAAGTCGTTAATTGAAACCTGAAGCAAAGTATAGTTTGCATTTCCATTTACAAGTTTTGACCAGATAAAAACCATTGCGGTACAAGGGGCAACACCCAACAAAATCATTCCTGCAATATAATTGTTTGCATCTTCAATCGTTACATAGTCATTAAAAATATAATGAAAAAAAAGGATACTTATACCTGCCATACTAAAAGGCTTTATAGTCCAGTTCATAAATATTGTTAAGTAAAGTCCATTTGGATTTTCCCAAACTTTTCTTATACATTTAAAATCAATGCTAAGCATCATTGGGTAAATCATAATCCAAATGAGACCGGCTATAACTAAATTGATATTTGCATAATTAAGATCAGCAATGCTTACAAAGTATTCGTTAAAGTTATTACTAAGAAATAATCCAAATATTATTGATATACCCACCCAAACACTAAGATATTTTTCAAAAATTTGCATATTGATAAGATTCCTATTTTTTATTATACATAGAAAGCGGGGTGAATAATCACCCCGTCTACCAAGACTATAAATACAAAAGTATCGTATCTATTTAATTTTTGATGGAGATATATCCCCAACAATGTAAGTAAAATCTTTTACTTTGGGATTTATGATATTACGTTCTTTAGTAGGCATAGGTATTAAACCTTTTTCCAACAAATATCCATCCTCCCCCGAGGCTGAATCACTTAAAAACATTTCAACATACTCTTTCATTCCAGGAATAACATTTAAATGTGCATTTTTCGCATAAAAGAATAATGGTCTTGATATTGGATATTTCCCTGAAGCAATATTTTCAAAATCAGGTGAGATATTATTTATTATTGCGCCTTGGATTTTGTCTACATTTTGATCTAAAAAGACAAAACCAAATATTGCTAGAGCATTTGGATTTGAAACCAATTTTTGAACCATTAAATTATCATTTTCGCCAGCTTCTATAAAATGCCCATCTTCTCTCACAGTGTGACACTTTGCTTTATATTCGCTTTTATTCTTCTTTTTCAGTGCTTTAATCCATTCAATTTTTTTACAACCTCCTTTCTCTAATGCTAGTTCCGAAAAAGCATCTCTTGTGCCAGAAGTTGGAGGAGGCCCTAATACTTCAATTTTCATGTTCGGGAGATCTGAATTTACATCCTGCCATGTTTTGTGTGGATTCTTTATAAAAGTTTTAGATCCATCTGGATTAGGTATTTCTGCTGCTAAACCAAGATAGATATCCATTGTGGAGATTGTAAATGGCTTTGCAGACTTTGAGTTCGCAACAACAATTCCATCGTAACCAACTTTCACTTCAGTAATGTCGCCAACACCATTCTCTCTACATCTTTTTATTTCATTTTTTTTAATAGCTCTTGACGCATTTGTAAAATCTGGATGTTGTGTTCCGACACCTGCGCAAAATAGTTTCAAACCACCACCTGAACCTGTTGATTCAATTTTTGGTGTTTTAAAATCTGTAGTTTTTCCAAATTTTTCGGCCACAACAATAGCAAATGGATAAACTGTAGATGAGCCCACAATATTTATCTGATCTCTAGCGTGTGCTGCTGACATCAAAGTAACGATTATCACCAAACCTAATATCTTATTAAACATTTTAAGTCTCCATAATAAATTATTCGTGCGGTAGGAAATATCTCATAGAAATATGACAGATTTATTAAATAGAGTAATTGTAATAAAACTTTCATAAAAGATTAAGATTAGCGTAATAAAAAAGTTCTAATATTCATGCATTATAAATAAATTATGGAATTAGGAGAAAAAAATGAAACTAAAATTGCTAGTCCCAGCAATACTTTCTATTTTAATTGTAAATCCCTCGCATTCAGTTTCTGAGCAGGAATTTAATGAAATGAAGGAATTACTACAAAACGCCTTAATTAAGATTCATGCTTTAGAGCAAGTTCAAAAGCAAAATTTATCGAATAGGAAAAGTAATGTCATCACAAAAGCTGATAAATTATCCATTAATACATCTGGAGGTGGTATTAAAATAAAATCCGGAGATCAAAAATTTGCTATCGGCGGTCGTCTGATGATGGATTACGATAATATGGACTCAGGTCACCAAACTGAAAATAAATCATTTTCAGATATGGAATGGCGAAGGACTAGAATTAATATTAAAGGTTCTGTAAATAAGCACTGGTCTTATAAGGCTACATGGGATTTTCTTTCTGAAGGAGATAAAGCAAATCTTGATGAAGGGTATTTAAAATACGATACCACAAAAGGATTTTACGTTACTTTTGGTAAAACCAAAGCTGACATGATGCTTGAACAAAGAACTTCATCAAAATGGATCTCAACAATTGAAAGAGGTCTTTTAAATGCAATGAATGAAAAAGTTAACTACTTAGTTGGTAAACCAGGAGATGGAGCTGGTATCAAATTAGGTTTTTATAATAAAGAAAATCGTTTATCCGGCGCTTTGTCAGTATATGATGCTTATAAAGATGACACTGACGACGACAATGATATGATCTGGCACACCACGGCTAGATTAAATTATTCACCAAAAATAGGTAATGACTTTGCTCATTTTGGTGTGTCTTATGGTATAGCTGACTATAAAGGAGAAGCTGCTAATGCTGAACTTCAAATTGGTATTCACCAAGGTGATAAAACTATGTTAGCAGATGCTGCCGCAGGGGATATAACAACATGGGGTGTTGAAGCAGCTTATGTAAGCGGGCCATTTTCTGTGCAAGCAGAGTACTTTGATAATGATACAGATCTAGTTAATGGTTCAAAAGGTTATGAATGGGATGGCTTTTATGGTCAGCTTTCTTATGTGGTAACTGGTGAAACTAGAGGCTATAAATGGAAAGGTGCAATATTTGACAAGATTAAACCAAAAGGAAAAATGGGCGCCGTTGAATTTGTTCTTCGTTATGAGGATATCTCAATTGATGATGCCGACGAAGGAACTGTTGCCGCAAGTGAAGTTGATGTTGACAGAAAAGTTGTTGGAGTGAACTGGTATGTTACGAAAACAGTTAAATTTATGGCTAATTACTCAAGTGTAAGCATGGACAATCAAACAAATCCTGGTAGCACCACTGAGGACTTAGACAGCTTTCAGCTAAGAGCTCAATACGCATTTTAATTCATTTTCTCCTAATGAGATTAAACCTACTATCTTTGATAGTAGGTTTTTTTTGAGAAATTATCTTCTGTAAAATATATAATTATTAGATGAATGAGTTTGATAATAATATATTCAAAAAACTTTGCATTGTATCTGCGCCTTCTGGGGCAGGCAAGACAAGCTTAATCAAAAAGATATCAAGTAATAACAAAATTTCAGTTTGTATATCTGATACGTCTAGAGAACCAAGAAAAGGAGAAATAGATGGAATAGATTATAAATTTATTTCTCAAGATGAATTTCAGACAAAGATAAAAAAAGAACAATATCTAGAGCATGCCATGGTGCATGGTAATTTTTATGGCACGCCAATAGACTCTATTGTAAACCTCCTTGAGCAAGATATAGTTGTTATATTAGAAATTGATTTTCAGGGTGCCGAAATAATCAAAAAGAAATTTCCTTTATCTAGAAATATTTTTATATTACCTCCATCTATGCAAATACTTGAGAAACGTTTAAGAGAAAGAGGCACAGATAAAGAGGAAGTGATTATTGAAAGGCTAGAAAATGCGAAAATTGAACTAACTAAAGCGAAAAATTACGACTACATAATAATAAATGACGATTTTAGCACTGCCGAAAAGCAGCTACTTTCATATTCTCTTGACACAGAATTAACAATAGCACAGAAAATTCGTAAAGAACCTTTGATACATTCTGACTTTTAAAGTAATATCAAGGATATCATATTAATTTATATAGGTTTTAATTATGGCAAGAATTACCGTGGAAGATTGTTTAGAAAAAGTCGAAAATAGATTTCATCTTGTTCGAGTAGCAAGTAAACGTGCTCGTCAGATAATGAATGGTAAAGAACCAACTCTTAATTGGGATAACGATAAGGCAACTGTTCTTGCTCTTCGCGAAATCGCTGCAGGAAATATCACGGAAGAAATGCTAGATGAGAAGCCAGTAGTAAATGATGACGAGGCTATTTTTGATCAATCGGAAATAGATGAAGAAATAGGAAATTTGCTAAGTGAAGGAGATTCTGAAGGTGAAAATCAATTAGACATGTCATCAGAAGAAGAGAGCTCTGCAACAGATAGTCTAGGTGAGAATAGTGCAGACAACAATAGCGAAGAGCCTAAAGAAGAATCAATCTAACTTATAAATTTTTTGTATGGCTGAAACTTCAAATTTAAAAAAAACTAATTTGAGTCAGCAAAGCTCGTCAAACCCCGCGCTAGATAATCTTTTAAAGAAAGCAAAATTATATTTAAATAAAAACCAGATTGATCTTTTAAAAAAAGCATACGATTTTAGTTATAAAAGCCATAAAGGCCAACTTAGAGAAAGCGGGGAGCCATACATTAATCACCCACTGTCTGTAGCATCCATTTTAGTCGAAATGAAGATGGATGGAGTAAGTATTGCGGCTGCTATTCTCCATGATGTTGTTGAAGATACATCAGCAGGGATGGGAGATATTGAGGAAAAGTTTGGGCCAGAGATAGCAAAACTAGTTGATGGTGTGAGCAAAATTGACAATATTAAGTTTTTATCTAGAGATGAGGCTCAGGCAGAGAACTTCAGCAAAATGATGCTTGCAATGTCAGATGATTTAAGGGTTATTTTAGTGAAGTTAGCTGACAGACTTCATAATATGAGAACTTTAGATTGTCTTTCCAAGGATAAAAAAACTAGAGTTGCCAAAGAGACATTAGAAATATATGTTCCAATAGCTTTAAGACTTGGCATGAATAAACTTAGGCTTGAGCTAGAGGAGATATCTTTTAGAACTCTTTTCCCCCTAAGGAATAAAATTATTGTTCAAGCCGTTGAAAACCACAAGGGAAACAAATCAAAATTTTTAGAAGAGATAAAAAATAAAATTGATGAAAGGTTGAAAGATCTAAATATTAAAGCAGAGATTTATACGAGACAAAAAAACCCATATAGTATTTATAAAAAGATGAAAAAAAAGAAAATTAGCTTTAATGCTGTTTTCGATATTTATGGTTTAAGGCTTGTAACAAAAAAGATTGATGATTGTTATAGAATTTTTGGGGCTACGCATAATTTATTTAAACCTGTACCAGGAAAGTTTAAGGACTATATTGCGATACCTAAGTCAAACGGATATCAAGCATTACATACAGTGCTATTTGGTCCAAACGCTATACCTATAGAAGTGCAAATTAGAACAAAAGAAATGGACCAGTTTGCTGAGTCTGGTATCGCTTCACATTGGCAGTATAAAACTGGAGGGCATTCTTCAGCACAAGCTTATGCAAGAGATTGGTTACAAAAGATCATCGAAATGAAGCAAAATACATCAAATTCCGTCGATCTCCTGGAAAATATTAAGATAGATCTTTTCCCTGATGAAATATATGTATTTACACCAAAAGGAGATATTAAAGAATTACCATATAGAAGTAGCGTTGTGGATTTCGCTTATTCTATCCACTCAGCAATTGGCGAAAAGTGTGTTTCGGCAAAGGTCAATGATGTGAATGTGCCTGTAAGCACGACATTATCGTCAGGCCAAACCGTAGAAATAATCACAACCCCTATTGGTAAACCTGACCCATCATGGCTTGAATTCGTGGTAACTGTTAAAGCCAGATCAAATATTAAAAACTATTTAAAAAAGATGCAGTCGGAACAAGCAGCTGACTTAGGTCTGAAAATTTTAGATAAAGCACTTAACGATTATGGAACTTCTTATACCGATATTCCTTATCATTCTATAAATAGATTACTTGCCGAGTACAATCTAAAGGATGCAAATGATTTATTTATTGAAATTGGCCTTGGAAACATTGTACCTCACTTAGCTGCACAAAACATTTCTATGAAAAAAAGTATTGTAAGGCAGAAATACCATGATTTAGTTTCAAGAGTACTTGGCTCTAAGAAAAACGAAAATATTTCTATTAAAGGAACCGAAGGGTTAGTTTTAAATTATGCGAAATGTTGCAGACCGATTCCAGGAGATGAGATTATTGGCCAAACATCCTCGGGGAATGGTTTTGTTGTACATAGATCAGTTTGTCACAATATAAAAAAATCGAGATCGAATAAAATTTTCATTGAATGGGCAGATGATATTTTTGGCGAATACCAAACTCAGATTCGAGTATATTCAGAAAAACAAAGGGGGGTTCTAGCAAATGTCGCTGGCGTGATATCAAGACAATCCTGTAATATCGAAAATGTAAAATTTGATGAGGTTCAAAATCCTTACGCATCATTTGTATTTACTATTGATGTTCGTAATAGAAAACATTTGGCAAATGTGATTAAAGACCTTAAAAAACTAAAAAATATTAATAAAGTAATGAGGACAGTTGGATAATGACTATTGAATATATACAAACTGATAAAGCCCCGTCTGCTATCGGCGCATACTCACAGGCAGTAAAACTGGACAATACAATATATTTATCAGGACAAATACCGCTTACACCCGAAAAAATGGAAATTGTCTCTGAGGACATAGAGATTCAGATTAAGCAAGTTTTTGTTAATCTCAGTCATGTATTAAATGCTTCGGGTTCTTCCTTAAATAAAATTCTCAAGCTTAATGTTTATTTAATAGATTTGTCTCATTTCTCTTTAGTCAATGAACATATGGAAAGCATTTTCGAAAAGCCTTATCCAGCAAGAGCAGCTATTGGAATAAATAAACTTCCAAAAGATGCTTTAATTGAAATTGACGCAATTGCCACGACAAAATAATTACAATGGAACAAGCCAGTTTATTAGACTTAAAAGGTATAGGTCAGAAAGGACTCATAAAATTAAATAAAATTGGAATAAATTCTATTGAAGACTTTCTGTTTCATCTTCCGATTCGATATAACGACAAAACAAAATTATCAAATATTTCTGATTTAGAACCAGGTAAAAAACTTCTTTTTGAGGGGAGAATAGAGAAGGCGAATGTTATTTTTTTTAAAAAAAGAATGTTTGTTGTAAGAATTTCTGATGAAACAGGCTCAGTTCAATTGAGATTTTTTTATTTCAACAAGAGCCAAATATCAAATTTTAGTGTCGGTAAAAATGTAAGATGTTTTGGAGAATTAAGAGTTGCAAATAATACCAAGGAAGTTGTTCATCCTGAGTGTTTGTTTTATGACAAAGAAAGACCTCCATTAGATGAATTTTTGACACCAGTTTATCCCTTAACAGAGGGACTCCACCAATACAGCCTCAGAAATTTTATAAAACAATCTTTGTCATTTTTAAAATCTGGTAAAATTGTACTCCCAGAATTATTGCCGGATAAAGTTTTAAAAAAATATAATTTAGTTGATATAAGCACAGCGATATCTAATATTCATAACCCTAGAAAAAATATATCACACGAAGAACTAATAGATTCAAGAAATCAAAATAAAAAAAGACTTGTTTTTGAGGAGTTGTTAGCTCATCAGCTTGTATTTAAACAGATCAGAGCATTCAATAAAAAACTGATTTCTTTTCCTTTAGATAATAATATTAAGCCTATAGAAAAATTAATTTCAAAGCTTCCTTTTTCACCAACAAATTCTCAAATAGAGGTAATGAAACAGATAACACATGACATGCAAGAAAGCATTCCAATGACAAGACTTGTTCAAGGTGATGTTGGTTCGGGTAAAACATTAGTTGCACTATTTGGAGCATTACATGCTATCAGCAATGGATTTCAAGTAGCTTTTATGGCACCTACAGAAATATTGTCTGAACAACACTATCAAAGCATTAAGTTAATGTTAAAAGATTTTGATATTAAAATATCTTTACTATACGGAGGCATGAAATTAAAGGAGAAGGAAACGGTCACAGAAGATATAAAACTAGGAAACACTGATTTAGTCATTGGAACCCATGCGTTGATTCAAAGCCAAGTAAAATTTAAGAACCTTGCTTTAATAATAATTGATGAGCAGCATAAATTTGGAGTGCATCAGAGAATGACGCTTACATCAAAAGGAAGAAATTATGAAACGTTTCCTCATCAATTAATCTTAACGGCAACACCTATACCAAGAACTTTAGCTATGACACTATATGGTAATTTAGATTATTCAATTATTGACGAGATGCCCAAAGGAAGAGTTAAGATTGAGACAATTGCTTTATCTGAAAATAGACGAAGTGAAATTTTTGAAAAAATAACAAAACAATGTCATGAAGGAAACCAAGTTTTTTGGGTTTGTCCAATAATTGATGAATCCGAGGTTCTCGAGTGTAAAGCCGCGACAAATACTTACGACGAGATTAGAAAAAAATTAAAGGAAATTAACGTTGGTTTAATTCACGGAAGAATGAAAATGCAAGAAAAAGAAAAAATTATGAATGACTTTAGATCAAAAAAAATTGATCTTCTAGTTTCTACAACAATTATAGAAGTTGGATTAGATGTTCCTAATGCAACGGTAATTGTAATAGAAAACTCAGAAAGAATGGGTCTTTCACAACTTCACCAATTAAGAGGAAGAGTTGGGCGAGGTAGTAAAAAAAGCACATGTATTTTAATATATAAGTCTGGTCTTAATGAAATTGCAAGAAATAGAATAGACATTTTAAGAAAAAATAATAATGGTTTTGATATTGCAAAAGAAGATCTTGATATTAGAGGGCCTGGAGAAATACTGGGCAAAAGACAAAAGGGCGATATCAATTTTAAGATAGCAAATGTTAGTAGAGACTACATGTTTATAAATGATACAAAAGAGTGTTCTGAGATAATTTCTGATAAATTGTCTGAAAAACTTGTTAAAAGATGGGTTAATGAGAATGTAGAAATCGGGAAAATTTAATCAGAATGCTGTAAGATAATATCAAGCATTGCTTCATTTGAAGGATTTTCTGCAATTATAATTTTATTATTTGAGAAATTTTTTTTTATTTCTTCCGCTATTCTTTTATTACCCGCAATAAAAAAAACTTCTCCCCTGACTTTTAATCCTAATGAGGTATAAATATCTGAAAAGTTTTTTAAAACATCAACGCTAGTAATACAAATATGTGAAACTTTGTTTAAAGAAGAAACATCAGCTGGATAGATATTTTTAGGAATTTTCCTCTCATAAATATTGATGTCATTAAGAACAGTATACTTTTTAGATAACTCATCTCGCAAGAAGCTTCTTCCTTCTTTACCTTTTATTATAATAATTAATTCATCTTTTAATTTAAACTTTGTTATTTCTTCTAAGAGTTTTTCACTTGTGAAATCCTCTTTTGGAGATATATCAACTTTAATCTGAAAATTTTCTAGGGCTTTTTTTGTAGCAGCTCCGATTGCGGCTACTCTCTTTCCAATTAGATCAGCTTTTGAAAATAAATCCATAAATGCTACTACAGAATTTTGACTTGTGAATATTAAAAAAGTTGATTTATTTAAGTCATCAAGATTTGCATCAGTTGGCGTTAATGTTTCTATATCCAAAACAGGAAAAGAAATATTTTTTATATTCTCTTTTTTTAAAATTTTTGCAAATTCTTGTGCATTTTCTTTTTGTCTTGTAATTAATACTAACATTTTAAATTAGGTCTCTTGCCCCTTTTTTTTCTAAGCTAATTGCAACCTTTGTTCCTAAGTTTTTAGAATCATTCAAAAAACTATTTTCCTCATGATAAATTTTTCTTTTCCCGTCAATGGATCCAATCATTGAAACTAAATTAATTTTCTTATTATGTATTGACGCAAGTGCCGCTAAGGGTGTAGAACAACTTGCTTGAAAATATTTACTAACTTCTCTTTCTAAATTTACACAAACACATGAGTCATTGTCATTTAATTTTTTTATAAAATTTTTCATAGCGGTATCATCTTTTCTCAATTCAATTCCAATAGCTCCCTGACCAATAGCTGGAACCCAAACTTTCTCATCCATGTATTCGGTAATATGCTTTTCTAAACCCAGTCTCTTAACACCTGCAGCCGCAATAATAATTCCATCAACCTCATCAACAAAAACCTTATTTATTCTTGTATCAACATTTCCTCTTATATTTTTAATTTCAAGATTTTCATAGTCATGCTTTAAATTACAAATTCTTCTAATACTCGAAGTTCCAACTGATGAGCCTGGTTTAAAATTTGCTAAAGACTTATATTTTTTTGATATTAAAACATCCCTACAATCTTCTCTTTGAAGAATTGCACCAATTTCAAGACTTTCTTGAATTTCTGATGGCATATCCTTCATTGAATGAACAGCAATATCACATTCTTTTTTCAGAAGAGCCATTTCGAGCTCTTTTAAGAAAAGTGATTTTCCTCCGATATCATATAAAGGTTTGTCTAAAATTTTATCCCCGGATGTAGTTATTTTGACTATCTCTATATTTATGCTCTGGTCTATATTTTTTAATAGCTTTCCAACCATCTCAGCTTGCCATAATGCTAATGGGCTTTTTCTAGTTGCTATTCTTATAATTTTTGGAATTAAACTTTCGTTCATATCATCAACTTAATGTTATACTTATGTTTGATTATATTAGATAGTATTTCAGAATGGCAAAGAAAACAAAAAAACCTTGGCAGGGCAGATTTACAAAAAAAACTCACCAATTTGTTGAGAAATTTACCTCTTCAATACATATCGATAATAGGCTTGCGTCTTACGATATTTGGGGAACAGAAGCACATGTGAAAATGTTAAATGAAGTTGGCATCTTAACAAATGCTGAACTAAAAAAGATTCTTGCTGCTTTAAAAAAAGTAGAAAAAAAAATCCATGATGGAAAAATTAAATGGGATGATTCCTTGGAAGATATCCATATGCATATAGAAAGTGAATTGATAAGTCTAATTGGTAATGCTGCTAAAAAAGTTCATACCGGTAGATCTAGAAATGATCAGATTGCTACAGATATGAGACTTTATCTTAGGGATGAAATTATAGATATTGTTGAAAGTATTATTATTCTTCAAAAAAAGATAATTAATTTAGCTGAAAAATATCAAAACAGTATTATGCCAGGTTTTACTCATTTGCAAGTTGCACAACCAGTAACTTTTGGGTTTGTTTTAATGGCTTGGTTCTTTATGTTGGAAAGAGACAAAGAGAGGTTTACATTCAGCTTTGGAAGAGTAAATTTATGTCCTCTTGGCGCAGCAGCACTTTCAGGCTCTTCTCATAAACTCAACAGAAAATATGTAGCAAAATTTTTAGGTTTTGACGGAGTAACTGATAACTCCCTAGATAGCGTAAGCGATAGAGATTTTGTTATTGATTTTATAAGTAACTCTTCAATTTTGATGTCACATTTATCAAGATTTGCTGAAGAAATCATTATTTGGTGCTCTACTATGTACAACTTTATAGAACTCGATGATGAAGTATGTACTGGCTCATCAATTATGCCTCAGAAAAAAAATCCTGACGTTCTTGAATTAATTAGAGGAAAAACCGGGACAGTGTATGGCCAATTAGTAAATATTCTTACAATAGTGAAAGCCCAACCCTTTGCTTATAACAGAGATAACCAAGAGGATAAGAAAGCACTTTTTGATTGTGGCGATACTATTCTAAATAGCTTAAGTGCTATGAGTATTTGTATTGATAGCATTTATCTAAATGAGGATATTACAAAAGAGGCTGCAAAAAAAGGCTATTCAACAGCGACAGATTTCGCAGATTATCTCGTTAACAAGAAGGTACCTTTTAGAGATGCTCATGAGATTGTAGGTAAAGCTGTAGCATTTGCCATTAAAAATAATCTAAACTTAGATGAAATACCCTTTGAAAATTTAAAAAACTTCTCACCAGTAATAAAAAAAGATATTTTTAAATTTTTAAGTATAAAAGGATCAGTAGATAGTAAAAAAACACTTGGCGGGACTTCAGCGTCAGAAGTAAAGAAACAAATTGCGAAAGCAAAAAAATTAATTAACGAAAAATGAAAAAATTTATAAATGTTTTAGGTGCTTTTTTAATTTTATTATGTTTGATTGTAATTAAAGGATGCGGACAAACAGGTGATTTGTATTTACCTGAAGATGAGTACAGTAGTAAAACTAAGAATGAGTATTGAGTATAATAACAATGAGTGCTTTATTGATGGTGTTCCAGTGCAAAAAATTGCAAAAGATTACGGTACCCCGTGTTTTATATACTCTGGTGAGGAAATACATAAAAATTTCAATGAAATTAATGAGTCATTTTCAAATGAAAAAAGGAAAGTTTTTTACTCCGTGAAAGCTAATCCAAATCTATCTATTTTGAAGATTCTTTCCGACATGGGCGCAGGATTTGATATTGTTTCAATAGGCGAGCTAGAAAGAGTAATAAAAATTGGCGTAAGCCCAGAAAAAATAATTTATTCTGGAGTCGGTAAGTCAGAAGATGAAATTATTCGTTCCATTGAATATGGCATATATTGTCTCAATGTCGAATCATTTTCTGAATTACAAAGAATTGCCAAAATCTCTGAAAATCTCGGGAAAACCGCACCAGTTTCTATTAGAGTAAACCCAAACATTGACCCAGGCTCGCATGAATTTATTTCTACGGGACTAGAATCTACTAAATTTGGAATTAATTTGAAAAATATGGTTAAAGCTTTTTCATTTGCAAACGAACAAAAATTTTTAAACCTTATAGGTATTGATTATCACATAGGTTCACAAATTGAAAGTTTGGAGCCATTTAGGGAAGCAATAATATCAGTAAAAAAAATAATTAATGAATTAAAAAAAAATGGTATTAATATCAATTTAATTGATATGGGTGGAGGATTGGGTATTAATTATAAAAACAACAGAACGCCAACCCTTAAACAATTTGGAGACATAATAAAAAAAACAATAAACGATAATGATTTATCAAACTATAATATTATTCTTGAGCTTGGAAGAAGCATTGTTGGAAATTCAGGGTTCATAGTCACAAAAGCAGAATATATTAAAACAGATAGCGAAAAAAATTTCGTCATTGTGGATGCTGGAATGGATAATTTAATAAGACCTGCTCTTTATGGCGCTTGGCACGACATTCAACCTGTAATAAGAAGTAAAGAAAAAGAAATTTTATATGATGTAGTTGGACCTGTTTGCGAATGCACAGATTTTCTTGGTAAGGACAGATTATTATCTGTAAATCAAGGCGATCTTTTGATCATATCTTCATGCGGTGCATACGCATCCTCCATGGAAAGTAACTATAACTCAAGATTAAGACCTTCTGAAATTATTATAAAAAATGGCAAGGCATTTGAAATTAGGAAAAAAGAGAAAATAGATGACCTTTTCTCCAGAGAAATAATTATATGAAAAAAATAAAATTTACTAAAATGCAAAGTCTTGGTAATGATTTTATTATTATAGACAATTTAAAATCCCAAAACTTCAAACCCACAAAAAAGGATATTATAAAATTATGTGATAGAAGTTACGGAATAGGTTGTGATCAAATTTTAATACTTAATAAATCTCGAAAAAAAGATGTTGAATTTATATATCAAATATTTAATAAAGATGGATCAGAATCAGGTCAGTGTGGAAACGGAGGAAAATGTGTTGCAAGATACTTTTTTGAAAATTATAAGAGCAAAAAGGACTCAGTAATTGTAGAAACCATAACAAGAAAAATTAAATTAACTAATTTAGGTAATAATTCATTCATGATTGATATGGGTAAGCCTAACTTTAAATTGAAGGATTTTCGTTCAGAAAAAAAATCTTTTAATTATAAGAATAATAAATATTTTTTTCATATATTGGAGTTAGGTAATCCTCATGCTATTTTCTTTGTCAAAAAATTAGATAAACTCGACATTAAGGATTTTTCAAATAAATTTCTAAAAAAAGATTTTTTTAAAAAAGGTGTAAATATTAGCTTAGTTGAAAAAATCAGTAATTGCGGTTGGAAAGCAAACATTTATGAGAGAGGGTCTGGGGTAACTAAATCGTGTGGTTCAGCTGCTTGTGCTATAGCTGTATGCTCTAAGTCTTTAAAAGGATCCTACAAAATTAGTAATTATGTACATATGCAAGGAGGAAAAGCTCTTGTAAAATGGAAGGGTGATATTGGCGATTCAGTCTTTTTAGTTGGTAAAGCTGAATATACATTTAACGGAGAGTATATATTATAAGATGGCTCTTAGGAAAAAAAATAATTCGGAAGTTAAAGATTTCTCGAACGAAGACGTCCTTGATTTTTTGGTAGAAAACCCTAACTTTATAAATGAAAATGTTGATTTATTTAATGAAATGTTTTCTTTGAACAAAAATAAAGGAAATCTTATTTCTTTCGAGGATATTAGAATAAAGTCTCTAATTAAGGAAAACACCTTACTAAAAGAAAGAATCCAAGAAATAATAAATAACGCAAAATCAAACGAGATAATACAAAGTAAACTACAAAAATTTTCTAATGAATTGATATCTAAAAAAGATATTAATGAATTACTAAACTTTATAACAATTTTTATAAATAAAGAATTTTTATCATTTGAAATAGAAATTGGTTTACTAAATATGAAGGGATTTGAAAAATTGGATAAAAAATTTACAAGATTTAGTTCTGATTTAATTAATGATATTTTTTTAAAGAAACAACCCGTACTCTTAAACAAAAAGATAATTGGCAAATATTCTTTAGTGCAATATGAGAAAGAGAGTCGTTCTGTAGTATTATGTCCATTAGGCACAGATTTCCCTTTTGGAATAATCTTCATTAATTACAATAGCTCAATGATCGAGAAAAATCACCAATTTGATTTACTATCGTCCCTCGCGCAAACGGTTTCATTTTCACTTAATCAATTTATTATTAAAAAATGAATCAAGAAAATATAATTTCTTTAAAAGAAGACTATATTTTACATATTGAAAAGGTTTTAAACTATTCCTCAAATACTGTAACATCGTACGGAAGAGACCTAAACGTTTTCATTAAGTTCTGTATAAAAATAGATCTGGATAAAATTTCTCTACTAGACGATAAAATAATAAGAGAATTTGTATCCTACCTACATCGAAATGGAATTAGTCCAAAATCTATAAAGAGATATCTGTCAAGCCTTAGAGGCTTCTTCAATTTTTTGCTAAGAAAAAAAATTATAGTCAGAAACTTTGCAGAAAACGCCAGATCCCCAAAAGCAGAAAAACATCTGCCTGAAGTTTTACAACACAAAGATATTGATCTTTTAGCAAGTCAAAATAGAAAAAAGGAAGGGTCATACAAAAATAAAGATCTTTTATTAAGGGATTTAGCCATCTTCGAATTGTTCTATTCCTCAGGTTTACGACTTAGTGAATTAGCTAATGTTAAATTTGATAACATAAATTTTAATGAATCGATTATAAGAATAGTTGGTAAAGGACAAAAAACTCGTCTTATCCCTTTGGGATCTAAAGCAATTTTAGCAATAAAATCCTGGATTGAAGCGCGAAAAAAATTTGACAAAAAAAAAGTAAAGCATATTTTTATCAGTATCAATGGAGACAAGTTAACTACAAGAAGTATTCAACTAAGAATGAACACGTTAGCCAAAGCATCTGGGATCGATCAAAATTTATATCCCCACAAGTTAAGACACACAGTAGCAACTCATCTTCTCGAATCATCAGGTAATATTAGAGCGGTTCAAGAATTTCTCGGACATGAAAATATTAGCACCACTCAAATATATACTCATCTAGATAATCAGTATCTAATGAATGTTTATGATAAAGTACATCCTAGGTCGAAAAAAATACTAGAAGAGGAATAAAAAATGGCCGAAAATGTACCTGTTGAAATTAATTTGCATCAGCAATCATCATATTTAACTCTTAAGTACGAAAATGAAACTTTTGATTTGGCAGCAGAATATCTTCGAGTTTACTCTCCATCTGCTGAAGTAATGGGCCACGGCCCTGGTCAAGAGAAATTACAAGTGGGAAAAGAAAATGTTTCTATTCAAAATATTGTCCCCGTGGGTAACTATGCAATCCAAATAGTCTATGATGATGGGCACGATACGGGTATTTACTCTTGGGAATATTTATATGAACTTGGAAGTGATTATGCTAAAAAATGGAATTCGTACTTGCAAAAACTTAAGGAAGCCGGCTATGAAAGAGTTAAACAATAAAGACAAAATAACTAATTTTGGTTTTAAAAAAGTTTCAGAAAAAGATAAAGTTTCACTTGTCAATAATGTTTTCTCATCAGTCACAAAAAACTACGATTTGATGAACGATTTAATGTCTTTTGGTTTACATAGGACTTGGAAACATTATTTTTTACACTGCTCAAATATAAGAAATGGGGATAAGGTTTTAGATTTAGCATCTGGTACAGGAGATATTACAAAATTAGTACATAAAATTGTAGGCAAAAATGGCCAAGTTATTTCATGTGACATAAATTATGAAATGTTGTCATTTGGCAGAGATAATCTCATAGATAAAGGCATTATTAATAATGTTAGTTATATACAATCTGATGCATTAGAATTACCTTTTAAAGATAATGATTTTGACCACGTTACAATAGCTTTTGGCCTAAGAAATACAGTCAATATTAGTAGAGCGCTAAAATCTATACATAGAGTGATCAAGCCGGGCGGATCTATTCAAATACTTGAATTTTCCAGACCAGAAAAAATCATTCAAAAACCATATAGCATCTTTCTTGAAAAATTTATACCATCACTTGGTAAGTTTGTTGTTAATGATAAAGATAGTTATAAATATTTAGCAGATTCTATAAAAATGCATCCACCTCAAAAAGAAATAATAAAACAAATGGAAACTTCTGGGTTTGTTAATAATGTTTACAATAATTTAATTTTTGGTGTTGCATCTATCCACAGAGGATACAAAATATAAATGGTCATTAGTAAAATAAATAATCTGATATCAAAAGCAATAGAAAATAGTAATCTTGAGGAAAAGGACTTTAAACCACTCGATGGAAAATTAATTTTAATCGATTTACAAAACACCTCTACTCAAATCTATTTAAAGGTAGAGAGTGGCTCGGTTTTTATTATCGAGAAAGTAGAGTCAGAGCCAAATTTAGTTTTGGAAGGCAGCCCAATTGGTTTTTTTAATTACATTAATAATTTAGGCGACGATCATAATATAAAAATCACTGGCAAAGCTTCTTTAGCAGAGAATTTTTCTAATTTGGCAGAGAAGATAAATATTGATTGGGAAGGCATGATTTCAGAATATACTAACCAAGATGTTGCTTTCTACTCATCAAAAATTTTTCAATTTGTGAATTCTAGAAAAAATGAAATTAAAAGAAGCTTAGAAAGAAATTTAAAAGAATATTTTAAAGATGAGACAGATATAATTCCGTCAAAAAAATCTGTAAATAACTATGTCCAAGATGTTGACAAAATAAGAAAGAAATTAGATTTACTTGAGGCAAAATTTCAAAGAATTAAAACAAAATGAAGAAATTTTTTAGATTAATTAAAATATATATCGTGGTAATGAATAATTCCTTAGATAAAGATTTATTCAATTTTAGATATCTATGGCTACTAAGGTTTTTTAGGATATTTTTCCCCACTTTATGGCTTAGAAGCACCTCTTTATCAAGAGGTGAGAGAATAAAGAATACATTTGAAGAACTAGGACCTATTTTCGTAAAGTTAGGTCAAACTATCTCTACAAGAAAAGATCTTTTACCAGCTGATATCGCAGAGGAGCTTGTAAAATTGCAAGATAAAGTAAAACCTTTTTCTGGTGAAGAAGCCAAAAAAGTGATTGAAGCTGCATTAGGGGATGAAGTAGAAAATATATTTGAAGACTTTGATATTAATTGTCTTGCTTCAGCGTCAGTTGCGCAAGTTCACCCTGCGAAACTGCATGGCCAAGATGTGATAATTAAGGTTTTAAGACCAAATATTGAAAAGCTGATAAGAAAAGATATAAATCTTATGTATTTTATTGCAAAAACTATTGATAACTTTTGGGAAGAGTCTAAAAGATTAAAGCCGATAGAAATTGTTGCAGAGTATGAAAAAGTAATCTTTGGTGAACTTGATTTAGTAAAAGAGGCATCCAATGCGAATTTACTCAAGAGAAATCATGCTGAATCGACGTATCTTTATGTTCCAGATATTTATTGGGATTATACTAGGGAAAATGTTCTCGTTATGGAAAGAATTTTTGGGATTCAAATTAGTGATACAGATAATTTAAAGAAAAATAATATTAATATAAAAAGATTGGCTGAGAAAGGAGTAGAGATTTTCTTTACACAAGTTTTCCAGCATAATTTTTTCCATGCTGATATGCACCCAGGAAATATATTTGTATCTTATGACAATCCAGAAGACCCAAAGTATTGTGCAGTTGATTTCGGTATAATGGGATCACTTTCAGAAAGTGACCAGAAATATTTAGCTTTAAATTTTCAGGCTTTTTTTCAACGTGATTATAAAAAAGTTGCTGAACTCCACGTGGACTCAGGCTGGGTTGGAGAGAATACTAGAGTGGATGAATTTGAGAATTCAATAAGGAGTGTTTGTGAACCAATTTTCGAAAAACCACTAAAAGAAATCTCTTTCGGAAATTTATTACTGAGGCTATTTTCGGTAGCAAGACAATACGATATGACAGTTCAGCCTCAGTTAGTTCTTTTACAAAAAACGCTTTTAAATATTGAGGGTTTAGGTCGAGATTTATATCCTGACTTAGATCTATGGGTGACAGCCAAACCGTTTTTTGAAAAATGGGCAAAAGACAATACAAGCATTAGTGCGATTTTAAAGAAGATGACAAAAAGCAGTCCAAAATTTATTAACGAAATAAGTGGGTTACCAGAAACATTAACTATGTTAAGAAAAAAACTTAATCAGGACGAACTTCAAGAAGAAATTAGTGACCTAAGATCTGAAATAAAAAATTCGAAATTTAAAAATACAATATTATTATTAATAATATTTATAATGATATTGTTTGAAATTAATCAATAAATGATATGGGAATCACTTACACCCTTGATAATCTAAATGAAGCGCAAAGAAACGCCGTTTGTAGTCAATCATCAAATAGCTTGGTTATAGCTGGGGCAGGTAGTGGCAAAACTAGAGTTCTAATTCAAAGAATACTATGGTTAATTGAAAATAATAATTTTTCTCCTTATTCAATTTTAGCTGTCACGTTCACAAATAAAGCGGCGAGGGAAATTAAAACCCGTCTTACTGAAAGCCTTAATACAAATATCGATAGCATGTGGGTAGGTACCTTTCATGGAATATGTTACAGAATTCTCAGAACTAATTATAAAGAAGTCGATTTACCAAAAAATTTTCAAATCATTGACTCTGACGATCAGATTCGAATTATTAAAAGAATAATGAAAGATAACGACATTGAGAATGCTCAAATTATTCCTAAACAGGTCGCTTGGTATATCAATAATAAAAAAGATCAAAGCATTAGAAGTAATAAAACAAAAGACGAAGATTTCATCAGTATTCAAAATAATAAAATTTATAAATTGTATGAAAAATATTGTAATGTCAGTGGCCTTGTTGATTTTGGAGAGATCATACTTAGAACCTTAGAGCTTCTAAATCAAAATAAAGAAAAGAAAAATTATTATAATAATATTTTCAAATCAATCTTGATTGACGAATTTCAGGATACAAATACAATTCAATACCAGTTAATTAAGGCCATGGCAGGGGGAAATCCATCTATTTTTGCTGTTGGTGATGATGATCAATCAATTTATGGATGGAGAGGAGCTAAGGTAGAGAATATTAAAAAACTTCAAAAAGACTTTAAAGATATTGAGATACATCGGCTCGAACAAAACTATAGATCCTCTGGAAATATTCTTGAAGCAGCAAATAATATAATTTTAAATAATGATTCAAGAATGGGTAAAAATTTATGGACTGAGGATAAAAGCGGTGAACTTATAAAAATATTTTCAGCATCTGATGAGACCGAAGAAGCGAATTTTGTTATAGAGACAATACAAAATTTCATATCAGATGATTTTGGTAGAAATGAAATAGCAATACTTTATAGATCAAATGCACAATCTCGAATCTTTGAAGAAAAGTTAATTGCAAATGGAATCCCTTACAGAATATATGGAGGTTTTAGGTTTTTCGAACGTGCAGAAATAAAGGATGTAATTGCTTATATGAGGTTAGCAGTTTCAAATAGTGATAATAATTCATTTGAAAGGATTATTAACAACCCACCAAGAGGCATAGGTGAAAAAACAAAACAAACACTAAGAGAATATTCAAAAGATAAAGGGATCTCTTTGTTTAATTCTATTGAAAATATAACAGAAGAATCATTACTTACTAAAAAAGCTTGCCAATCTTTAAAAGAATTTCAAAATATAATAAAAAATATTCAGAGTATTTTAAAAGAAGGCGAACTACCTCATCAAATAAACGAGATAATTAGTATCACTGGAATTAAATCCGTTTATGAGAAAAACAAAACTGAACAAGCAAGGTCAAAATTAGAAAATTTAGATGAATTAGTTTCTGCTGCGAGCGAATTTACTAACATTGATTTGGATGAGGGTGAAACAATAATAGACGCTTTTTTAACACATACTTCCTTAGAATCTGGCGAGGGGCAGGGAGATGAATGGGACGAATGTGTTCAACTCATGACCCTACATTCTTCAAAAGGCTTAGAATTCCCTATAGTATTTTTAGTTGGTTTGGAGGAAAATTTATTTCCAAGTAGAATGTCGATAGAAGAGGATAATTTAGAGGAAGAAAGGCGTTTATGCTATGTTGGTATTACGCGCGCTAGAAAAAAACTATTTATCTCACATGCTCAAATGAGGAGACAATACGGTAATGATAACTATTGCTTGCCCTCGAGATTTTTAAATGAGATACCACAAAATGTAGTCGAGGAAATTGGGCATAAGTCAAAAATGTATTTTAAAAAGGGCGTAGATCTTAATGGCAGCCAAAGTTATAAGGAAGAATCAATTATGGGTAAAAGAGTAATACATAAAAAATTCGGAGAGGGTATAGTTGTATCAGTAGAAGGTAGAGATTCGAATACTAGAGTTCAAGTTTCATTTGATGAAGTTGGAACAAAATGGTTGATTTTAGCTATCTCAAACTTAGAACAAATTTAATTTTTAGGGTTAATTAAGTATGAAAAGAAGAGATTTTTTCAAATATTTCAGTAGTGCGGCAATTCTGAGCACATTACCAAAACTGTCAAAAGCTGAAAAACCGGAATTTAATTGGAAAATGGTTACAACATGGCCAAAGAACTTTCCTGGTTTGGGTACAGGAGCGCAGTTTCTTGCAAATACAATACAAAAACTTTCTGGTGGGAGAATCAAAGTTTCAGTGTATGGTGCCGGCGAACTTGTTCCTGCATTTGAAATCTTTGATGCCGTCTCAAGCGGCGTTGCAGAACTTGGTCACGGTTCGGCATATTATTGGAAGGGGAAAAATGATACTTTTCAATTTTTTTCGACAGTACCTTTTGGCATGTCTTTCAACGAAATGAATGCATGGTTATACAAAGGCGGTGGGATGAAATTATGGGAGAAAGCATATGCAGACTTTAACTTAATTCCAATGGCGGCTGGTAATACTGGCGTTCAGATGGGTGGTTGGTTTAATAAAGAAATTAGTTCTTTAAATGATTTAAAAGGTTTGAAAATGAGAATTCCTGGTTTAGGTGGAGAGGTTTTAAAAAGAGCCGGTGGTACACCAGTAAATCTCCCTGGAGGTGAGCTATTTACGGCCCTTAAAACCGGAACAATTGATGCAACAGAATGGGTTAGTCCTTACAATGATTTAGCATTTGGATTTCATAAGGCAGCAAAATACTATTATTACCCTGGCTGGCATGAGCCTGGAACAACTTTAGAGTGTTTTGTAAATGCAAATAAGTTTTCAGAATTACCTGACGATCTTAAGCAAATTGTAACGGGCGCTGCAAAAATTGCTAACATGGATATGTTATGTGAATTCATCTCAAAAAATAATGATGCGCTAGAAATTTTACAAAAAAAGCATAACGTGGATATCAGGCAATATCCGGATGAAGTATTAAAAGAGCTATATAAAATATCAAAAGATGTTGTTAAAGAATTATCTCTAAAAGATGATTTTGCGAAAGAAGTCTATAATTCTTATAGTTCTTTTCAACAAAAAACAAATAATTGGAACGAGATATCGATAAAATCTTATTTAAATATTTAAAAATAGAAAATCTGTACGTAGGTCAGATATTAAGATAATATATAAATCTAAAGTAAAAAAATAAAAAAATATCGGGGAAAAAAATGCATGAATTACTTTTAAATCAATGGCTTATGTACATTGTATTATTTCTAAATGCTGTTGTGGCAGGTCAAATCATGTGGTTTGCTATAAATATCTCACATTCAAAAATCTTAAGATTTGCTGTTTTTACTCTTGGTGCAGCATATGCTATTTCTTGTGGAGGAATATTTAAAGCTCCAGGATTCATTGTAAATCCTCAAATTGTTGTATTTTGGTTATTTATTAACTCAGTTATTGGTTTATATATATTTGCTTCATTATTTAAGAAATTAAAAATACCTAATTTACTTACATACGGCGCCATGGTAATGGCGTTAATCGGATCTTATACTGTTTTTACAGGTATTCTAGAATTTGGCATGCGCTACATGCCGGCTATTATGTTTTTCACAATTTGTATTTACTCAGGCGTTGGAACCATTGTCTACCAATTGAAAATGGGTAAGATGCAAAGACTTCAAAAGCGACTTTCTTATCTAGGTATAGCTCTAGTTTTTACTGTTGTGTGTTTAAACGCATTTGATACTTACCAGTTAGTTAGAGAAACAGCCTATACTGATGTTTCTGAAGGATGGGAAGGTGGTATTACTGAACAACAAGAGGAATTATCAAACTAATTTCAAAATTTTAGTTAAAAATTTTATTTGGAAGCCAAGTTGTTATTTCTGGTTGTAAAACAATTATAATAATTGTGATTATTTGAATAATGATGAACGGGATAACTCCCTTATATATGTCAATTGTATTTATATCTTTCGGTAAAACACTTTTAAGGTAAAAAATCGCAAACCCAAATGGCGGCGTTAGAAATGAGGTTTGTAAATTTATAGCAATTAAAATTCCAAGCCATATCGGATCAATTCCCATTGAAAGAAGTACTGGTGCAACGACAGGTATTACAACATATGTGATTTCGATAAAATCAAGAATAAATCCAAGCAAAAATATTGTTCCCATAACAATGAAAAGTTTTAAGTAAATATCACCAGGCAATCCTGTCAAAAAATTATTTACATATATATCGCCCTCAAGGCCTCTAAATACAAGTGAAAAAATTGTTGCTCCAATTAGAAGTATAAATATCATACTTGTAATTTTCGAAGTTTTTATAAGAGATTCTTTTAGTATATTGATATTAAATTTTTTATTAACAAAAGCTAAGAAAACTGCACCAAGCGCACCAAAGGAGGATGCTTCAGTCGGTGTAGCAACGCCAAAAATAATTGTTCCGAGAACGATAAAAATTAACATTAATGGTGCAAAGAGCGATAAAAATATATCTCTAAACTCAAGTTTTTTTTTCAAATTATTATCAGGAATTAAGTCTTTTCTAAAGTATGATAAATAAACTATGTAGATAATGTAAAAAATAACAAGGAGGAAGCCTGGTATAATTGCGCCAGCAAATAGATCGCCAACCGATACACTTTCCTGAGAAAATATTCCTTGCATGTTTTGTGCTTCTTGATATGAAGAGGATATAACGTCTCCCAAAAGTATCAGAACAATGGATGGGGGGATGATTTGCCCCAAAGTACCCGAAGCTAAAATAGTTCCAGTAGCAACTTTTACATCATAATTTTGTTTTAACATGGAGGGAAGCGATAGTAACCCCATTGTCACGACTGTCGCCCCCACAATCCCAGTGCTTGCTGCAAGCAGAGCACCAACTATGATTACTGATATACCTAATCCACCTTTAAAATTTATAAATAACATAGACATGTTATAAAGTAGGTTTTCAGCAATTTTTGATTTTTCTAAAGTTATACCCATGAATATAAAAATTGGTATCGCGACTAAAGTTTCGTTTGTTAAGATTCCAAAAATTCGACTAGGCAAGGCAAACAAAATTGAAAGATCGAAGTAATTAAAAAAACTACATATAACAGCAAAAATTATAGAAACACCAGAAAGAGTAAAAGCGACTGGGTATCCGAACATTAGAGTAAAAATTACCAATAAAAATAATAAAATTGGAAGCATTAAAATTTTTCTCTATTAAGATTTTTAAATATTTCCGAAATAGCTTGGAAAAATAAAGTTATACACAAAAATAATATGTAGGATTTTAATATATAAAGAATAGGAAGACCGCCAGCCTCTTTCGAAGACTCTAGTAATAATATTGAAGAAACTACATAATCCCAACTTGTAATAAATATTAAAATGCAAGTTGGGATAAGAAAAATTGATGCGCCTAGAATATTTATTATTTTTTTAAAATCTTTTTTGTAATTACTGTAAAAAATATCTATACGGACATGCATATCATTTTTTAAGGTAAAGGCGGCACCCACTGAAAAGACTAAAGCATGTAAATAAATAATTATTTCTTGGGTAGCGATGTTGCCCACATCGAGCACATACCTCATAAAAGCTACAAGAAAAGTTATAATAATCATTGGTAAAATTAAATAAGCGGTAAAGATACCAATTTTTTCATTTATTAAATCAATTACTTGTGATATTTTACGAGTCATTAAAAAATTAAACTATAATTATTATTCATTCTATCTAAAAAAATTAATTTAAATTCATCTGGATCTAAAATATGCGTTATTTCTCCATCGGTAGGGAAGTATTTGTCGTGCAGCCTTGATAACCAAAATCTTAATGCTGCATGTTTCAGAACTTCAGGCCAATAGTCTTTTTCAATTTGTTCTATTTTTCTGATTTTATTATAAGATTGAATTATACTTTCTTTCCTATCAACATTTATAGTCTTATCTTCATTAAGGCACCAATCATTTATAACAATTGCTAAATCATATAATAAATACCCATTACATGCATAATAAAAATCAATAACGCCAGTTAATTTATCATTAATAAATAAAGTATTATCTCTAAATAGATCTGCGTGAATAACCCCCAAAGGTAATTTGTTAAAATCTATATTTGATAGACTTAATAATTCATCTTTAATAATTCTTTCCTCTTCTGAATTTAGCTTTGGCTGTAATTTCTCATAGGTTTTATTAAACCATATAAAGTCTCTTGATCCTGAATAATTTTCATTAAATTTACGTGCATTCACATGTATTTTGGCTAAAACTTCTCCAATCTGCTCGCACATATTTAAAGAAGGCGTAGTATCTGAAAGTGTTTTTCCAGGTAATAAAGAAAAAATAGCAACAGGCTTATTCTGAATTTTTTTGATATTTTCATTATCTTTTGATTTAAATGGTCTCGGACAAGGTATTTGGTGATGCGAAAGATGCTCCATGAGTTTAATAGCATAATCTAAATTAAGATTTGGCTCCTCAAAAATTGTTAATATATATCTTGAATTTGTCGTTTGAAGATAAAAGTTTGAGTTTGTAATACCTTCATTTATGCCTTCGATATCAGCTAGATCACCAATATCATATTCATTTAGTAAATACTCTAGTTCTTCTTTTGTAAGTCGTGTATAAACAGACATAGGATTATATATAATATTTTTTTGCAATGATTATAACAATTTGAACCAATGAGTACTAAACAAAAAGACAATTATTTGATTTTACTCGATGGAACAGCTTATTTATATAGAGCATTTCATGCTTTGCCACCATTGACTAATAAAAAAGGAGAAAATACCGGAGCAATTCACGGCTTTTTAAAGGCACTCAATAAAATCCTAGAAGACTATAGCCCGGAACATATCGGAATAGTTTTTGACGCAAAGGGAAAAAACTTCCGACATGAGATATACAGTGAATACAAAGCGAATCGGTCGAAAATGCCAGAAGAGTTATCAGAACAAATACCAAAACTTTATGAAATATTAGATCTCTTAGGTTTTCCTCCAATAATAGTTGAAGGTGTTGAAGCAGACGATGTAATTGGAACTTTGTCAAATAAATATAAAAAAAATAAAAATATAAAGATTTTCTCCGGCGATAAAGATTTTGCTCAACTCGTCGACTCAAATGTAGTTATTATAAATCCAGTCTCTTTAGACATTATGGACGAAAGAGCCGTGAAGAAGAAATTTGATATTGAAGCAAAAAATATTATCGATTATTTAGCTTTGGTTGGAGACAAATCAGATAATATACCTGGTATTTCTGGTGTTGGTGCGAAAACGGCTTCTAGATTGATTAATCAGTTTGGGAATATTGAAAAAATAATAAGTTCAAAAGATTCAATTAGTGGCAAAGTTGGAGACGCAATAAGAAAGAATATTGACCAATTGAAGTTATCAAAAATATTAGCAACAATTAAACAGGACGTTGATCTAGAAATTAGTTTAAAAAATCTTGTTAAGAGAGAGGAAAACAAAAAAGAACTTATTAAAATATATCAGAGACTTGAATTAAATTCTTTATTGATAGATAAAAGAGAAAAAGATAAATTTGATAAAATAGATGATGTATCAGAAAAAAAAATTAATATTAAAAATTTTAATATTGTTACTGAAAAAAAAGAATTTATTAAAATTGTTGAAGAGATAAAGAAGGAAAAATTCTTTGCATTTGATCTTGAAACATCAAGTTTAAATTATATTGATGCAAAAATAATAGGATTTTCAATGGCATTTAACGCTAAAAGTTACTATATCCCAATAGCGCATAATAAAAGTAAAAAATATAAACAGTTATCTGAGAAATTTGTTTTAGATAACTTTAAAGACATAATTGAGTCTCATGATTTAAAGAAAATCGGCCATAACTTAAAATATGACAGAAATGTTTTACTAAATTACGGAATTACCCTTAATGGTATTAAACATGATTCAATGCTTTTATCTTATGTTTATGATTCTACGGCAATACGTCATGGTCTCGACAACGCATCAGAAAAGTATTTATCTCATAGGACAATTCATTACGAAGACATTGCAGGTAAGGGTGTTAAACAAATACCCTTTGCAGATATAGATATTGACGTTGCTGCAGAGTATGCCTGTGAAGATGCCGAAATAAGTTATAGACTATACGATTTACTATGGTCAAAAGTTTCAAAAGATAAAGATATTGCAAAAGTATATCAAGATATAGAGATTCCATTAATTCCTATTTTATCGAAGATCGAAACAAATGGGGTTTTTATAAACTCTAGAGAGTTGAAAAAATTAAGTAATGAGCTTGAAAAAGAGTTAGGTGAAATTCAGTCTAAGTGTTTTAATATTACAAAAAAAGAATTTAATCTTAATTCTCCAAAACAATTACAAGAAATTTTATATAATGATTTGAAAATTCCTGTCTCTAAAAAAACACCGACTGGGAAACCATCTACAGACGAAGATACACTCCAATTTTTAGCACAAACAAATGAAATTCCAAAATTAATTCTAGAATTTAGATCCTTAAATAAATTAAAGACAGGATATACAGACAAGCTTCCTTTACAGGTATCAAGCAAAACTGGAAGAGTGCACACATCTTATCAACAAGCAATAACGTCAACTGGAAGACTCTCTTCAACCGAGCCAAACTTGCAAAATATTCCAATAAAAACCTCGAAAGGAAAAAAAATCAGAAAAGCCTTTATTGCTGAGGATGGCAAAAAAATTCTTGCGGCTGATTATTCGCAAATTGAGCTAAGAATAATGGCCCATTTGTCAAAAGATAAAAATTTACTTAAGGCTTTCAAAGATGAGGTTGATATCCATTCATTTACAGCTTCTGAAATTTTTTCAATTGAATTCGAAAAAGTTTCCTCTGAAGACAGAAGAGCAGCAAAAGCTATAAATTTTGGTTTAATTTATGGCATGTCTTCATTTGGCCTTGCAAAACAACTTGGTGTCCCAATCTCAGAAGCAAAAGAATATATGGATGTTTACTTTAAAAGGTATCCAGATATCCAATCTTATATGAATACAACAAAAATCTTTGCAAAAAATAATGGTTACGTTGAAACTATATTCGGGAGAAAATTATATTTACCCGAAATTAATTCTAAAAATGTCCAGCGAAGAAAATATGCTGAAAGAACTGCAATCAATGCTCCTATGCAAGGAAGTGCTGCTGACATTATAAAAATTGCAATGATTCAAATAGATCAATGGTTATCAAAAAATAAGTCTCGAACAAAAATGATTATGCAGGTTCATGACGAATTAGTTTTTGAAGTTTCTGAAAAAGATTTAGATAAAGATACAAAAAATATAATAAATATAATGAGAAACTGCGTTAAATTAAGCTTACCTTTGGATGTTAATTTCGGCATAGATAGTAATTGGGGGGATGCTCATTAAAATTTGAGAGAAATTTTTTCAATAATTTCTAGTATATCTTTGACACCCTCGCCACTTTTTGAAGAAAAAATGTTAATATTTTTAACGTTTTTGTAATTTTGCAGTTCATTTTCTATTTTTCTTTTCACTTCAAATTTTTTGGTTTTACTAACCTTATCCGCTTTCGTAATAATAATATTTATATTTATGTTATAACTTGAAGTTAAGTTAATCATTTTCGTATCAAGTTCTTCAATACCTCTTCGTATATCAACCGCCATAAACATGGATACTATATTTCTATTACTTGCCAAATAATTAAGAATCATATCATTCCAAGCATTTGAAACTTTTTTGGAGGTGTTAGCATATCCATAGCCCGGTATATCTACAAAGCTAATACAATCGTTAATTAGAAAAAAATTTATAAGCTGAGTTCTCCCCGGAGTTTTACTGGTTATTGCAAGTTTTCTTCTATTGCATATTGCATTTAGCATACTGGATTTTCCTGAATTAGATTTTCCTGCAAAGAAGAATTCAGGATGATTTGTAGATGGATATTGCGAAGGTTTTGAAGCACTTTTCACAAAATCTGATTTTTTTATGTTCAAAGGCATTATTTTTTGTTTTTGTATACTCGTTCAATGTAAAATAGTATACAATGATTGTTAGGGATAGTTGATATTTTTTAGGGAGAATAAATGCGTCACGAACTCTTTAGCAGGGCAAAATATCTATGTCTAGCTATACTTATATTGCCGATTCTAGTTTTCGCTAACGAGGAATCAATAAAATCTGGTGAACAAAAAGCTATGATATGTACTGCTTGCCATGGCGTAGAAAAAAGTGTTAACCCTGAGTGGCCAAATTTATCCCAACAAAGCAAGAAATATTTAGTTGATCAACTTCACGCTTTTAGAGATGGCGTAAGAAAAAACGCATTAATGAGCTCACAAGCAATGGGTTTGTCTGACAAGGACATACAGGATCTTGCAGCCTATTATAATAGTATTCCGTCAGAAAAAGGTAAATTAAAAGCAGACGAAGAAATTATTACGCTTGGGCAACAAATATATAGAGGAGGAATATATGATAGAGGAGTTCCAGCATGTATCTCCTGCCATGGCCCAAAAGGCTTAGGAATTGATAGAACTGGATATCCTAAAGTTTCTGGACAACACTCAATCTATACTTTAAACAGATTAAAAAATTATAAAGATGGATACGACCTTAAAGATTCGGTTAGCAAAAATTATGCAATTATGAGTAGCATATCTTTCAGATTATCAAATTTAGAAATGAAAGCTCTTTCAGAGTACTTGCAGGGCTTATATTAAAAATTCAATTTAATTCGCTTTATATGAAACAAATACTTTTTATACTTATCCTTTTTAGTTCAACTCTTCAAGCAGAAGAAAATTTTGTTGAAGGAATCGATTACGAATTAATAAATGATGACCCAAGCTTATATGTTTCAAAGAAAAATAACAAAATCAAAATTATAGAAGCTTTCTGGTATGGCTGCCCGCATTGTTATGTTTTTGAAGATTATCTTGCAAAGTGGAAAACACGCGAACAAGATGATATAAAATTTATAAACATGCCTGTTGTTTTTAATAAGACATGGCTTCTACATGCAAGGGCATTTTATACAATGAAAGAGCTAGATAACTTTAAAGATTTTCATAAAAAATTTTTCTATGCCTATCACGAACAACAAAGAACATTTGTATCAAAAGAATCGGTTGTTAACTTTTTAGTTAGCCAAGGAGCAGCGAAAGAAAATGTTGAGAAAAATTTTTCTTCTGAATTGGTTTCTAAAAAGGTTCAGGAAGCGAATTACATGCTTGAGACTTATCAAATAGATAGTGTTCCAGCGATGATTATAAATGATAAGTATAAGATTTCTGGTAAAATGGCAAAAACTTATGAGAGAATGCTTGAAATTTCAGATTTTATTATAGATTTAGAGAGGAAAAGTAGATCTGAGTAAATTAGAATTGCGCCTGTAGCTTAAATGGATAAAGCGCCAGTTTCCGGAGCTGAAGATATAGGTTCAATTCCTATCAGGCGTTTATCTAAAATAAATAATTGGGTAATATTAATATGGATGGAATGGATGATAAACAATTTATGACAATCTTTTGGGTTGTTATGGGCGCTTTAACCGCAATATTCTTTCTTATTTTTTTTATTGCCCAAATGGTTGTGCCCGATAAGAAAGCCTCGGACGAATTTACAAATAATGCTGTCGTTCAAAGAATCGAACCTATCGGTAAGTTAAATTATGCTGGTGCTGGAGAAGTAGAAACAAATCTTGCGCAAAATTCAAAGGTTGAGGCAAGAGAATCAATTTGTTCAACATTAGAGGGAAACTTTAAAACTCATATTGTAAAAATGTTAAATGAGGGGCCTCTAGGAGCAATGGTTTTTGAACCAAGCTTTATAAAAATTAATACTTGCGACAGTATAAATTTTGAGATGACAGATGCTGGACATAATGCTGTTACGATTGCTGCGCCTGAAAATAGTATTCCTTTCGATACAGAATATAAGCCAAGTACGGTTGTTCAATTTGACACGGAGGGGGTTTACCTTTACCAATGTTCTCCTCACGCAATGATGGCGATGGCTGGTTTAATACAAGTTTCTGAACCAGTTAATAAAAGCAAAATACAAGAGGCAATTCAAAAATTTGAGTCGGCCGTGATGATACCTGGTGTAAAAACAAGGATGTCGGATTTATTCAAGCAGAAAGTAAAATAGTCTTGTTACGATTTTTCTAATTCAGCAATTTTTTGTTCGAGTTCTTCAATTCTATCTTGACATTTCTTGAGAAGAGCAACCTGAATGTCGTATTCTTCTCTTGATACAAGATCAAGTTTTTGAATTACACCCTCAGCACCTGATCTTAATGTTTTCTGCATTTCCTCTTTGGAGGTTTTTAAAGATTCTGGCATTATGTCTTTGATTTTACTTGCTAAATCATCAACATTTTTTGAATTAAATTTAAACACTACTCAACTCCATTATTTAGATATATATTTTACACCAATATAGATGGATTATATATGTACTAAAACTGCATTTTCATATAATAATATAATAATAGTTGATTATACTTATGATTAATGATTATAATAATTTTGAAGTTTTAAGCAAGGATGCTTTTAACTTCACCCTCTGTGGATTAATTTCTTTTTTATAAAACTTTACTAAACCTATACCATTATGTCTCCTCTTTTGGCATGAAGTTTGCATGTATATATCGAGCATAACAATTTTTTTAGAGGAGACAAGTATGTTTAAAAAATTTAAAAAACAAGCTTTAACACTAAGCTTTCTGATTATACCACTTTATACTTATTCTGTTAGCACTCAGGCTGAGACAGAAATGACCTTTAGTTCAAATATGGGCTTTATGTCTGACTACGTTTACAGAGGAGTTCATCAATCTGGTAGTTCAGGTTACGGTGGTTTTGACGTTGAATATGGTAATTTTTATGTTGGCACCTGGTTTGCTGATTTACAAGAAGGCGGCTGGAATACTAATACTCATAGAGGTTTTGAATACGATGTTTATGCAGGCTTTGGTTTAGATATTACAGATGCTATATCTGCTTCAATAGGATACACAATTTATCGTTATACTGATAAAGGCGCTAATGCTTTTGATGACGATTATGACGAATTTAATATTGGATTAAGTTTTGCTATGTCAGACAACTTATCAGTCGCAATTGACTATGCAAATGGTGAAAACACTGCCACGGATCAGTCTGAAACAGACTATGATGTTGGTACAATTACTATTGACTATTTAGGGGCATACGTATTATTCGGAGCATGGGGTATTAATGAGGATGATACTGGCGAAACCGATGCTGAGTGGATGGAAGTTGGATATTCAAGAACAGTAGGTGACTTTGACATAGCTGGATCATTTATTTTGTCTGAAAAGGAATTAGCTACAGCTTCTGACACACAGGAAGATGGCGATTTCTCTAGGTTTGTATTTTCTATTGGCACATCCTTTTAGTCAGTGCTAATTTTAAAATGGTTTCTTAAGGAACTCCTAAACTTAAGACTCCTCGAGTTGCCTATAGGCAAATCATTTAGGGAAGGGCAACCTTCCCTTTTTCTTTTTCTTTGCTAAATGTATACTATTTGTATGCACAAAAAAAGTGCATTTAATTTAAACCTTGTATTAAGAAAATGTGTCAAAGTATTTTTATTAGTTATGAGCTTTAATTAACTCAAAAGAAATAAAAATTTAGTTTTTTTGGCACGAAATATGCATGTATTTAATGCTTAAAAGTAAATTTTGGAGTAAAAAAATGAAACTAATAATAGCAATAGTAAAACCTTTTAAACTTGATGACGTAAGGAATGCTTTATCAGATATTGGTGTTCTAGGGATAACTGTTACGGAAGTCAAAGGGTTTGGAAGACAAAAAGGGCATACTGAGCTCTATAGAGGAGCAGAGTATGTAGTTGATTTCTTACCAAAGGTAAAAGTTGAAGTCGCTGTCTCTGATGAGATGGCAGACAAAGCAGTTGAGGCTATTTCTCAATCAGCAAATACTGGGAAAATTGGCGACGGTAAGATTTTTATAATGAACTTGGAATCTGCTGTTCGAATTCGTACAGGAGAAACTGGTTCAGAAGCATTATAACAATTTAATGAGGGTTTAAATTATGGAAGGACAAGTAATTGAATTAGCTTATGCACTGGATACTTTTTACTTTTTAGTAATGGGTGCATTTGTTATGTGGATGGCCGCAGGGTTTTCGATGCTTGAAGCTGGTTTAGTTCGAGGGAAAAGCACTGTAGAAATTTTAACGAAAAATATTTCTTTATATTCGATCGCATCAATAATGTATATGCTTGTAGGATATAATTTGATGTATCCAAGTGATGGAACTGGTGTAGTCCCAGCGATAAGCTTTTTCTTAGGAGAGGACAATGTGGCATCAGATGTGATTGCGAGTGGAGGAGAGATATATTATTCAGGTTTATCTGATTTCTTTTTTCAAGTAGTTTTTGTTGCAACAGCAATGTCAATAGTCTCAGGAGCTGTCGCAGAAAGAATGAAGCTATCTTCATTTCTTTTATTTTGCGTAGTTATGACTGGACTAATATATCCAATCCAAGGTTATTGGAAATGGGGCGGCGGATTTCTAGATGCTGCTGGATTTCAAGACTTTGCTGGTTCTGGAGTTGTTCATTTATGTGGGGCTGCGGCCGCATTAGCAGGAGTAGTACTGCTTGGTGCAAGAAAAGGGAAATATGTTGATGGAAAAATAAATGCTATACCTGGCGCAAATATGCCACTAGCTACATTAGGTACTTTTATTTTATGGCTCGGATGGTTTGGATTTAATGGTGGTTCGGAACTGATTGTTTCAAATGTTGGTGAAGCGAATGCTGTTGCCAAAATTTTTGTTAATACGAATACAGCTGCAGCAGGAGGTGTCGTAGCTGCTCTATTATTTTCAAAAATTCTATTTGGGAAGTTTGATTTATCGATGTCCTTGAATGGAGCTATAGGCGGTCTTGTCTCAATAACTGCAGAGCCACTAACACCATCGCCTGAATTAGCTCTAATAATCGGAGCTATTGGAGGAATAATTGTTGTAATTTCAATTATCATGTTAGATAAATTTAGAATTGACGATCCTGTAGGAGCTATATCTGCTCATGGCACTTGTGGAATTTGGGGTTTGGTTGCAGTTCCTATATCAAACAGCGGCGCTTCACTAGGTGCTCAATTATATGGGACAGTGACAATTTTTCTTTGGACATTTATCTCCGCTCTAATATTTTGGGGAATTCTTAAAGCTGTTATTGGCATAAGAATTTCTGATGATGAAGAACATGTTGGAGCAGATGTTTCGGAGTGTGGTATCGAAGCATATCCTGAGTTTAAAAAATAAATTCCTCACTTTTAAAAGACGTGCATATTTATATGCACGTTTTTTTATAAAGTCTTAGCAAAATCAATCATTTTATTTGTAGATACAAATGCTTTTCTTCTAATTTCTTCATCGACATGTATCTCATTTTTCTCATTTATTAATGTGTCGATCAAATTATCAAGATTATTCATTGCCATCCATGGGCAGTGTGCACAACTGATACACGTTGCACCTTTGCCACCAGTAGGTGCTTCAATAAGTATTTTATTTGGAGCTGCTTTTTGCATCTTATAAAAAATTCTATTATCAGTTGCTACGATCATTTTTTGATTTGGTAAATCTTGACAAGCTTTAATAAGCTGTGAGGTTGAACCAACTACATCAGCAAGTTTAACAACTTCTGCAGAAGATTCTGGGTGAACTAATATAGCGGCATCTTGATTTTTTTCTTTTAACTTTAATAGTGCCTCAGCTTTGAATTCTTCATGAACAATACAGCTAGCATTCCATAATTTCATATCAGCATTTGTTTTTTCATTCAAATAACTTCCAAGATGTTTATCTGGAGCCCAAATTATTTTAATATTTTTTTTATTTAAATATTCAATCAGTTTAACCGCTATACTTGAAGTCACAACCCAATCTGCCATGGCTTTGACTTCAGCACTTGTATTAGCGTAAACAACAATTTCTCTTTCAGGATATTGTTCGCTAAATTCTTTTAAATCTGCTGCAGGACAGTTTAAATCAAGTGAGCACTCTGCATCTAAAGTCGGCATCAATATTTTCTTCTCCGGGCTGAGTATTTTTGCTGTTTCACCCATAAATCTTACACCAGCAACAACAAGCATTTTAGATGGTTGGCTAGCACCGAATTTGGCCATTTCAAGAGAATCCGATACATTTCCGCCAGTTATCTCGGCAACTTCCTGAACGTCTTCGTGGGTATAGTAATGCGCTACTAATTTTGCATCTTTTTCTTTAAGAAGTTTTTTAATTAATTCAATTTTGTCTTCTTTACTCTTTGTGTCATAAACTGGCGAACTATTTAAAATATCAATAGTTTTTGGAAAGGTATCGTTATAATATTTTACTATATTTAATTTATTCATTAATCACTAAGTATTTAATATTATTTTTTTTAAGAATTTTCTCAGTATTACTCAAAGTTTTTTTATTATAAGGGCCAAGAGTTACTTTTGTAACTAGACGACCTTTTAAAATTTGCTTGCTTAGATCTATCTTAAGGCCTAATAAAATTGTTATTGCTCTAATTTTATCTACTTCTTCTTGTTTTGCAAATATTCCTAATTGAACAAAATATGTTGCCTCACTGGGATTCCTAGACTCTTTTGAAAACAATTTATACTCAGAAACTGTATTTTTATATTTATGGTAATATTTTTTGAAATTTAAATCGTCTCCTCTATCATATAAGTACCATAATATTGCAATAACAAATAAAATTATGAGAATAAATAATCTAAGAAATTTCTGCATTTTAAGTTTTATAGCTTTTACATTTCCTCTGGCATCTCAATTCCGATAATTTTAGCACTATTTTGAAGAACATATTTAGCAGCTTCAATAAGAGCTAATCTAGCATTTCTTAAATCACCATTTTCGACTAATATTTGGTGCTTGTTATAATATGAATGAATTTCTTGTGCTAATTCTCTAACATAATTTGTAATTAAGTGTGGTTCATACTTCTTGGCGGCATTTAAAATAACATCTGGATATGATGCTAATTTGTTAATAATATTTAATTCTTCTTCTTCACGAAGATTTAATAGATATTTTTTATCATATGAGAAATTATTTTTTCCTTTCTTCAATTGCCTAAAAATACTGCATATCCTTGCATGAGCATACTGAACATAATAAACAGGATTATTATTATTATTTGATTTTGCGAGCTCTATATCAAAATCCATATGTTGATCAGATTTTCTTGTTAAATAAAAAAATCTCATAGCATCTTTACCAACTTCTTTTAACAACTGATTTAAAGTTACAAATTCACCAGATCTTGTTGACATTGCAACTTTTTCTGTACCTCTATAAAGATTAGCAAATTGCACCAGAAGAATTTTCAAATTTGATTTTTTTTTGGAAAAAATCTGAAATGCTCCCTGAATTCTTGGAACATAACCATGATGATCTGCACCCCAAATATTAACGTTCAAATCATATTTCCTTCCTATCTTTTTCTCGTGATATGCAATATCAGTCGCCAAATATGTATGATCTTGATTTTCTTTTATCAGCACTCTATCTTTCTCGTCATTGAAATCGGTTGATTTAAACCATAAAGCTTTATCCTTTGTATATGTATGATTATTCTTTATTAAAAATTCTACAGCTTTATCTAAGGATTTATCTTCTAAAAGTGATGATTCAAAAAACCAAGAATCAAAATTTATATTTGCCTCAACTAAATTTAATCTTATATTTTCAAGCACGTAATTAACGCATAATTTTTTGATATATAAAAATTCTCTATCAGATAAAATTTCTTTAATTTTTCTTATATAAAGGTCAATATCAGCATTATTATGGTCAACTAAATTCTTTATTAGAAATTTAGACCCTTCATTTCTATGTAACTCAGCAGCTATATCCCAAATATAATCTCCTTTGTATAAATCATCGTAAGAGAATTCAAAATCGCTATCAATAAGTTCGTGATACCTTTGCAAAACAGAAACAACTAATATGTCTATTTGTTTCCCGGCATCATTGACGTAATATTCCTTAGTTACCGCATACCCGCTTTCTGTAAGCATATTAGATAAACAGTCACCAAATACAGCTCCTCGGCCATGCCCAACGTGCAATGGGCCTGTTGGGTTGGCCGAAACAAATTCTATTAATACCTTTAAATTATTACCAGTAGAATTTTTACCATAATTTCTTTTTTCTTTTAAAATTTTGTCAATAACAGAAAACTTTAAATCTTCCGAAACAAAAAAATTTATAAAACCTGGTTTAACGATTTCAACTTTTTTTATTTTGCTATTTTTTTTTAACCTTTCAACTAACTTTTCTGCAAATACTGTAGGCTTCTCATTAAAGCTTGATGCAATCTTCATAGCGATATTTGACGAGTAATCCCCAAATTTTTTATCTTTACACAGGTTAACCTCAATATCATTTAGGGGAATATCATTATCCTTGAAATTTTTATTCAAGGAATCTTTAATTAAGTCTTTAATGATTTTTTTCACAAAATTTCCTAGTCGTAATCAATAGGATCTATGTCAATTGTCCACTTTATTCTATTTTGATAGGGTATATTTTTTATTGTTGGAATACAATCTTTCAAAACTAAATTAAGTTTGCTTTTTGTTTGTGACTGTATAATTAGGTTAAGGTTGTAAAAATTTGCTTTTTTTTGCATATTTGACGGCATTGGACCATAAACCTCAACTTCATTTCTATTTTTCATTCTTTCTTTAATTTTTAATAAAAATTTTTCTGCATCATATACTTTCCGAGCTTTCGCCTGTATTACTCCCCAGTTTTTATAAGGAGGTAAATTAAGATTTTTTCTAACCTCTAATAAATTATTGATCCAATTTTCATAACCATTTTTTATCAAGCGTAATAAATCTTCATTATTAGGAAAAGCAGTTTGTAAAATTACTTCACCGTCTTTATTAGCCCTACCGGATCTTCCTGAAACTTGAATTAATTGTTGAGCAAGCTGTTCGACAGCTTTTAATCTTGGACTAAATAAACTTTGATCTATATTCATTATTGCTACCAATGTAACATTTGGGAAGTGATGCCCTTTTGAAAGCATTTGTGTCCCAATCAAAATATCATATTTGTTGTTTTTAATATCTTCAAAAATTTTTTGTAACTCGCCTTTTTTACGTGTGCTATCTGAATCCACTCGAACAATCTTTGAATTTAAGAATTCTTTTTTTATGACTTCTTCAATTTTTTCAGTACCTTCGCCAATAAATGAAATATCATCAGAATTACATTCTATGCATTTATTTTGATATTGCGTATTTTTACAGCAATGATGACATTGAAGAGAATTATTCCTCTTATGATAAGTCATATTTAAGCCGCATTGATTACATTTTGGAATCCATTTACAGGTTTTACAATAAATTAACGGTGAATATCCTCTTCGGTTCAGATAAATTATTACTTGTTCTTTTTTTGATAATCTGTCTTGTATAGCTTCAATAACTTCCTCTGATAGAATTTCATTTTTTGTTTTTGTCATATCTATAATTTTCAAATTTGGAATTTTTTTCTTATTAACCCTCTCGCGCATTTTTATTTGGCTATACTTTCTTTTCAACACATTAAGTATTGTTTCAGATGAAGGAGTAGCGCTGCCAAGAATTATTGGTATATTCTTTTTTTTTGCTCTATATATCGCTATATCACGAGCGTTATATTTTGCATCAGATTGATTTTTTAATGATATATCATGTTCCTCATCCACAATTAATAGCCCAAGCTTTGGAATTTTTAAAAATACAGACGACCTAGTGCCAATTATAACGTCAGCCTGACAGTCTTGAATTAAATTCCAATTTATAAATCTTTTTTTTGGTGTCAATGATGAATGATATTCTAAAACGTTCATATTTGAATCTTCAAAATACTGAAGAAGGCCTGGAATTAGATTTTTCTCTGGAACAATAATTAATGTTTGGCGATCCTTTTTCTTTACTAATTCTTGAATTTTTCTGTAAACTTCTGTTTTACCACTTCCAGTTATTCCATCGAGTAAAAAGCAATGATATTCATTTATTGAACAAGAGATTTTTTTAATTGCTGCCAGTTGCTCATTTGATAATTCTAGATCACTTCTTATCATATTTCTTTTTCTATAGATTTCGTTGAAATTCAGATTTAGCATTTCTTTACCGTTCCGTAAATATGAGGGTGTGCCAAGACCAATTATTTGGCCAATCGGAGCATGATAGTAATCTGATACCCATAAAAATAAATCTAATAGTTCTTTGTTAATGCAGGGCTTTTCATCTAGAACATTTAATATTTTTTTAAGTCTTTTTTGGTCAAGTTCTGTATTTTCTTTAATATTCATCACAAAGCCGTTTACAATTTTTTTTCCAAATTCTATTTTTACTCTCATTCCAGGTGAAACCTTTGCGTTATCACTTGGAATTTCATAGTCAAAAAGATTATGTAGAGGTTTCACAATAGCTATTTCAGCAATATATTTTTTCATTTTTTTGTTAATAAAGTATTTATCTTTGCTTAATTTTTTTGTAATGTTAATACTTACTATCAAGTATTAAGATATATTACACTATATGTTATGTGAGGCTAATTTAGATTGGAAAATTTAAATCAACAAATTCTCAGAACCGATGTTTCTGGCATGCCTTTGGAGTGGCTTACTTACCAGGAAGCCGTGAAACTCCATTTCAATAGTCAGATAGCATACACATGCGGCAGCAATATCATGACGATCAGAGGCGGTATCAATGCTATTTCCAACAAAAGGAGTAAAGTTGATTTAAATTCAATAATAGCCACTTACGGGAGTAACAAGACACTTGTAGACAAATATGCGCCGCCTTTAAATAATAGAACTTTATTTAAAAGAGACAACCATCTTTGTATGTATTGTGGAAATAAATTTAAATCGGACAATTTATCAAGAGATCATATTACACCCTTATATCAAGGAGGTGAGGATCTTTGGGTAAATGTAGTTTCTGCCTGCAAAAGATGTAATAACGCAAAAGCAGGAAGGACACCTGAACAAGCAGGCATGGAATTATTAGCCATACCATTTGTACCAACTCATGCTGAATATATTTTCTTACAAGGGAAAGTAATTCTTTACGACCAGATGGAGTTTCTAAAGCAACATTTCCCCCGCACAAGCCCATTAAGAAATAGACTTTGATCACATAGCTATTATTACCAAAATTACCTCAGTAGTTTATAATATGTACTAAGTTATGAAATATAAATCAAGCGAAAATTATTCTCACGGTAATGAGAGGAAAATTGGAGTTCTTTTGGTAAATCTTGGAACGCCAGATTCGCCAACGACCTCAGCTGTAAGAAGGTACTTATCTGAGTTTTTATCGGATCCCAGAATTGTTGAAATTCCAAAAGTAATTTGGTGG
Source organism: uncultured Thiothrix sp. (assembly GCA_902624655.1). Taxonomy (GTDB): domain Bacteria; phylum Pseudomonadota; class Gammaproteobacteria; order Poriferisulfidales. The sequence continues at coordinate 158,092 of CACNYJ010000003.1, forward strand.
TTTATTCTAAATGTAATAATTTTAAACATTAGGCCTAAAAAAAGCAGAAATCTATATAAAAAAATTTGGTTCAAAGAAGGATCTCCTTTACTAGTAATTTCAAATAAAATAATTGGTAAGTTAAAAACGTCTAAAAAAGTTACTGAAAAAAATATTCAGCTTGCTCTTGCAATGCGTTATGGAAATCCCTCTATAAAAAGTGCGTTAAATACTTTCAGAGAAATTAGTGTAAATAAAATAGTAATTTTACCAATGTTTCCTCAGTACTCTGCAGCCACGACAGCTTCTATTTTCGACAAATTTTCGGAAGAAATAAAAACTTGGAGAAATGTTCCGGATATTCGATTTTTATCCACTTATCATGACGACGCAAATTATATAAATGCCTGTGTCAAAAGAATTAATGACATCTGGAATAAAGAATCAAGAGCTAAAAAACTTGTTTTTTCATTTCACGGATTACCTCAGGTAAATCTTTATAAGGGCGACCCTTACTATTGTTATTGTCAAAAAACAGCAAAAATGATTGCTGAACAATTAAATATTGACGAAGAAAGTTATGTAGTAACATTCCAATCTAGATTTGGAAAACAAGTTTGGTTACAACCATACACTGATCAAGTCCTTGAAAATTTAGCAAAAGAAGGCAACGATAGCGTTGATGTTTTTTGCCCTGGGTTTTTATGTGATTGCTTAGAGACTCTAGAAGAAATTAATATTCAAAGTAGAGAAAACTTTCTAAACGCTGGTGGAAAAAAATTTACATATATTCCAGCCTTAAATGACTCTAGCGAAAGTATTCATCTTATGGAAGAGATTATTTTAAGAGAAATTTCAGGATGGGATAACAAGATTCTCAATTCAGAAGAAAATTTAAAGATTACAAAAGATTCATTTGAAAAGCATTCTTTTAATAAAAAATCATGAGAAATTTATTTCTAATTTTTATTTTTCTTCCAATAATTGAAATTTATTTTTTTGTGAAAATTGGCACAGAAATTGGCGCCATATCAACAATTATTTTTACTCTTATTACAGCTATGCTTGGAATTTTTACAATCAAATATCAAGGGATCTCCTCTTTTATACAAGCTAAGCAATCAATATTTAGTAATGAAGAGCCAGCTATTGAAATTCTTAGTAATTTTGCTCTTTTCATTTGCGGTTTGTTACTTTTGATACCTGGTTTCTTTACAGATTTCTTTGGCATACTCTTAATTTTGCCTATCGTAAGGAAAACTTTAGTAAAGTATCTAATCAAAAAAGCAGGCTCAAACTTCAAAAACTCACAGAAATCAAGGCATAAAGACTATATAGATGTAGATTCGGATAATTAGAGCTTGACTTTCATTCTGACATCAATACAATTAGCACTCTCCTAATGAGAGTGCTAAAATCAAATTTTATAAAAACAGGAGTATCGGTATGAAAATTAGACCTTTGCATGACAGAGTAGTTGTGAAAAGAATGGAAGAAGAAAAAACTTCTCCTGGAGGGATAGTAATTCCTGACAGCGCAACTGAAAAACCTATAAAAGGAGAAGTTGTCGCAGTCGGTAACGGGAAAATTCAAGATAATGGTAACACCCAGCCTCTAGACGTAAAAGTAGGCGACATTGTGTTATTTGGAAAATATTCAGGCACCGAAGTTAAAATTGATTCGGATGAGTTAGTTGTCATGAAAGAAGATGACATCATGGCAGTATTAGATTAGAAATTAAATTAATTAAATTAAAAGGTGAAAAAAAATGGCAGCAAAAGAAGTTAGATTCGGAGATGAAGCGCGTCAAAGGATGGTATCGGGTGTTAATTTATTAGCTAATGCAGTTAAAGCCACACTTGGACCTAAAGGCAGAAATGTTGTTTTAGACAAAGCATTTGGTGCACCCACAGTAACCAAAGATGGTGTGTCAGTAGCTAAAGAGATAGAACTTAAAGATAAATATGAAAACATGGGCGCTCAAATGGTAAAAGAAGTTGCGTCACAAACTTCTGACGTTGCTGGAGACGGAACAACAACAGCAACGGTTCTTGCACAAGCAATCGTTAGAGAAGGGATGAAGTCGGTTGCTGCTGGAATGAATCCTATGGATTTAAAAAGAGGTATTGATAAGGCTGTTGTTGAATCCGTGGCAGCATTAAAAAATATTTCAAAACCATGTGCAGATAATAAAGAAATTGCACAAGTAGGTTGTATCTCAGCAAACTCTGATTCACAAGTTGGAGATATCATTGCTGAAGCAATGGATAAAGTTGGGAAAGAAGGAGTTATAACTGTTGAAGAAGGTAACTCTTTAGAAAACGAACTTGAGGTTGTTGAAGGCATGCAATTTGATAGAGGTTATCTTTCTCCATATTTTGCAAACAATCAGGATAGTATGACATGTGACCTAGATGATCCTTTCATCCTGTTACATGACAAAAAAATTTCAAATATTCGTGAAATGCTTCCTATACTTGAAGCTGTTGCAAAAGCAGGTAAACCACTTCTAATAATTGCAGAAGACGTTGAGGGTGAGGCTTTAGCAACACTTGTTGTCAACTCAATTAGAGGTATCGTGAAAGTTTCAGCGGTTAAAGCACCAGGTTTTGGAGACAGAAGGAAAGCAATGCTAGAAGATATAGCTATATTAACTGGCGGAACTGTTCTTTCAGAAGAAGTTGGTTTATCTCTTGAGAAAGCATCCTTAGAGGATTTAGGTACTGCGAAGAAGGTAAATATTTCTAAAGAAAACACCACAATAATTGACGGCGCTGGAGGTGCTGATCAAATAAAGGGAAGAGTTGACCAAATCCGTACCCAGATTGAAGAAGCAAGTTCAGATTATGACAAGGAGAAACTTCAAGAGAGAATGGCAAAACTAGCCGGAGGTGTTGCTGTAATTAAAGTTGGGGCAGCTACTGAGGTTGAGATGAAAGAGAAAAAAGCTAGAGTTGAAGATGCTTTGCATGCAACAAGAGCAGCAGTTGAAGAAGGCGTTGTCCCTGGTGGTGGTACTGCACTTATTAGAGCAATAAATGCTATTAAAGATCTTGCAGGAGACAATGCTGATCAAAATATGGGTATTAACATCCTGAGAAGATCTATGGAAGAACCATTGAGACAAATTGTTGGAAATGCTGGAGATGAAGCATCAGTAATTCTTGCTAAAGTATCTGAGAGCGAAAACACTAATGAGGGCTACAACGCTGCGACTGGTGAATTTGGAGATATGATTGCCATGGGTATATTAGACCCTACAAAAGTAACTAGATCAGCGCTTCAGAACGCAGCATCTGTTGCGGGGTTAATGATTACTACAGAAGCAATGGTTGCAGAGTTGCCTGCTGAAGAAGAAGCAGGAGGTCACTCTCATGGCGGCGGCATGAACCCTATGGGTGACGGCATGGGCGGCATGGGCGGCATGGGCGGAATGATGTAATATCATTTATGTTATCTTGATAAAATAAAAAAGTCCTGCATGTTAGGGCTTTTTTTTTACATAATATATATGCTATGAAAATAAAAAATCACCTCTTTGAAAATATAAAAATATTGTCTTCACCAAATTATGATTTGAGGCCTAAGAACGCAAAAATTTCTTTAATCGTCCTACACAGTATAAGTCTTCCGCCGACGATTTTTGGAAATAGGTATGTCGAGGATTTTTTTTGTAATAAAATAAAAAGTTCAGAAGAGAAATATATAAATGATATAAAAGATATGAAGGTTTCCGCTCATTTATATATAAAAAGAGATGGGGAAATAATTCAGTTTGTTTCGTTTGATAAAAGAGCGTGGCACGCAGGTAAATCTTCATATGAGAATGTCGAAAATTGTAATGACTATTCAATTGGTATTGAATTAGAGGGGTGTGACGATATATCTTATGAAGATATTCAGTATGAAAAACTTGTAGAGGTAATAAAAACTCTTTTAAAAAATTACTCTCACCTAAGTAAAGATAGGATTTTATCTCATTCGGACATTGCGCCAGGAAGAAAATCAGACCCTGGGCCGTTATTTGACTGGAAAAGGCTTGAAAGAATGTTAAAATAAATCATTTAAGGGAGATTATTATGACTGGTTGGGCTTGGATAACAATTGGAGCAGTAGTATTAGCTGTAGTCATAATGCAAATTGCAGCAAGATTTGCAGATTATGACGAAAAATAATTTTAAACGATAGATAGAAATTTCTTGTAAGTCTTTTTGTACTAGGAAAAATATATGACCGATAAGTTTTTTGAAAATTTATCAGAACTCCCTTTTTTATATCATCTTGCAGACTCGAAAATAGGCTTAGAAAAAGAGGCACTAAGAGTTGATAAAAACGGAACAATCTCTCTTAAAATGCATCCGACCATATTTGGATCATCTTTGACAAATAAATATATCACTACAGATTATTCAGAATCTCTTATCGAAGTTGTTACACCACCATGTAATTCACATAAGGAGGCTATTAACTATCTGGAAAATATTCTTGCATTTATTTATAAAGGTCTAGATGAAGAATATTTGTGGCCTGCAAGCATGCCCTGTATTATCGCGGGGGATAAAAGTATACCCATCGCATACTATGGTACTTCAAATGCAGCGAGAATGAAGACAACATACAGAAGGGGACTTGGGAATAGATATGGAAGAGTCATGCAAGTTATTTCTGGAATTCATTTCAACTACTCTTTCTCAAATACATTTTGGGAAAATTATAAAGATTATAAAAATAAGACATCAAACATAAGAGACTTTAAATCTGAACAATATTTTTGTATATCAAGGAATTTACTAAGAAATGATTGGTTAATTGCATACCTTTTTGGCTGTTCCCCTGCAGTTTGTAAATCATATTTGTCTGGTAAAGAAACAACAATGGAGTCCTTTGATGAACATACTTACTACGAAAGATATGCAACTTCATTAAGAATGGGTGATATTGGCTATCAAAACAATAAGGAAGAAGATATGGGTGTTCATATCGACTATAATTCGCTAGAGAATTATTCAAATAGCCTAGATAAAGCTATAAAAACCGAAAGTAAGGAATATCAAAAAATTGGTGTTCATTCTGATGGTTATTATAAACAAATAAACGCTAATACTCTGCAGATTGAGAACGAATATTACAGCTCAGTTAGACCAAAATCTGATTCGAGTTTAAAAAAAAGGCCATCCGTAGCGCTCAAAGAGAGTGGTGTTGAATATATTGAGCTAAGATCAGTCGATAATAATATTTTTTCAAATACTGGAATTGACCTCTGTCAAATGCATTTTATAGAATTGCTTATCATTCATAGTTTGTTTAGCGGAGACTCAAAAATTAGTAAAAATGAGTATCGTGATATTAAAAATAATTTGAAAAAGGTTGCGCACGATGGAAGAAATAGAAAATTAAAATTAAATATAGATAGTAAGAAAATTGAAATAAATTTAGCTGTTGAAAAAATTTTAAAAGAAATAATGATAATAGCAAAAATTCTTGATCAATTTTCAAATACAAGAAAATATCAAGATTGTGTTGAAGAGCAGGAAAAAAAATTACTTAATAACGAAATTTTACCATCTAATAGAGTATTAAATGAAATGCGTAAGAAAAACTATAGTTTTTATGAGCTTTGTATGGATAATATATGGAAGCAAAAGGAGTACTTCCATAATATGAAGATAAATAGAGATATCATAAGAATCCTTGAGAAAGAAACGGTCGATTCAATTTCAAGACAAGAAAACCTAGAAATTGATTGTAAAGAGACTTATGAAGATTATATAAAGAATTACTTTTTAGACTAATGAGTTTCCGAATCATTCAATTAGAAAATTTAGATATAAATGTTTCGCATAATAAAGATATTTTGAAATTCTCTTTTTTTGATGCTTACGTAAAAAAAACTATGGAAGATGCAGAGCAGAAAACATTATGGCACCAAAATGGTGAAATAATATTTAAGAATTATGATTCTGACGTTGAACAGGATGATCTTAAAGAAAAAGGAAAAATTATTAGTTTTCAAGTTAGTTTTGATTTTTATACTTATAAGAATATGTTGGTACTCCCATTTTCCAAAATAGGAGATATCAATGTAGAGTTAAGACTCCTTGGTATTGAAAATATTATAAATATTAAATGTTCAGAATTAAATTTGGTGGAAAAAGAAAATCCTCGATATATTAAACATATAAATAAAGCAGAGTGAATTATGAAATTATATATGGTCAATTATAATAGTTGTAAAAGTATGGCAACTTCTGATGATGGAAAGAAATTTAAAGTTTTTTCCTTATCTAAAAATTTACCAGAGCATCTAAATTCAATTGAGAATTTTTTAAATGAAAAAAATAATGATTATCGAGAAATAACGAATTTTTTAAAAAATCAAGAAATAGAAACCATTGAAATTAATAATGAAGATGTTTTGGCACCGATTTTTCGACCGAAACAAAATATTATTTGTATGGGTTTAAATTACGAAGACCATATTAAAGAATCAGAAAAAGTTTTTCTGAAAGACATTAAAAGGCCAAAACATCCAATAATATTCACAAAATCAACGCTAAGTATTAACGCTCCTTTTGGCAATATAGAGATGAGAGATGAAGTTTCTAGGGAGTTAGATTGGGAGGCTGAACTAGCAATTATTATAGGAAAACCAGGCATTAGGATTAATAAGAAAAAAGCTTACGATCACATCTTTGGATATACAGTTTTGAATGATATTTCTGCCCGTGATCTTCAAAGAAACCATAAGCAATTTTTTCTAGGTAAGAGCCTACCAGGCGCTTGCCCAATAGGTCCATGTATAGTAACAAAAGATGAAATAGATGATCCTCATGATCTTGATATTTCTTGTAAAGTAAATGGAATTATTAAGCAAGAGTCTAATACAAGATATCAAATTTTTGATATACCGACTCAAATAGAATCAATTTCAAGAAGCACCTACCTAATGCCTGGAGATATTATTGCGACCGGAACACCTAGTGGAGTAGGATTTGCGCGTACGCCTCCAGAGTTTTTAAAAGACGGAGACTTAGTGGAGTGTGAAATTGAAAAAATAGGAAGGATTATAAATAAGGTTGTAGATTGCTCTCACCAATAATTTTCAGTTGTTATATGGCCTGGTGAACTTCTTCTATGTTTCTTTAACCCTAGTTCTTTCAACTCAATTGTTGTATCTTTTAACATATCAGGGTTTCCGCATAGCATAATATGTGTATTTTCGGGTAGCAATTTAATTTGCGCTCTTTCTTCTAGTGTTCCATTTTTAATACTTTCTGGAATTCTCCCTGAAAGAGAATTTTCCGATTTTTCTCTACTGACAAATGTTATGTAAATAAACCTTTCACCATACTTCTTTTTTAATTCTTTAATAGTATCTTGATAAGTAAGCTCCTTTTCATATCTCACTGCATGAACAAGAATAACTCTTTTAAATCTTTTCCAAGAATTCGGTGTTTTTAGTATAGATAAATATGGGCCGATACCTGTTCCAGTTGCCAACATCCAAATATTTTCTACTATTGGCACCTCATTTAATACAAGAAATCCATTAGCGTTCCGATAAACTTTAATAGAATCACCTTTACTAAGTTTTTGTAGAGATGTTGAAAGAGGTCCATTTGGCACAGAAACGGAGTATATCTCTAAAAAGGGTTCTTCAGGAGAATTTACAAAAGAATATGGTCTAGCTACTTCTTCATTGTCTATATCAAGAGATACTCTAGTATACTGTCCTGCCGTAAACTTTATCTCCGGAGCATTTATCTTGATTGAATACAATGAATCAGTCCAATGTTTAATACTTACTACTTCTCCTTGTACCCATTTTTCTGTCATAATGTTAAAAAATATTAAATTAAAATGGTTATACTATACATAATTTTGCATATGGCAATATAAATAATACTTGAAAAAAGCAATCAAACAATGAAAATCGATTATATCAACGAAATTGAGAATAGTAATGTTTATGATGTGGCTCAAGTTACACCAATAACGTTTTTGAGTAAAACATCACATAAGTATGAAAATAAAATCTATTTAAAAAGAGAGGATTTACAACCAATATTCTCATTTAAATGTCGCGGTGCTTATAATAAAATTAGCAACTTATCTAGCGAGGATAAATCTAAAGGCATTATTGCAGCTTCTGCTGGTAATCATGCCCAAGGTGTCGCTTTAGCGGCAAGTAAATTAAAAATTGATGCTGTAATTGTTATGCCGACTACGACGCCCTCGATTAAAATAGAATCTGTAAAGAAATTTGGAGTAAAAGTCATGCTTTTTGGAGATTCTTTTGACGAAGCTTACGATCACGCACTTCAAATCTCTGAGAACGAGAAAAGAGTATTTATTCATCCTTTTGATGACCCCTTAGTTATTGCAGGCCAAGGAACGGTCGCTAAAGAAATAGTTGAGCAAGTAGATGAAAATCCTGAAATTTTTTTCATTCCCGTAGGCGGTGGAGGCCTAATTTCAGGTATGTCCTTATACTTGAAGACAAAGTATCCAAATTCAAAGATCATAGGGGTCGAATCGGAGGATGCTCCTACTCTTTATACATCGATGAAAAATGGAAAGCCAACTACTTTAGATCAAGTTGGTTTATTTGTTGATGGATGCGCCGTTAAGAGAATAGGAAATGAAACATTTAGGTTGTCTAGTCAATATGTTGATGATGTTGTGCTTGTATCAATTGATGAAACATGTGCTGCAATTAAAGATATCTATGAGGATACAAGAGTCATGTCCGAGCCCGCAGGTGCTTTATCAGTTGCAGGAATGAAAAAATTTATTCTAGAAAATGATATTAAAAATAATACTATATGTGTTGTTAATTCAGGTGCTAATCTTAATTTTGATAGGCTTAGACATGTTACCGAAAGAGCGGAAGTTGGGGAAGGAAAAGAACTTCTCCTCTCTGTAAAAATTCCTGAAACTGCAGGAAGTTTCAGATCATTTTGCGAGGTTATTGGCAAACGTAGTATATCTGAGTTCAATTATAGATATGCAAATGAGAAAACTGCTAATGTTTTTGTGGGGATCAAAACAGATAATATCTCAATTGATAGTGAGAAAATTTTTAACGACTTAAGAGGAAATAATTACGACTATTTAGACCTAACATTGGATGAAGTTGCAAAGTTACATCTTAGGTATATGGTCGGGGGTAAACCAAGCACTGATATAAATGAAAAATTATTTAGATTTGAATTTCCAGAAAAACCTGGGGCGCTTCTCAATTTTTTAAATAAAATGCATAAAGATTGGGATATTACACTTTTTCATTATAGAAACCATGGGTCAGCTTTTGGAAGAGTTTTGGTCGGCATAAATTTGGGTAATTATAATAAAGATGATCTATCTAATTTTCTTCAAGACTTAGGATATAAGTTTTCAGATGAGACAGAGAATAAAGGATACTCATCTTTCTTAAAATAAAAAAAGGCCTCTTTCGAGGCCTTTCATATTACATTAGAACGAAACTACTTTTTCCTTCTTGCTACTTTACGTTTCGTTTTTTTCTTAGCAACTTTTCTTTTAGCTGCTTTTCTCTTTACTTTCTTTTTAGCTACTTTTTTCTTCGCTGTTTTCCTTTTAGCTACTTTTTTCTTCGCTTTTTTTCTAGTAACCTTCCTTTTTGCAGCTTTTTTCTTTGTTACCTTTTTCTTAGCTGCTTTACGTTTTGTTACTTTCTTCTTAGCTTTCTTTTTGGTTTTTTTCTTAGCAACTTTTCTTTTAGCTGCTTTACGTTTTGTTACTTTCTTCTTAGCTGCTTTACGAACTACTTTCTTCTTAGCAGCCTTTTTCCTTACTACCTTTTTCTTCTTACGTTTAATGGCCATTTAAATCCTCCAAAACACTTAAAGTTGGTTTAAAGTTAGTCTACAAATAAAAGTTTAATGATCTAATTATAAAATACAATCTTTTTTTTTGAACAAAATATTGAATTTTTTATAATTATTATAAAAAAATGAAGAAATAATTTTTTTTTGCATTTTTTTTACTTCTTTTTGGTTAATTAATTTTTTATTTGTTGTTTTTTTGCTTATTTGTCTACAATTTTCTTAATTTTTGCTTAAAAAATTTTTTTTTTACGTTTTTTATTCATTTTTTTTCGTTTTTTTAACTTTTTTTACTTTTTTTTAATTTTTTTTCAAATTTAAGTGATTTTTCTTATTTTTTGTTTTTAAATTTATTTTATTTGAGATATATAAAGAATATGGTACTGAATTGCTAGGAAATACCGGTGTACCGTTACTATTAATTTTCCTTGAACCCTTAAGCTCAAGTGGGTTTGATACTAAAGTATTAGGCTTCCTAAATAATTAGGCTTGCACACCTACTCTAAGATACTCAATCCCTATTTATAAATTAGGAACAAAGATTTAATAATAGTATCGAGTACACCAGTACTTTTTTGAATATATCAAATTAGAAATAATTTAACTAGTAGATAAAATATAAAAATTAATCTAAAATCAAATCGTCAATTTTATTATTTAGTTCTGATATTTTTTGTTTCGAAGTCGAGTTAAGAGAATTTATCATATCTTTATGACTTAATGAATCCTTTGCAAAATTTAGCGCGGAAATAACAGCTATCCTGTCTAATCCTATTGTTTTTCCCTCAGCTTTTGTCTCCATCATTCTATCGTTAAGAAGCTCTGCTGACTTTTTTAGCATTTCTTTCTCATTCTCAAAACAGAATACGTCATAGTTTTGATTTAAAATTTTAACAGTAACCGGAATCTTTTTTCTTTGGTCATCCATTACTGATTGTACTCCAGTGATCGCAGCCTGTTTATGATTCCTTCGACTTTATTTTGAACTTTTTGATTTTTTTCTTTGATTTTAAATTTTTCAGAAACTTCTCTTTCTTGTCTTTCCTTGAGTAAGGAATTTTCTTTTTTTAGATCTAGATATTTCTTAGACAACTGATCTATTTTGGCTTCTAATTCGTCTAACTCTTTATTTAAAGTATATATTATGTGATCATTATTCATATAAACTATATATTATTCTTGCCAACAATGCAGGTCAATAGGAAATTACATAATTTATAATAATTTTTTAAGGTAAAAGATAGAATGGAGTTAACGGAACTAAAAAGAAGGCGAAAAGCTCTTGTAAATAAGATGGCTATTAATTCTATTGCTATATTATCATCCGCTAATAGGAATTTCAGAACAAGAGATGTGGAAAATCCATTCAGACAAGAAAGTGATTTTCTTTATCTGACTGGAATAAGTGAACCAAATTTACTCTTTGTTATGTTTGAAAAAGATAACGAATTGCACTCAATTTTATTTAGGGATAATACATCTGAAAAAGAGAAAATTTGGGATGGTGAAAGACTAGATAATTCTGAGATTTTAGACAGTTTTGGATTTACTGCAGTTTTTAATTATAAAAACTATATTGAAAAGCTTGTTGATTTAATTTCAAATAAAGAAACACTTTATATCGAATCAGGAATAAATGAAGATTTAGATAATTTCATCTCAAATAATATTGCAAACAGCTCAATGAATAATAGAACTGGCTTTTCTTTTCCTAAAAAGGTAATCGCTCTACATTCAATTACACAGAAATTGAGATTAGTAAAATCTCAGTATGAAATTGATTTGGTGAGAAAAGCAGCAGAAGTTTCGGTTCAAGGACATATGGCTGCAATGAAAAAAGCAAAGCCAGGAATATATGAATATGAGCTTGACGCAGAAATCAAATATGTCTTTAATAAAAATAATATGCCTTTTGCATACATGTCCATAGTTGGCGGTGGAAACAACGCATGTATACTTCATTACATTAAAAATAATTCAATTTTAAATGATAATGATCTTGTTCTTATAGACGCTGCGGCTGAGTGCAATGGTTATGCTTCAGATATCACTCGAACTTTTCCAGTGAATGGGAAATTTTCGGAAGAACAAGCGTTAATTTATGATTTAGTTTTAGAGTCACAAGAAAAAGCAATTAATTTCATAAAACCGGGAATTACATGGGATGAACTTCATAGTATAACCGTACAAACGATATCAAAAGGTTTGATCGAATTAAAAATATTGAAAGAAAGTATCGAAGAGGTCATTAATAAAGAACTGTATAAAGACTTTTATATGCATAAAACTGGCCATTGGTTGGGGCTTGATGTTCATGATGTTGGCGAATATGAGAATATTTTATTCGAACCCGGAATGATTATAACTGTTGAGCCTGGAATTTATATAAATAAATCCAATAGTAATGTCGAAAGAAAATGGAGAGGTATAGGAGTAAGAATTGAGGACGATATATTAGTTACAGACGATGGAAATGAAATTCTTACAAATAAGTTACCAAAAAAAAGAAATCATGTAGAGGAAATTTGTAATAATAATGAAAACTAAGGTTGATAAAGACATCATTCTTGTAGGTGCAGGACTTACAGGTTTAACATTTTGTAATTTTCTAAAAGACACAGATATAAAAATTTCTATTTTTGATGTGAATCCACAAGAATTTTATAATAGTTTTAATGATGATAGGCATATTGTTTTATCAAATACTAGTAAAATAATTCTTTCAAATATGGGTATATGGGGAGAATTAGAAAGCCATTGTACTGAAATTAAAAACATTCATATCTCAAAGAAACACATCTTCGGATCTACCATTGTGAGGGCCAAGGACGAAAATATTGATAGTTTGGGCTATCAGATTCCTCTGAAAAGACTATTAAATATGCTTTATGAGAGCATTAGGTCGTCAAAAAATATAAGTGTTTATAGTCAATCAGAAGTGGTAAGTGTTATACAGGATGATATTATCAATGTTAAATTTATGAACAATAAAAAAGAGGAAATAATATCATCTCGTGCATTAATATTCACTAGCGGTTCTCAACTGGATATAGTAAAAGATTTATTTGAACCTAAAATACAAAAAGACTATAAACAAAATGCCATTGTTTGCGAAATACTTACCAATTCATACGATTCTATTACAGCTTTTGAAAGATTCACCGACGATGGAATTCTTGGTGTAATTCCTCGAAAAAAAAATTCATGGACATTGATATACTCAACAAATCTCAAAGAATCTAATTATATATACGAGCTTAGTAAATCAAAACTAAAGTATTATTTTCAAAGTCTTTTAGGATCAAAGTGTGGGGAAATAATGGATATTAAAAATCTGGTTTCTTATCCTTTAAAGCTTAATTTTTATGAAAATTTCACAAATAAAAATACGTGTCTTTTAGGAGACGCAGCACATACACTTCATCCAATTGCAGGACAGAGTTTTAATTTGTCAGTTCGAGATTGCTTAGAAATTACGAAAACGATAAAAGAATTCTCTAAAGCAGATAATATCAATTTTTCTCATATTTTCTCAGATTATGAGAGTAAGAGAAGAAAAGAGGTTAAAAGGATAGTAAAATTCACTGACTTTTTATCTACATTCGTTCATGGCCGAAATATAGTAAAAAACAAATTTATTAGTTTATTCCTTTTAATGATCGATTCAAACAAAGCATTAAGAACTGATGTAATACGCTATTTATTAGGTGTGAATTTTTCGGATAAGTTAATATCGGATATGAAAAATAAATGAAAACAGATATTGTAATAGTTGGGGCAGGTGTAATTGGGATGAGTTTAGCCCTCTCGCTTTCTCAAAGAAATAAGAAAATCTTGATTCTTGAAAGGGATATGAAGAAAAGTCATTCAACCAACAGGTTTTACTCTATATCAAATAAGTCAAAAAATTTCTTCAAAGAAATAGAAGTATGGAGTAAGTTTAAATTTATAAACGAAATAAAAAAAATGCGTATTTTTTATAGAAGTTTTGAAGAAAAAAATAGTCTAAATTTTCACTCTGGTTTACAAAAGATCGGCTTTATTTCACAAAGTGCTGATATAACAAGCATCCTTTACAAAAAGGTAATGGCAGACAAAAATATTAAACTTATTGATAAAGTAAATCTTAAAAGCGTTATCCAAAGGGATGAAAATAATTACGAGATAGAATCAAGTAAGTCAGATATTTATTCAGGTGATTATATTTTTAGCTGTGAAGGAACTAACTCCTTTATAAAAGATCAGATAAATATAAAAAATTCGATAAAAGACTATAATTCAAAAGCTTTCGTTTTTAACATCCAAACGGAAAATTCAAATAATAATTCGGCATATCAAATATTTCTTAAGAATGGACCAATTGCTTTTCTACCTGTAAGTGATAATGAATTTTCAATTGTTATAAGTATTAGAAATAAATATGATGATTCGAATATTTATTTTAAGGAAAATCTTCCATACTATTTAGATCAAATAACAAATGGATATTTTGGAAAAATGAATATTCTTGGTGATGTAATAAACTTTAATTTACTTGGTCATAATTTAAAAAACTATAAATATAAAAATATTATGTTTGTTGGAGATTCTGCACACTCGGTTCATCCTCTTGCAGGCATGGGTTTGAATTTGGGTTTGTCAGATGTTATTGAAATTAACAAAGCATTTGATTCACCTATCTACGAATATGGCAATAATAAGTTCTTCGACAAATATGCAAGAAATCAAAAAATCATTAATTCACATGCTAAGCAACAACTAGAATTAATTGAAAGATTTTATTCAATAGATAATTTTTTTGCTAAAAATTTAATTAATTTTGGAATGTCCGTAATTAACAAAAATGATTTTTTTAAAAAAAATATTACAAATCATGCTAATCAAAACTTAAGTTTTTTTAATTAACCATAATTTATGTAGTTCTTTATTACATCGTTCGTTTTTTTATTAAGAAATTCTTTTACTCTTCCACTAAATATTATCTCACCTTTATCTAAAAATATTATTTCCTCGCCAATTCTTTTTATTTGTGATATGTCATGAGATGTCATAAAAATCTTAGTATCATCTTTTGAAAGATCAGAAATTATACTTTCAATTTCATTTTTATAAACTGGATCAAGTTGAGATGTTGGCTCGTCTAAAAAAATTATCTTGGGATTCCCTATTATTGACATAGCAATTGCAACTTTTTGCTTCTCTCCTCCTGATAGATATCTTGCATCCGTCTTGGAAATACTCTCTATATTTAACTTTTCAATAATTTTATTTACAGAATTTCTCTCATTTACTCTTTTTTTCTTTGCAACATATAAAATATTTTCAAAAGTTGTTCTATTTAAAAGAATAGGATTCTGAAAGACCATAGATTGTTTTTCTTTTATTTCACTTGTATGATTTCTTCCCCAGGTTATGCTATTAGATGGATCATCAATAAGGCCATGCATAAATTTAAGTAAAGTTGTTTTACCAGATCCATTATTTCCAGCAATTATTGTAATTTTTTTCTCTTCAGAAAAAATATTTATGTTTTTCAATATTTCATTATCTTTGACGGTATAAGAAAAATTTTCTATTTTTATTGGTAGAATTTTCATTTTATTTTTCGTAAAGATTTTATTATTAAAGTTATTATAAAAGAAATTAAGATTAAAATTAAACCTAAAGCTACAGCCAACTCAATACTTCCCTTACTAGTTTCAAAAGCTATTGCTGTTGTCATAACTCTTGTAAAATGATTTATATTTCCTCCGACAATCATTACGGCTCCAACCTCAGCGCTAGCTCGCCCAAAACCAGTTAACGTAACAGTTATTAGTGCATAGCGACACTCGTATATTAGGGTCTTAAGTTTAGAAAAGTTACTAAGATTTAAGGAATTTAAAAATAAATAATAATCTTTATATTTTTTATAAATTTCTTCATAGGTAAGTGAGACTACAATTGGTGTTATTAGCAGAGTTTGTGCAACTATCATAGCTGATGGTGTATATAGAATATCTAAAAAACCAAAAATACCTCTTTTCGACACAAGGGTATAGATTATTAATCCAAGAACAACCGGAGGCATTCCCATAAGCGTGTTAGAAATTAATATCACTATAGATTGTAATTTGTTTCTATACAAAACAAGAAAAGCTCCAAATGGTATACTTATTATTACTGATATAACAAGTGCAGACATTGTTACTTTTAATGACAGGCTTATAATTTCAATTAAATCTTCATTAAGAGTAAAAATTAAGTTAAAAGCGGTTTCTAAGATGTTACTAAGCATTTCGTTCTAGATTATTTTTTACAATTTCATAACATTCTTTTGAAATATCTTTTCTATTCTTATTTTTAGTATCAACAAAATCAACAATACTGACTTTGGCAATAATATCGTTTCTATATAAAACTTTTAAGATATTTAAAAACAAAGAATTTTTTCTTACAAATGGAACACTAGGATGCATTTTTTTATCTTTAAAAGGGTATTTTATTGTAACACATTGAACTGGACAATTTGCCTCTATACAGCTCGCAAAAAGACGCGGCTTAAAATTCAATAAACCTTTACCGCCTGATGACGTTCCCTCAGGAAATATTGTAACGTTTCTATCATTTTGGATATATTGTGAAATATCTTGAACAGCTTTATTTGCAGCATCCTTTGCGCCTCTATCTATAAATAGCATATCAACTGCCGTTGTTATTTTACCTAAAACTGGCCATTTACTAATCTCAATTTTCGATAAGAAAGTTGTTTGAAATATACTTCCAAGAATTACGATATCAAGCCAAGAAGAATGATTTGAAATTATTAAATAACTTCCCTCTTTTACATCACCTTTTACTTCAAGCTTAACATCAACGATATCTAGTATTTTTTTAAACCAAAGCCTAATTTTCTCTGCTTGTTTTTGATCAGCACAAATTTTAAAACTGCCTATGTCAGTTATAATTTTTTTTGTATTTGTAATGTGAAAAATAAAATTAAACAGTTTTTTTAAAAAATAGAAAATTTTCATAAAATACCAAGCCCATATCATTAACAAATTAATATTATACTTCTATTCGTAAATAAAGCGGAAAAAATATTTACATGGTTAAAATTCCTATTTCCTCTGGTATTATATACTTTTAGAAAGAATTATTTACTTATGACGCATAGTATTGATCCAATTTTTATAACTATAGGAAGTTTCCATATTTATTGGTACGGGATTATGTACCTAATTGCTTTTATATCGGTATGGTTTTTGGGAAATATATATGTATCAAAAAGTCTAGTTTCCATATCAAGAGATCAATTTTCAGATTTAATTTTCTTCAGCTTCTTAGGTGTTTTATTTGGAGGAAGAATAGGTTATTGTTTTTTTTATAATTTTACGTTTACAGTTGAAAATCCATTATCTTTACTCTTTATATGGGAAGGAGGAATGAGCTTTCATGGCGGCTTTCTTGGTGTCTTAATAAGCATTTATTATTTTTGTAAAAAAAATAGCATAAATTTTTTCCAAATATCAGATTTCGTTACTGCTCTAACACCAATCGGCTTATTTACTGGAAGAATAGGGAATTTTATAAATGGTGAGCTTTGGGGAAAGCCAACTGAAACTTTTTGGGGTATTATTTTTCCAAGTGTAGACATGATTCCTAGGCATCCAACACAAATATACGAGGCAGTTTTTGAAGGGATAATATTATTTATAATTTTGAATATTTTGTATTTAAAAAAACTAAATTTTTCAGTTGTCACAGCTTTTTTTCTGATCTTCTATTCAGCTTTTAGGTTTTCAATAGAATTCTTTAGAGTACCTGACTCACATATTGGATATATTGTATTTAATTGGGTTACAATGGGACAATTGCTGTGTTTGCCAATGTTTCTTTTAGGTATATATCTATTGCAAACAAAGAAAGGAAATAATTAATGAAGCAATATCATAATTTACTTAATCATATATTAAATAATGGCGTTGAAAAAGCTGATAGGACCGGCGTCGGAACTTTGTCAACATTTGGATATCAAACAAGATTCGATTTACAGAAGGGATTTCCATTAGTTACAACAAAAAGGATACATATAAAATCAGTTGTTTATGAGCTCTTATGGTTTTTAAATGGAGATAGTAATATAAAATTTTTAAATGACCATGGTGTCTCTATTTGGGATGAATGGGCAGATAATAAAGGAGATCTAGGTAAAGTCTATGGAGTTCAGTGGAGGAAATGGGGTAGAAAAGATGATAGCTATGTTGATCAAATTGAAAACTTAATAGAAGGTCTTAGAACTGAGCCTGACTCAAGAAGACATATTGTTTCTGCCTGGAATGTAGGTGAGCTTCATGAAATGGCACTTCCGCCTTGCCATTGCTTGTTTCAGTTTTATATTGAAGAAAATAAATTATCATGCCAACTTTATCAAAGAAGTGCAGATTCTTTTTTAGGAGTGCCATTTAATATTGCTTCATACTCGCTCTTATTGCATATGGTATCCCATGTTCTCTCTTTAGAAGTAGGAGAATTTATTTATACCGTTGGAGATTTGCACTTATATAAAAATCATATAGAACAAGCAAAAATTCAACTTGCAAGAAAGCCATACCCACTTCCGAAATTAAATATTAGAAGAAATGTAGATGATATTTTTTCCTTTAAATTTGAAGATATTGAGATAGAAAACTATAAATCACATCCACATATAAGTGGTGAAATTGCCGTATAAGTATGAAGATCTCCATTATTGTAGCAATGTCAAAGAATAGAGTAATTGGTAAAGATAATACGATGCCATGGCACTTGTCAGATGACCTCAAAAATTTCAAGTCAATTACTATGGGAAAAACCATTATAATGGGAAGACTTACATATGAATCAATAGGCAAGCCTTTACCAGGCAGAAATAATATTATCTTATCAAGAAGTCTTACTCTTTCCACTGTCCCTGTTTATAAAACGATAAATGATGCACTTCAGTCTGTAAAAGATGAAGAGGAGATTTTTATTATAGGCGGGGCAGAGATATACAGCCAGACCATTGATTTGGCAACAAGAATCTTTATTACAAAAATTGACGAGATTATTCAAGGCGATAAATATTTCCCTGATGTAGATTTCAAAGCTTGGGATTTAGTTAGTTGTGAAAATTATACGAAAAATGAAAAAAACTCACATGACTTCAGATCAGAAGTTTATATAAAAAAGCTTAGCATGTAACTTGATATCTTTTTACTTTTTTATTTTTTTTTAATTCAATAGCAGTTAATTTTTTGCCCCAAGCACATCCAGTATCTATTGAAACAAAATTATTTTTTTCATAGTAGCCTAAAGTTGACCAATGACCAATAATCATCTTAAATTCATTTAATACTTCATTTTTATATTCAAACCATGGGCATTTACCATCAATTTTTAAATCATCTGGTTTGGTTTTAATTGAAAAGTCTAAGGACAAATCTTTATTAAGATATCTCATTCTTGTAAATACATTAACAGCAAATGTTAACTTTTCATCTTCACTTAATTCTTCATGCCAATTTTTTGGTTCATCGCTCCAAAGAGATTTTAGAAAATAGTAACAATTTTCTCCTTGTAGCTTTTTCTCAATATTTTTTGATAAAAAATTTATATCCTCTAGCGACCATTTAGGATAAATTCCAGCATGTGCAATAATAAAACCAAGATACTTATCGATATGTACCATTTTTTGGTTTTTAAGCCAATTTATTATTTTATCCCCATTAGGATCATCGATAATCTCATTAAAATTATTATTTTTATGTGGCCATGGATCAACTTTATAATATGAGGCGAGTAAGTAAAAATCATGATTTCCTAAAACAGTTATTACTCTAGACTCTAAATCCATTACATATTTTATTACGTCAAAAGAATTTGGCCCTCTATTTACCAAATCCCCTGCAAGCCACAAAATATCCTTATTTTTGTTGAATTTAATTTCATTTAGCAAACTTCTGAATTCCTTATAACAACCTTGAATATCGCCTATAGCAAATGTAGACATTTTAATTTAAGACTTTTGGGACATTTAAAGAAAAAAGAGGTATCTCTGCATCAAATTCATAACCATTATCAGCAACCATTTGATAAGTACCATACATTGTGCCTACTGGAGTATTAATTATAGTACCGCTTGTATATTCAAAGGATTCGTTAGTTTTTAATCGCGGCTGCTCTCCAACAACCCCTAAACCTCTTACCTCCTCTTTTCTCTGATTAGCATCTGTTATTATCCAATGACGACTAATAAGTTTTGCAGGAATTTTACCAATATTTTTTATCTTAACAGTATATGAAAAAAAATATTTACCCTCGGATGGTAATGATTGGCTTTCAATATACTCTGTAAAAACTTTAACTTCAATTTTGTATAAGCTTTCCATCATTCTTTAAATCTCTATATAAATTGATCATTTCTTGAATTGATAATTGTTCAGCTCTCTTATCAATATTATCATATAAATTGTCATTTTTTACTGAAATGCAATTCTTAATTTTCTTTCTTCTTTTTTCAAAGATATCTTTTACGAAATTTAAAAAACCTTCAATTTCGCTTTCTTTCAATAAAATTTTATTTTTTGGAGTTATAGAAAAAAAAGATGAATAAACTTTTGGCTCCGGATAAAAATCTTTCGGAGAAATATCAATATATTTGTATATATCAAAAAAAATCTGGCAAAAAACAGACAATCTCCCAAATACCTTATTACCAAATTGAGATTGGATTCTATCTACAAATTCTTTTTGCATCATAAAAAAGGCTGATTGCATATTCGTTCTATTTTCAATACACTTTATAATAATTTCCGTTGATATGTTGTATGGAATGTTTCCAATTATTCTATATTTTTTTTTGAAAATATTTGAAAATTCAACTTTCAGCACATCCTCGTTAATAATCTGTATATTTTTTTTATACTTTTTTTCTAAATATTCAGAAAGTCGTGGATCTTTTTCAATTCCAACATAGTTTTTTGTTTTATTGAGTATATTTTCGGTAATAGCTCCCATCCCTGGCCCTATTTCTATAACGAAGTCATTTTCTCTAATATTTATTATGTCATTTATTAAGTTAACTGTAACTTTATTCTTTAAAAAATTTTGCCCTAAACTTTTCTTTGGATTTATTTCTTCAAACATTTTTGCCTTTAACAATATTTATAGATGCTTGTATTGCAGCTATCAAGCTACTTGAATCGGCTTTATTTGTTCCTGCAATATCAATAGCCGTACCATGATCTACAGATGTTCTTACAATCGGCAAACCCAAAGTCGTGTTGACAATACTACCGAAGCCCAATGTTTTAATAACTGGTAAGGCTTGGTCGTGATACATTGCAAGAATTAAATCTGCATCTTTCCTAGCAAATATTGTATCGGCAGAGTATGGACCGAAAACATTATAACCACGTTTCTTTAAGTCATTGATAGCTGGAGATATAATTTCCTTCTCTTCCTTACCAATATAACCCTCTTCTCCGGCATGTGGGTTTAGCCCACAAATATTTATCCGCGGTTTTTTAATACTAAATTTTTCATAAAGGTCTGAACTAATAATTTCAATATAATTTTTAATTCTGTCTTTTGAGATAAGACTTGGTACATTTTTTAAAGGAACGTGAGTTGTTAGAAGAGCAATTTTTAAATTCTTCGAATGGAGCATCATTATTGGAGTTCCACCAGTTTTTGTAGCAATATATTCTGTATGCCCGGAGAATTTTTCTCCATACTCTAGTAAAATATTCTTTTGCACTGGCCCAGTGACCATTGCATCAAATTCTCTAGTAATGCATGAGTCAATACACAGATTTAATGATTCAATTATCATTGGTGCATGCTTAATACTAGGTGATCCGATAGATACTTTTTTACTACTAGTTATGTCATGAACCAATAAGTCATTTTTTTTTAATTTTGGCAGATTATTTCGTTTAATATCAACTTTTACTAAATTAATCTTTTTTCTTAGTAACTCTGCTCTTTCCTTTAAAATATTAAAACTAGCTACAATAACTATTTGTGCAGGAAATTTTATTTCTGCTAAATCAAAGAGAATATCGTAACCAATTCCAGAGGGATCGCCTGGTGATATAAGTATTTTTGGATAATTTTTCATTCAGAGAAGGGATCCCATTGTTGTTTTAAAGAATTATTTTCTTTAAGAGTTCTATTTGTCTTTTTCTTATTTTCGTAAACATATTTTATAAAGTTGTTTTCTTTTAATTCAATCAACCAAGCATCTATTACCTCTCTTGACCTACCTGATATTAGATATTGCTTTGCTAAATTTCTCTTAATAATTTCAGTATTATCTTGTACTCTTTTGTCAAGAACCTCGAGAATGTGCCAACCAAACTGGCTTAGAAAAGGCTCGCTAATTTGATTAAGTGAAAGCTGGTCTATTTTATCTTCGAATTGGGGGACAAAAGTTCCAGGTGCAGCCCATTCTAAATCACCACCTGATGCAGCTGACATTGTATCATCAGAATATGCTCTGGCAAGATCAGCAAATGATTCTCCATTTACAATTCTATCTTTTAATTCTTTGAGTTTATTTTGCGCGATCTCGTCAGTTACAATTGCATTCTTTTTTATCAAAATATGTCTTACTTTTCTCTCTACAATTTCACCGTTTTGAATTTCTTTTTTGTCTTCTAAGTAAAATAAGTAAAATCCATTTAGAGTTTCGATAACATCACTTATGGCTCCTTTATCCACAATGTCTAAAGAATTTAAAAATATTTCTGGTATCTCATTAATTTTTCTCCACCCTAAATCGCCTCCATCCAAAGCATTACCACTATCAGAATAATTTCTAGCAAGTGATGCAAAACTTTCGCCAGAAATAAACTTATCTTTTATCATCTCGATCTTATTTTTTGCAGAAATTTTTTCATTAATCGATGGAGTTTCTGGGAGCGATACTAAAATTAAAGAAATTTTATATTTATTATTTTCTTTAAATATATGTGATTGGTGCTCGATAAATTCGTCAATCTCTTTTTCACTAACTTTTATTTTTTGAGAAATAACCCTTCGTTGAATTTCTCTAGAAATTAAATCTTCCTTTAAATTTTCTCTGTATATATTGTAGTCTACACCGCTCTTAATAATTGATTCTCTAAATTCAGAAAGTGAGAGATTTGCTTTTTTGGCCATATCCTCCATCGACTTGTCTACCATCCATTCTTTAATTTCAAAACCTATACTTCTTGCAAATTGTATTTGTAATCTTTTATTAATCATATGATCAAGAACTTGCTTGTAGAAGGCTTCTTTATCTTGAGGTGGTTTTTGACCAGATAATTGATATTGATTTAATATAAATCTCAACCTTTTTTGATACTCTGTTTGAGTGATTACATCATCTTCTATAATTACTATTGCCTGGTCCAAAACTTTTGAAAAAGCACTTGTATTTAGTAATACAAAAAATATTATTAGTTTTATATATTTCATTTTACTTAATATTCTTTATCAATATACCCTTTAATACTATTGGAGATCAGGTCGCCCAAAGGTGTTCCAACATCGGTAAATCCCTTTAACATTATTTGAAATTGAATATCTTTTTCAAAAGAATTTTCATCAATTTTAAATCTTCTGTGAACTAATCGTGCTTTCCAGCAACAACTTTCATATTCTAAGCCGGCTAATGTCTCAATATCACCAGAATTATTTGCACTCAAATCATTTTTAAAATCATAATTCCATCTTCCAAGAATATTTAATCTATCGCTCAATCCCCATGCAAAGCTTAAATCACCTTGTTCAATGTCATTTTTTCTATATCTGTAGCTCGCATTAAACACATTATTTCCTTTACCTTTATATTGAAATGTATGAATATTTTTCTGTGTTTTTTGACTTATTGCTTTTCTGTCATACATAAACGTAGATTTAAAACTTGTATTTAAAAATGGTTTATATTCAAGTTCTGCAACAATATTTGAATTAGCTCTTCTACTTATTGAGCTGTTATCTAATGATACGTTCCTATCTTCAAAATAAAAGATCTGTCCAATACTGGCAGAAAGTAATTCTCTAGATTCCTCAATACTGTAAAGTCCAGAAGAAAGTGAGAGTGTGAGCTGGTTTGTATCATTATTTCTATCATATCCTGAAAAGTTATTATCTCTAAATAACTGTGAAAATGTAAATTCGTTAACCCCGGTATCAAAAATAGGAATATCACTTTGATCCTCTTCGCCAGAGTACAAGTAAAATATTCTAGGCTTAATTTGATGAACTAAACCAGAATTATTAACTTGCTTTGATAATGTCATTTCATTATCTATAGAAAATATCGGTATGGTTTTACTTGGGCTTGAGGTAAGTCCCGCTGATTGTTTATCTAAATCGTAAGTAGTGTGTTGTAATTTAAATCTTGGTTTTACTGATATTCCTTTTGCAAAAAAAGTTTTATCAATACCAATTTGCACATCTGCTCTAGTACCATCAACTTTTGATATATGATCCCATTGCGCAATATTTATATTTAAATCGTAATTCAGGAAACTTTGATCCACTCGCTTATGAATATTCACCTCTGGTAATATGTCATATGGTTGAGATGAAGAATTTAAATTTTTGTCAAATGTCTGATATCCCATAAATCTAGAACGAATAGACCAGCCATTAAAATCATATTCTAGCTTAGCGTGCCTTGTTCTATATGATGTGCTGCTATCAGATATACCGTTTCCAAAATCGTCAAAATAGTCTTTATCTGAAAATTTGTCATAGAGTAAATCAATTTTTAAATTATTTGCAAATGTGTGCTCATGCTTGAAATAAAAATTATATCTATCGCTATTACCTCTTGTATTTTTTCCTGATCCTTTGTATTCAGAATCGTCATCTAGGAAAGAAAAATAGAAAGTACCTACAGAATTTTGGTTCAGATATCTATATGTTGATTCAAGTTTACTTCCTCTTTCTTGGATATATCCAGGCCTTATTAGCATATCCATATTTGGTGCCATACTCCAGTAAAAGGGAGTGATTACGTCTGGTCCCTTAACCCAGCTACCTGAAAAATCTGGAACAAGGAAGCCAGTTTTTCTTTGGTCATCTAAAGAAAATTGCATGTAGGGACTATAGAATACTGGCACTCCTTTGACGGTTACGAATACATCTCTGCTTTTACCAATACCATTTTCAAAATCTAGTTCAGTTGAACTTCCAATTAAATTCCAATCTGGATTAAGTAAGTCGCAAGTTGTATAGGTTGAATTTTTTAAAAAAACTTTTTTGTTTTTTAATCTAACTCCATAATGAGCTTTACCAGATATTTCTAATTCTGGATATTTATATTTTGGTGATAAAAAGTCAGTTCTTGAGCTTCTTGTATTATACTCAGCATAAGGTGATGTAATCTCAAGACCTTCGTTTTCATATCTAACATTACCACTCATTCTAGCCCTGTCTTCAAGCTGAAGAACATTTGTAAGTTCACTTTGAATAGTTTCTGAACCCCTGACAATTTTTGTGTCTCCCTGAAGAATAGTTATTTGTTTACTCTCGTCTCTGAATGTTTCATCGGCTTCGATATTGATTAAATCCCTCGTAAATTTTGATGATCCTTTGTTCTCTGATGAATCGTCATATTTATTAATATCTGTTGATGTTTTGTATATGTCATTTACTGAGCAGCAAAAAAAATCTTTCTCAGAAATATCTTGAGAAAATGCTTTTATTGAAAAAAGTGAAAAAATACATATTGTTACGTTAATTATTTTTTTCATATAAGATATATTATATATCAAAAATTTGAGATAATAATTGAAAATAGTGCATATGAGAGGTTATTTTGGCTAATTTTAAGAAAATTGGAGCTTTTAAGAATCAGGGCAGATTAAGTCTTTTGGTTCTTTTTTTCTTTATAACTGTATCAGCGCTTCTTTTCATCGTGCAGCCTGAGCCTGAGGCTAATATAAATAGACCAATACCAGTCGTTGTCGACACAATGAAACTAAAAATGGAGAGTATTTCACCAATTGTTGAGTATACAGGTCGATTAGAACCATCTAAAAAAGCTGATCTTCAATTTGAAATAAATGGTAGGCTTGCTAAAAAGCTGGTTCAACCAGGAGAGTTTGTTAAATCCGGGGATAAAATTCTTATTCTTGAAGAGTACTACATATATAAGAAATTATATGAACTCGCAAAGAAGAATTTTGAGATCCAAACGAGAGAAGTAAAAAGAATGGAGGAGCTCGATAAAAAATCATTATTATCAAAATCACAATACGACAAGACAATACAGAAACAGATTGAGCTAGAGTCTATAATGTACCGAAGTAAGCAAGATTTTTACAAGACATTTATTCAAGCAAAATTTTCAGGAATCGTGAACGATATCAATATTGATGAAGGGGATACAGTCAGTCCAAATATAGTTATTGCTAACCTAATTGATGCAAAAAGTTTAGATTTATATGTTGAGGTAAGGAGTGATGTTATCGAGGGACTCAAGTTGAATATGGAAATCGAAGTATCTTCTGGTAATATTTATTCAAAAGGTAAATTAATATCTTTTCAGACAAGCCCAAATCTTGAAACATATACACACTTACTTCGAATTAGAACAACTGATAATAAATTTAGATCTGGAATGATTGCCACCGCCTCTTTTGTTTTGCCAAAAATAGATCGAAGTTTTGGAGTCCCAGTCTCATCTGTACTCAATGACGATGGAAAAAAGTATGTATTTATTGTCAAAAATAAAACGCTTAAAAAAACTGAAATAAATGTTTTAACAAGATTCAAAGAAATTTATGTTATTAATGGAAACATCAAACCTGAAGAGATAATTGTAACAAAAGATGTTTCATCGCTCGCAGAGGGTCAAGATATTTTAATATCTAAATAACATAGAAAAATTATGATAGATTATTCAATTAAAAACCCACTGGTAGTAAATTTATTTTTATTTTTAGTTGTCGTGATTGGGATTATTTCATGGCAGTCAATGCCTGAAGAAATGTTTCCAGTTGTTGATAAGGATGCAATTAAGATCATAACCGAATACGACGGAGCATCTCCTGAAGAAGTAGAGAAACAGGTTACAATCCCTATTGAAGACACTTTAGATAATGTTGAGGATATTGATTTTTATTATTCAACAAGTTCTGAAGGTTCATCAGAGGTAATCTTGAGATTAAAACCTGAAGCAGATGTAGACGAACTTTTGAGAACAATTAGAGACTTAGTAGATGCAATAGACGGTTTTCCTGAAGAGGCAGAAGAACCTGAGATTTCAAAAGACAAAACAAGATTTCCTGTCATTAGTGTTAGTATTTTTGGAGAAACTAGACAGAGTTTACTTTTTGCAAATGCCAAAAAAATTAAACAAAAAATAATGCAACTAGATGGAGTTGCTGGAGTCGGTATTGCTGGGAATAGGGACGACGAAATTTGGGTAATTATAAATCCATCAGTAATTTCTGCGAAAAAAATTTCAACGAATGAAATCATAGATGCATTAAGGAGTAACGTTAGAGATCTACCAGGAGGCTCGGTCAAAGCATTAGAGGGAGATATTTTACTAAGAGGGCTTGGATCATCATCTATAAAATCAATTGAAAACATAACTCTGAAAAATAATGATATTGGTGGTCAACTTCTTCTAAAAGAGGTCGCATCCATTGAGCAAAGACTAGAGGATGAAAACTCTGTTGGTAGATTTAATGGTAAGAAGGCAGTAAATATGTCAATTACAAAAACCGCAGAAGCCTCAGTTTTTGATGTATCAAAAGGTGTTAGGGAAACCATTAAAAATTATCCTCTCCCGTCCGGGCTTAAAGTTTCAGTATTTAGTGATTTTTCAAAAAACGTTAAAACTAGGCTTGATACAGTTAAGTCTTCAGGGATTATTGGATTAACATTACTTTTACTTTCTTTGTACTTTTTTTTGAACTCAAGAGTAGCTTTTATTACTGCTTTTGGCATTCCTGTCTCTTTCTTGGTAGCTGCATTTGGTATGTACGTTTTTGGCTTCACAATCAACATGGTATCTTTATTTGCATTTTTAGTTGCTTTAGGAATGATTGTAGACGATGCAATTATTGTTACGGAAAATACCTATCGACACATTGAAGATGGAATGGATCCAATTTCGGCTTCTAAAATTGGAGCCAAAGAAGTTTTTTGGCCCATCGTTGCATCAACATTTACAACTATTGCAGCTTTCTTACCTATGTTAAGTATTTCAGGAACTCTGGGTAAATTTATTGAAGTCATCCCGCTTGTCGTAACAGTTGCTCTCCTTGGCTCTTTAATGGAAGCTTTTGTGGTTTTGCCATCACACTGTGCAAGTTTCTTGAAAAAACCAGAAAAGAGTAATAAAAAAGAAAAGTGGAAAAGAATACTATCTATATATGAGAAAATTTTAAAGATTAGTATTCAAAACAGATACTTGGTTTCAAGCATAACAGTCGGCGTTTTATGCGTTGTAATTGCTTTTGCTGTCACAAGAATACCATATTATCAATTTGGAAAAGTAGATAGTGGGCAGTTTTTTATTAATGCTGAAGCTTCGATTACAAGCAGTCTTCGGGATACTGAGAAGCTTGCAATAAAGATGGAAGAGTCAATTTTAGATGAGCTATCTGATGAAGAATTAGAGTCACTTCATACAAACGTTGGTGTTACATTTAAGGATTTAAATAGTTACGATCTCGGTAGTCATTACATACAAATTGTTGTAAGTTTGAAAAATATGAGCCCTCAAGGATTCGTAGATTACATTGTAACCCCGTTATTTAATATGTCATTTGAAAGTTACGGTGAAAGAGATAGAAGTGAAAAAGAAATTATAAATATATTAAGGTTAAAATTATCGTCAATTTCTGGGTTACAAAAATTTGCTGTAAAAAAAGTTTCTGGGGGACCCGGAGGATACGATGTTGTCATTGGTGTTACAGGACAAGAACAAAAGAAGTTAACAAAGTACGCTAAAGAAATTGAAAATTTCCTTTCGCAAATCGACGGAGTTAAAGATGTGAATCAGGATCAAGACCCGGGAAAAGTTGAATTTAAATATAAAATAAATAACAGAGGAAAAGAACTTGGCCTAACGCAGGCACAGATAGCAGAGTCTATTAGAACAGGCTATTTAGGCCTTGAAACAGCTTATTTTAATTTAGAAGGAGAAAGAGTTCCTGTGAGACTAATTTATTCAAAAAAATATAGGAATGATAGTAGTAAGCTAGAACAGTTGCCAATCGTTTTAGAATCTGGAAAGACGATATATCTTTCTGAAGTTGCAGATACAGAACTCTCACGAGGTATGAATACCGTTAAAAGAAGGGATGGGCAAAGGCTTGCCACAATTAGAGCAGATGTTGAGCCAAGCATAATCACACCAATTGAAGTAGCAGCTATTTTTGACAAAAAATTTAAAAAAGTTTTTCAAAATGATGATTCATATGATTACATGTACCTAGGTGAGAAAAAAAGAAGTAGAGAAAACTTTGCCGATATGAAAAAAACAGCATTTATTTCTTTAGCAATAATTTTCTTTATTCTGGCGGTCCTTTTTAAAACAATTTTAGATCCATTAGTTGTTTTGTTTTCAATTCCCTTTGCAATCGTTGGTGTAATTTTAGGCCATATTTTATTTGATTATAATTTACAATTTCTTTCGGTTATAGGATTATTAGCTTTAATTGGTATCGTGGTAAATGACTCTTTAATTTTAATAGATTTTCTGAAGAAACTTAGAGATACGGGAAAGAATAAAATCGAGGCAACTATTGAAGCATGTAATGTTAGAGCCAGGCCAATAGTCTTAACGTCAATCACAACTTTCTTAGGAATATCTCCATTAATTTTCTTTGCAACAGGACAAACGAAATTTTTATCACCTATGGCAGTTAGTTTAGGTTTTGGTTTATTATTTGCTACTATATTGATATTGATAGTTTTACCATGTTTTTATCTAATCATGGATGATGTAAAACAATTGATTTTAAAGAAAATGAAGTAAAGTTTTTAGTAATTTTTTAGGGGGTAAATTGAAAAGATCCTTTTTAGATTTTAGCAGAATAAATGCTGAAAAATTATTTCAAAATAGATTTAATATCCTAATCTCAATATTAATAATACTATCTGTATTTTTAATTATAAGATTATATTTTTTACAAGTTGTAAGCTTTAATCATTTTGACACATTATCAAAAACAAACAGAATTAAATATATATCAACGCCTCCTAGAAGAGGTATAATATATGATAGAAACAATATTGTCCTTGCGGATAATGCATCTTTATATTCAATTGAAATCAATATTAAAGAAGCTAAGAATATAAAAAATATTATAGACGCAGTAAAAAAAGAAATTATCCTTAGTCAGAAGGAAATTAATAGCTTTCATAAGAAAAGAGTCAAATATTCTCACTATAATTCAATCATATTAAAAAGTAATTTAAGCGAACAAGAAGTTGCAAAGATACTGTCCATTCGGCACAAATACGATGGCTTAGATGTCACCGCTAGTTTATTAAGAAAATACCCATTTAAAGAAATAACCCACCATGTATTAGGACATGTTGGGTATATTGATAAGAAAGATTTAAAAAGTCTTGATAAAAAGAAATATCGAAATACTCAATATATTGGAAAAACAGGTGTTGAGAAATTTTATGAAAATGAACTATATGGCAAACCTGGGTATAAGCATGTAGAAATAAACGCTCGTGGAAGACAATTACGTGATTTAGATATAGGTTATGCCGAAGCCGGAGCAGATTTACATCTGACATTAGATATTGAGCTTCAAAAATTTATGTATCAAAAAATGTTTGAATTTTCTGGATCATCAATCGCAATGAATCCAAAAAACGGAGAAATTCTCGGAATGGTTAGCCTACCTTCCGTTGACCCAAATGAAAGACTTTGGAAATATGGATTTGATCAAGCAGAGATAAAAAAACTTAAGAGCCCACTTTTTAACAGATCAATAAACGGACTTTATTCTCCTGGATCAACGATTAAACCTTTGGTTGCACTTAATAGTATTAAGAATAATTTAATAGACCCCTATCATGAAATTTATGCAGGTCCATACTTTCAACTACCAGACAGTCCTAGACGATTTAGAGATTGGAAGCCAGAAGGTCATGGCATGGTTGATCTTAATAGAGCAATAGTTCAGTCTTGTGACGTATATTTTTATAATCTTGCGAATAATCTTGGTATTAAAAATATGTCTTTATTTTTTAAAAATTTCTCTTTTGGAAGTAAAACCGGAATTGATATGCCATTCGAATCATCAGGAGTTTTACCTTCTAATGAATGGAAGAAAAAAAATATTGGATATAAGTGGACCGATGGAGACACTGTAATTACTGGCATTGGTCAGGGTTACTTTCTGGCAACGCCACTACAACTTGCCTATGCAACAAGCATAATTGCAAATAGAGGCTTAATATCAATTCCGAAACTGAATAAAGATATTTTAAAGAAAAAAGATAAAGAAATATTAGAAAAAGAAGAGTTTTTTAAAAATAATATAAAAACAAAAGATTGGGAAATTATCACGAGCGCAATGTTTGATGTAGTAAACAAGCAAAATGGAACAGCATTTTGGAGCATAAGAAATAAAAATAATAAAATTGCAGGCAAGACTGGAACCGTTCAAGTCTATTCCTTATCACAAGAAACAGATGAGAGAGATGATGAAAACATACCAGATCATTTAAAAGATCATTCATTATATGTTGGTTTTGCACCTGTAGATGATCCTCAAATTGTCGTTGCAACAGTTATTGAAAATGTTGGTAGCGGTAGTAAATTTGCCGCTCCAATAAGTAATAAAATAATTAATTATTATTTAGATAAAGTTAGGAAAAGATATTGATCTTAAATAAAAACATTGGTGTGTCAGATAAATTATTATTTTTAACTATAATAATCGTTTCACTTCTTGGGCTCACAATTTTATATAGCGCAACAAATGAAAATTTTGATGTTGTAATTAGACAAGGTACTAGATTAATTTTTTGCTTTTTTCTTATGTTGTTTATAAGTTCTTTCGATATAAATAGGTTAAAAATAATATCACCATATATTTATGGAACTTCAATATTTTTACTAATTATAACTTTATTCTGGGGTCATGATTCCAAGGGTGCGACCAGGTGGATAATGATTTTTGGTTTTTCTCTTCAAGTGTCAGAAATTCTAAAGGTTATTCTTCCAATGATGTTAGCTTGGTTTTTATCTTTATCTGAAGACAAAGAAATAGACTTCACAAAACTAGCAATTTCATTTCTGATAATATTTCTTCCAATATCCTTTGTTATAAAACAACCTGATTTAGGGACATCACTAATAATATTGCTTTGCGGAATAATTAGTATCTTCCTGGGAGGCATTAAGAGAACACATATTATTTACATTTTCGGTTTATTCGTTGTTGTTGCACCTTTAATGTGGAAGTTTTTACTTTTACCTTACCAAAAAAAAAGAATACTAACATTGATTGACCCATCAAGTGATCCACTTGGCTCAGGCTACCATATTATTCAATCAAAAATTGCAGTTGGCTCGGGAGGTTTTTTTGGCAAAGGTTTTTTAAACGGAACACAGTCACAACTTGAATTTTTACCTGAAAGAGGAACAGATTTTATATTTGCAGTTTTTGCTGAGGAATTTGGATTTTTTGGAATAATGATTTTATTTTTGTTGTATCTTATTATCATATTGAGATGTATACATATTACTCAAAAGGCGAAAAACTATTTTTCAAAAATTTTAGCAGGTAGTATTACATGTATATTTGTCTTGCTAATAATTACGAACGTCTCAATGGCAATTGGGCTTCTACCAGTCGTTGGGGTAACTCTTCCTTTGTTGAGTCTCGGAGGAAGCTCGTTATTATCAATATTTTTTGCTTTCGGAATAATGTTTTCAATCCATAGGAGAGTCTAATGATCAATTTTTTATCAAAAATAATTTTTTACATTGGTATTATTACTCTATCCGTAAATTCATTTGCAAAAAATTATTCTGGTGAGTTAAAAAAGTATGAAAGTCAACTATTAGAGATCGAAAAAGAGCTTTTTGAAAAATACAAAGTAAACAAAGACTTTTCTAGAAAAGCATTAAATTCGATAAAATTTAAGAACAAAATTCTTAGAATAATGGCAAACGCTCCAGAAAGAAAAGATACGTGGAGACAGTATGAAAAGAAGTACCTCACAGATAAGAGAGTTAAAGATGGTATTAATTACTATAAGAAAAATATAAATTTGTTAAAGAAAGTTGAGTCGGTGTATGGTGTCCCTCCAGAAATTTTAGTTGCTTTTCTTGGCGTTGAAACAAATTACGGAAACAATACAGGTAAAATTAAAGTAATTGACTCACTTGGCACGCTTGCGTTGAAGCATCCTAAAAGACATAAATTTTTTAGAGCACAGCTCATCAATCTTATCGTTCTTTCGTATAAGAGCGGATTAGATTATAAAAACTTAAAAGGCTCGTATGCTGGCGCAATGGGATTACCACAATTTATGCCAGATAATTATAGAAAATTAGCAGTAGACTTCGACAAAAATGGATCTGTTGATTTATGGCATAGTAAGATGGATATTTACGCTAGCATATCAAATTTTCTTAATAACAAAGGATGGCAAAAGGGGGAGAGTATATATATAGGTAAAAAAATTAAAAAAAAGTACATAAAAGAAATTTTTAAAAAAGGAGACGTAAAAACAGTCAGAATATCTAACAAAAAATTGAATGAATATTTAGAAGGTAGTGAAATAAATTCAGGTCAAAAATATCTAATTTTATTAAGTAAAAAGCATAAGAAATATAAAATTGGTTTCTCAAACTTTAAGGTTATAATGAGATATAATCCAAGTACATTTTACGCTATGGTTGTAGCAAAGCTTAGTGAGAGAATTAAGGAAGGTAAATGAAAATAATATATCAAATTATTTTTTTATCTTTATTTATATCTGGTTGCACGACAATAAAAAAAGAATACGATAGATATTCAGAGATTAATAATTTAAAAGAAGTCATTCCGAAGGTTGAAAAATATAGCAAATATGGAAATCCGAAAACTTATAAGGTTTTTGATATCCAATATAAGCCTCTAAAAAGCCACATTGGCTATTCTGAGGAAGGCCTTGCTTCTTGGTATGGTAAAAAATTCCATGGTAGGCTAACTTCAACAAGAGAAAAGTACGATATGTATAAACTTACTGCCGCACACAAAACACTTCCAATTCCATGTTATGTGAAAGTAACAAATTTAAAAAATGGAATGTCTATAATTGTAAGAGTAAATGATCGAGGGCCATTTAAGAAAGGAAGAATTATCGATTTATCATACGCTGCTGCTGTTAAACTTGACATAGTTACTCAAGGTACAGAAAAGGTTCATGTAGAAGCTATTGATGCATCTAAAAATAATTAATTTTTACTTTCATTAAGTTTGAATCAGGTGATACAATGCTATCCAGAAAATTGTATTCGGAGATTTTATGTCTAACTTAAAGGTATTTTTTTTATTTTCATTAGTTTTCTTTAGTTCATATTCTAGCGCAGAAAAGAAATACACCTTTTCCATTCCAAATATTGATGTTTCAAGTTACGCTATAATGGATGTTAAGACAGGATCGATTATTGCTGGTAAAGATTTAGACAAAAAAGTAGAACCCGCAAGTTTAACAAAAATAGCTACGCTTTATTTAGTCTTTAAAGCTCTAAAGTCAAAGTATATTGATGAGAATGATGCTGCTGTAGTTAGTAAAAAAGCTTGGAAAATGGTTGGCTCAAGGATGTTTGTTGAGGTTGGCAAAAGAGTATTGATAAAAGACTTAATTACTGGAGTTATAGTTCAATCTGGAAATGATGCAAGTGTTGTATTAGCCGAACATATTGCTGGTGGTGAGGAATTCTTCGTCACAATGCTGAATAAATTGGCAAAAGATATGGGTTTGAGTAATACAAGATTTACAAACGTAACAGGTATGCCGAACAAGAACCATTATACCAGTGCTCGAGATGTAGTCATTTTATCACAGAGATTAATTCAAGATTTTCCTAATCAATATAAGAAGTTTGCTCAAAAAGAATTTAAATTTAACAATATTTCTCAAAATAATAGAAATCGCTTACTTACTACGTATGATAATGCAGATGGAATTAAGACAGGGCATACCAAATCTGCAGGTTATTGCTTAGCTGCTTCGGCAAAGTTTGAGGATACAAGATTCGTAGCAGCAATATTTGGTGCAAACAGCTCTAGAGAAAGATTTAAGTACGCAAAAACTCTATTTAAATTTGGCTTTAGAAATTTTATAACAAAAAAATACTTTGATATGAATCAGGTAATTGCAAGAGAAAGAAT
Organism: uncultured Thiothrix sp.; assembly: GCA_902624655.1. Classification (GTDB taxonomy): domain Bacteria; phylum Pseudomonadota; class Gammaproteobacteria; order Poriferisulfidales. Next base: position 193,292 of record CACNYJ010000003.1, read on the forward strand.
GTGGAACGGAGAGGAGAAATATATTGATATTGGTTTTAATAAAGATATTTTCTTAACCTTGTTAAAGCACGATGATAATAATATTACACCGAAAATTAATTTAATTTCAAAAATTGTTGCTCCTATAAGAAAAAATCAAAATCTCGGAACAGTAGATTTTTATAAATCCGGAGAAATTATTTCTAGTGAGAAAATTTATTCACTTGAAGATGTAAATGAGGGAAATTTATTTCGTAAAACATACGATTTGATAGCAAATTTTTTTATAAATGAGTAAGCTTTGAGTGACAAAATTTTTTTGAACGATATTCTTTTTGATGCTGAAGAAGCAAAAGTCTCTGTATTTGATCGAGGATATTTGTTCTCTGATGGTATCTATGAGTTAATTCCTTATTTTAACGGCAAGCCTTTTCTCTTTGACGAGCATTACAAAAGACTTGAAAGAAGCTTAAAAATGATAGATATTGAAAATCCCTTTTCAAGAGATGAATGGGCTGACAAGATTAATAATCTTTTAAAAACGTGCATTTATAAAAATTTTTCTTTATATATCCAGATTTCAAGAGGTGTTCCCTCAGATCTAGAAGATGGTATATATCGAGAACATGCAGCATCTAAGAAATACATCCCATCAGTTTTAATGTTTTATTCTGAAAATAAAGGATTTCCAAAGAAGAAACCTAATGAAGAAAAGGCAATAATCATGGAAGATAAAAGGTGGCTGCAATGTGACGTTAAGTCAATATCATTACTATACAATGCGTATGCAAAAACATTAGCACATAGGGAAAATGCTTATGAAACAATTCTTATTCGAGATGGTAACGTAACAGAAGGTTGTTCTAGTAACGTTTTTATAGTGAAAGAAAATGTCATTAAGACTTGTCCTAAAAGTAATTTGATTCTGCCAGGCATATCAAGAACTTATATTATAGATAATTTAATCAAATCTACCGAATACGAATTGATTGAAAAAGAGTTTTCACTAGAGGAATTAGAATCAGCTGACGAAATCTTTGTGACGAACTCAACACAATGTATTGTTTCAATTAATAAACTTAATGATAATTTAATCGGTACTGGTACTTGTGGAAAAATAACTGAAGAGATTTTTTCCCAATTTATTAAAAGCATTAATTAAGTTTGGATAAAATTCTAAAACATCAAAAAAATCTTTTAAAGTGTAATAACTGTGGCGACATGATAGGTACCCCAATCGTTGGAAACCCAATTAAATCAAAAATCATCTTAATTGGGCAAGCTCCAGGCATTAGAGAGGGTGATCTTCAAAGACCTTTCGCATGGACTGCTGGAAAAAATATGTTTAAGTGGTTCTCTTCTATCGGTGTAAATGAGGAAGAATTTAGAAAAAAAGTTTATATGTCTGCAGTGTGCAGATGTTATCCAGGAAAAAATAGTTCAGGCACAGGGGATAGAGTGCCTACTAAAGTTGAAATAAAAAAATGCTCTAAGTGGTTAGATTTTGAGATTAAAACTTTAAAACCTAAATTAATAATTCCAGTTGGAAAACTTGCTATTTCTCAGTTTATACGTTTTGAGAAACTTAATGATGTTGTTGGAAAGCAAATTAAATATAAAAGCAAAAATAATAACTTCAATCTAATATGTTTGCCCCATCCATCAGGGCTTTCGACATGGTATAAAAAGGATCCTGGAAAATCTCTTCTTAAAGCAGCGCTTAATTTAATAGAGAAAGATAAATTTTGGCAACTAACTATTAATAAATAATTCTTCAGCAATTTTTAATCTGTTAGGAGTGCCGATATCAAACCAAGTACCATTATGAATTTGGCCGGTGACTTTATCTTTTTTTATCTGTTCCAAAAAAACATCAATTAACTTAAATTTATGATCTTTGAAATTTTCAAATATTTTAGGATTTAAAATTGAAATTCCCGAATACGTAAGCTCGTTTTTTTCTTTAACAATTACTCTTCCTTTGAAAATAGAAAAGTCTCCTTTAGCATTATGATTTGGGTTTCTGACCATAACCAAGGAAGCAAGATCGTTTTTATTTAATTCAAAATTTGATAAATTGAAATCTGTATATATATCTGAGTTAATTACCAAGAAAGGCTTATCTCCCAAAAGATTTAAAGCATATTTTATTCCACCTCCAGTTTCATAAGGTTCTGGATCTTCAATTGAGTACTCTATCTTTATATCATATTTACTTCCATCTCCAAGATAATCAATAATTAGATCACGAAGGTGGGAAACGTTAATTACAATATCATTATATCCATATTTTTTTAGTAACATTATATTATGCTCAATAAGAGACAACTTACCGAGTTTAATAAGAGGCTTTGGTGTTTTTTTTGTAATATCACCAAAACGCTGTCCTTTACCTGCTGCTAAAATTATTGCTTTCATTAAATCGAATTTTTGCCTCTTTTGCGTAAAAGTTTATTGTTTTTAGGTTTGTGTAATTTGATGATGCATTAATGATGTAATCAAAGGTTCTTGTTAAATATTTTAAATAACCATGACGTGAATTTTTTTTACTTAATCTACAGAAAATTCCAGAAGCTTTCATGTGTCTTTGAATTGATAAAATATCAAAATCATATAAAAGTTCATCGCTAGATAACTTTTTTATTGATTGAGAATTAAATTTTTCCAAAAATAAATTTTTAAGCCTACTTTTTTGTTTATGGTTAATATCTCTGTAACAATCGTTTAATAAAGACACAAGGTCATAAACTGGAGATCCAAGAACTGCATCTTGGTAATCGATAACTACAATTTTCCCATTTTTATAAAAAATATTTTTAGAGTGATAATCTCTATGTACCAATTTATAATTTTTATGATCAATACTATTCACGATGGTATTTATTTCTTCCATTATTCTATTTTTATCTTTACTTGGAATTTCTATATTAAGAAATTTAATAAGTACCCATTCCAAGAAAAGCGAACTTTCAGAAAAATATTTTTCTTTTTTATATAGATAAATATTTTTTTCCGTTATTTTTTGAATTTCACATATGTTTCTAACTGATTTTTCATATATTTGGTTAAAATTTTTTGGGTTACATTTTTTATAAATCAAATTATCACCGAAATCTTCAATAATTAGTAGATTTTTCTTCATGTTTCTTTTAAGTATTTTAGGTGTATTAATCTTATATTTTTCAAAGATATTAGAAAATTTTAAAAAATTCGTGAAATTACGATTTTCACGTGAGCTGTCCATTAATATAAAACTCTTTTTACTTGACGACAGCCTATAGTATCTTCTGTTACTTGCATCACCCTGGATTTCTTTAATTTTAAAGTCTTCATTAAATAATCCCCTTGCAAAATTTTTCAAATTCGCTTTATTCATTTTTCTTTGACTTTTTCTGATTTTTCAATGACTCGTTTACCAACATTTTGATCGCAAGATGATACAAATAATACTGTAATCAAAATTAAATATATGATTGAATTTTTTTTATTTATATTATTCATACTTCTATTATACTATATATTAAATCTTATATTATGGACGCATATGAAGACTTCTGATCTTTTTATAAAATGCCTTGAGAACGAAGGAATAGAGTACATCTTTGGCGTTCCTGGTGAAGAGAATGCTGACTTTTTGATGTCACTTCATAAATCAAAAAAAATCGAATTTATTCTTACTCGACACGAGCAGGGCGCAGCATTTATGGCAGAATCTTATGGCAAGCTTACTGGAAAACTTTCATGTTGTTTAAGCACTTTGGGCCCCGGCGCAACAAATTTACTTACAGGGGTTGCAGATGCAAATATGGATCACTCCCCAATTCTCGTAATAACTGGTCAAGGGGCATCTGATAGACTTCATAAAGAATCTCACCAAATTATGGATGTTTGCGATATGTTTAAATCTGTTACAAAATGGACTACTTCTGTAAGAAATCCTTCAACAATTCCAGAAATTATAAGAAAAGCGGTAAGGCTTGCTACTCTTGAAAAACCGGGAGCGGTCCACATTGAGTTGCCTGAGGATATTGCAAAATTAGAAGTTAATTCTCAACCATTAGAATCTTTTCCATTTAGACGGTCTATTGCAGAGGATACTATTGTATATAAAGCATATGATCTGCTAAAAAAATCAAAATCACCAATTCTAATCGCGGGGAATGGGGCAATTAGGAAAAGAGCCTCAAGGCAATTAAGAGAATTTTGTGAAAGAACAAATATACCTGTCGTTACTACTTTTATGGGCAAAGGAGCAGTTGATTGTGAAGCAGATTACTTTTTATCAACAGTTGGTCTCGGAGCAGTCGATTTTGGGGATATTGCTATAAATAATTCAGATCTTGTAATCACTTTAGGATATGACATGGTTGAGTATCATCCAAAACTTTGGAGTAGAAATTCTGAAGCGAAGATAATCCATATTGATTTCGAGGCTGCGGAAATTGATGAATATTATATTCCGGAGGTAGAAGTTGTCGGTGATTTAGCTCATTCACTTTCAACGTTGAATAATATGATAGATAAAGAAAGTATTCCAGATTTTGACTTCAAATATGTTCAAAAAATTAGAAAAGATATAGATAATGATAGTGAAAAATATAAAAATAATAAGCAAGTTGGTTTGATTAAGCCTCAAAAATTTTTATATGATCTCAGAGTATACTTAGGCAAAAAAGACCTTTTAATTTCTGATGTAGGGGCACACAAAATGTGGATAGCAAGAGATTTTAAATGTTACGAGCCAAATACATGCATTATCCCGAATGGCTTTTGTTCAATGGGATATGCCTTACCAGCCGCAATATCAGCATCACTAATAAGTAAAGAGAAAAAAGTCTTTGCAATCAGCGGCGATGCCGGTTTTTTAATGAATGTTCAAGAAATGGAAACTGCGAAACGGTTAAACTCAAATATTATTATCATTATTTGGGAAGACAAGTCTTATGGGCTTATTAAATGGAAACAACAAGTCCAATTTGGCGAATCAACGGATTTAGATTTTGATAATCCAAATTGGGAAAAATTAGCAAATTCATTTGAGTGGAATTATATATTTGAAGATGATAGCTCACAAATTCAAGATAAATTAAAACAAACAGAAGAATTAAATGGACCTACATTATTTGTTATTCCTATTGACTATTCTGAGAATGAGAAACTTACTAGTTTTTTAAGCTCCTTAGAAGAAAATTATGATAAATAAAGTAATTAAAAATATATCTCCTATTGTAATTAAAAACCCAGATAAAGTAGATTTATATTCTCCATGGGATCGAAAGAAAATCGCAAAAATTGAATGTATAAAAAAAAGTGATGTTAATAAAGTTTTGGAAGTTTCTTACAATTTTTTTAAAAATAAATCACTATATATCGAAAAAGAAGATAGAATAAAAATTCTAAAAAAAGCAGGAAATTTACTAACAAAAAAGTCAAATTATTTTTCAAAGCTGATTGCTTTAGAAGGAGGAAAGCCTTTAAAGGATTCAAAGGTTGAAGTTCGGAGAGCAATAAGTGGTCTAGAACTTTGCATTGATTCTCTTAAGAAATGTCATGGAATTGAGATTCCTATGGGACTAAATGATGCCTCTATGAAAAAAATGGCTTTTACAAAAAAATTTCCAGTAGGTCCAGTTTTTGCTGTAAGCGCTTTCAATCACCCCTTAAACTTAATTATTCATCAGGTTGGACCAGCAATAGCTGCAGGATGTCCCATAATTATAAAGCCAGCTTTGGATACCCCTGCAACATGTTATGAGTTTATAAATTTATTATTAGATGCTGGTTTACCTAACGGATTCTGTCAAATGATAAATGTAAATGACCACTCTGTAACACAGTCTTTTCTTAAAGATGAAAGAATCTCATTCTTCTCTTTTATCGGAAGCTCGAAAGTTGGATGGAAATTAAAGTCTATGGTTTCTCCAGGAACAGGATGTGCTTTAGAACACGGAGGAATCGCTTCAGTTATTATAGATAAGGGCACTAATATAAAAAAAATATTACCCATGATTATAAGAGGAGCTTTTTATCATGCTGGACAAGTTTGTGTTTCTATTCAAAAAGTAATCGTTCATAAAGATATACTTGATGAATTCATAATACAAATTAAAGCCTCGTTACAAAAAGTTAAAGTTGGCGATCCTTTGAAAACTGATACAGATGTTGGCCCATTAATAAGACCAAGTGAACTAAAAAGAGTTGATAGTCTTGTTAAAAAATGTATAAAAAATGGAGCTGAATTAGTTTGCGGAGGTAAAGCAATATCTAAATCAACTTATGAATGTACAGTTATCAAAAATCCAAAACAAAGCTCAGAAATTAACAAAGTAGAGATCTTTGGCCCAGTTTTATGTGTATACGGATATAAAAATTTGGATGATGCTATAGAAAAAGCAAATCATAATTTATTTGCATTTCAATCATCTATTTTTACTAATAATTTAGATACTGCAATGGAGAGTTTCGAAAAACTTGATGCAAAAAGTATATTTATTAATGAACAAACTGCATTTAGAGTTGACTGGATGCCTTTCGGTGGAATAAAGCATTCGGGTGAATCAGTCGGCGGAATTGATTACACTTTTTCTGATTTAATGTATGATAAACTAATAGTTATTAACTCTGAAAAAATAACGACTTGAAAATTATGAAATATTTTATACTTACACTACTTTTATTTACTTCTATTTCTTTTTCTGGTAACGACGAACCTCATCCAGTAATAGATTCAAATTACGTATCTAAACATTTGTATAATACAAAGAATTTATCAATTACTGACTTAAAAAAAGTAAAACTATTACTCGAAGCAAATTTAGAAGAAACCGGAAAATTTAAGTTTCAAAAGAAAAAAGAAATGGATAAAAGACTTCTTAAAGCTCTGCTTAAATATGACGATATTAGAATTAGAATAACAGATGTAATTGATGAGTTAATAGAAGAATACCAAGTTAGTGATGAGATTAGAAATTCTCTTCTTAGTTTCAAGGAAACATTTAAAGAAATCATTAAGGAAAATAGACCTCTTGTTAAAGATCTTAGAGATTATAAAGCATATGATTTTCGTTTAGGATCTGCTTATCTCGCTATGATGACAGCTTTCCATTCAAGAGAGGATACAAAAAAATTCTACTTTCAGCTTGTCAAAGATAAAAAAAATAATAGCACTAGTATAGGAAGATATAATTCTGATTTAGTTAATGAACAGGAAAAAATAATGAAACTAAAATCAGAAATTGAGAAACAGTTAGAGGCTAACGATCTTATAGTCAAATTAAAGGAAGTAGAAGACGAAATACTGTCTCGAAACTAAATTTGGGCGAATGAAACTGTCTTTAGACTACTCTGTCTCTTGGTTCTTTATCATCATAATATGCTTCCATGTTTTCAAGAACACGCATTCCCATTGCGATCCTTGTCTCGATTGATGCACTTCCTAAATGAGGAAGAAGAACAGCATTTTCGCACTCTAAAAATCCAGGATTAAGTTCTGGCTCACCTTCAAACACATCTAATCCAGCCCCTGCTATTTTATTATTTCTTAAAGCATCAATTAGAGCATCGTTATCGATTACATCGCCTCTTGCAGAGTTAATTAAATACGCTCCTTTTTTCATAAGTCCAATTCTTTCTTTATTCATTAAATGATAAGTGCTCTCGCCTCCAGGGCAATGAATTGAAACAAAATCTGCTTTTTCCAAAACTTCTTCAACACTGCTACACGGAGTTGCGTTGTATTTTTTTATCACTTCTTCGGATGGCATAAATGGGTCAGAAAATATAATTTTCATCCCAAATCCAAAATGAGCGCGATCAGCAGTTGCTTGAGCAATTCTTCCAAAACCGATACATCCTAAAGTTTTTCCTGTTACTTGGGTTCCTCTAAGATGAGTAGGTCTCCATCCAGCCCACTTACCAGCTCTTAATTCTCTTTCACCTTCACCAGTTCGTCTTGCGACACTGAGAAGTAAAGCCATAGCAATATCGGCAGTACAATCAGTAAGAACTTCTGGAGTATTTGTAACAACTAAATTCTCTTTTTTTGCGGCGTCAAGATCTATGTGATTAAACCCAACTCCGAAGCTTGCTATGATTTTCGCTTTTTTATTTGATACAGATAATACTTCCTCGTTTATTGGGTCGGTAACAGTAGGACAAACACAATCATAGTTTTGAAATGCTTCTTGTAACTCTGGAATGGTTAAAGCAATATCTTTTTCATTAAGAGTTACATCATATTTTTCTTTTAATTCTGCTTCAACTTCAGCAGGCCATTTTCTTGTTACTAGTACTTTTGGTTTACTCATTTTTTCACCCCAATAATTTATAAATGTTTTTCAATTACTTCTTTCATTTTGCTTCCCATTTCTGATGGATTAGGAATAATATGAATACCTGCTTCTTTGAGCATTTCAACTTTTTCTGCAGCACTTTCACCTTTACCAGAAACTATTGCACCAGCATGACCCATTCTTCTTCCTTTAGGTGCTGTGAGACCAGCTATGTATGCGACTACTGGTTTTTTCATATTACTTTTTACATATTCTGCGGCCTCCGCTTCTTGTGGGCCACCAATCTCACCAATTAACATTACAGCTTTTGTTTTTTCATCTTCATTAAAAAGTTCAAGTATATCTTTATGAGAACTTCCATTAATAGGATCACCACCAATTCCAACACTTGTTGAAATTCCAATTCCTTCTGCTTTCATTTGTGACGCTGCTTCGTATCCTAAGGTACCTGATCTACCTATTACACCTACATCCCCTGAAGTATAGATATGACCAGGCATAATCCCAATCATTGCTTCGCCTGGAGTAATTGTACCTGCGCAGTTTGGACCAGTTAAAATCATTTTTTCTTCTTTCTTATATCTCAGCATATATCTTTTAACTCTCATCATGTCGTGAGCAGGGATACCGTCGGTAATTGATACAGCATATTTGATGCCTGCATCTGCTGCTTCCATTATTCCATCTGCTGCTGCAACAGCTGGGACAAATACTATTGTTGCTTCCGCACCAGTAGCATCTACGGCTTCTTTAACGGTATTAAAAACGGGCCTGTCTAGATGTTTTGTACCACCTTTACCAGGAGTTACCCCAGCAACAACATTTGTACCATAAGCGATCATTTCTTCGGCATGAAAATTTCCAATCCGCCCTGTAATTCCTTGCACTAAAACTTTTGTATTTTTATTTAATAAAACTGACATATATATCCCCTAAATTATTTTTTTGCTGCTTCAACTGCTTTTTCTGCAGCATCTTTTAATGTATCCGCCAAAATGATCGGAAGACCACTATCTTTTATTATTTTTAAACCTTCTTCAACATTCGTACCTGATAATCGAACAATTAATGGAATTTTTAAATCAACGGTAGGAATTATTTTTACTAAACCTTCAGCAATCCAATCACACCTGTTTATTCCAGCATAAACATTAACAAGCATAGCTTTAACATTATCGTCAGCCAACACTAATTCGAAAGCTTTTCCGACTCTTTCAGGAGACGCACCGCCGCCAATATCTAAAAAGTTTGCTGGTTCACCACCACAATATTTAATCATATCCATTGTGGCCATTGCCAGACCAGCACCATTTATCATACAGCCTATATCTCCGTCCAAACCAACGTAACTGAGATCATGCTCAGATGCGGCAACTTCTCTTTTATCTTTTTGACTGTTGTCATTTAACTCATTTATCTCTGGATGTCTAAATAAAGCATTATCATCGAAACTCATTTTTGCATCCAAAGCTACAAGATTTTGGTCGTTTGTGAGAACTAAGGGATTAATCTCTAACATATTCATATCAAGCTCTACCATAGCTTTATAACAACCCATAAAAAGCTGCACAGCTTTACCTAAAACTTCTTTTGGGAAATCAAGCGCAAAACTTAATTCTCTTGCTTGAAAGCCAGTAAGACCTACGGCAGGATCGATCTCTACTTTTTTTATTGCCTCAGGCTTTTCTGCCGCGAGTTCCTCAATTGACATACCACCTTCAGCTGAAGCAACTATAACAATTCTTTGTTTTGCTCTATCCATTACATAAGCTAAGTAAATTTCTCTATCAATATCGCAACCTGACTCGATATAAAGTTTTTCTATTAATTTACCTTGCTCGCCAGTTTGAATAGTCTTGAGATAAGTTCCAAGAAGCTTTTCAGATGCAGTCCTAACTTCTTCGTCGCTTTTACAGATAATAATTCCACCAGCCTTACCTCTTGCTCCAGAGTGAACTTGTGCCTTTACTACGCATACATCAGTCTCTAACTCATTAAACGCCGCGACTGCTTCGGAAGTTTTCAATGCTAATTTTCCGTCAAGCGTTTGAACATTAAAGTTTGATAAAATTTCTTTTGCTTGGTATTCGTGTATGTCCAAAGTCCCCCCTATTTTTTACTTTTTTGAATTAATTGCTTTGTCAGTTTCAACAATATTTTCAGCCATTTTTGCCGATGCGGCATCTATCAATCTTCCATCTAATGACGCTGCGCCTTGACCTGCTTTTGCAGCTTCATCTAAAGCTATTAATATTCTTTTTGCTTTATCCACTTCTGCTGCTGGCGGAGTAAATACTGCATTTGCTAGTTCAATCTGAGAAGGGTGAATGGCCCATTTTCCTTCATAGCCAAGTGCAGCAGCTCTTTTTGCAGCTAAAGTATAACTTTCGGGATCTTTAAAATCACCAAATGGTCCATCAATCGCTCTTAAGCCATAAGCTCTACAGGCTACTAACATTTGTGATAAATCGGCATGCCATTGATCTCCAGGGTAATCTTCATTCAGGCCACCAATAACAGTTGTTCGCGCTCTACAGCTTGCAGCATAATCTGCGACCCCGAAATGCATTGCTTCTAGTCTCTCTTCACGCCCAGATTTGGCAATCTCCATTACATTTGCCATACCTAAAGTCGTCTCAATTAAGATCTCAATTCCAATACGTTTTTTAAGATTTGTTGAAGTTTCAATCTGGTTTAACAATGCTGAAAGCATATAAATGTCAGAGGGTGTTCCAGCTTTTGGAAGCAGAATAGTATCAAGATGTTCACCAGCTTGCTCCACTACTTCAATTACGTCTCGATACATATAGTGTGTGTCAATACTATTAATACGTACAGAAACCGTCTTTCCGTTACCTTGCCAATCTAAATCTTGAAGAGCTTCAATTACATTTTTTCTCGCTGTGACTTTATCATCTGGAGCCACTGCATCTTCTAAATCTAAGAAAACAAAATCAACATCGCTGTTTAATGCTTTTTCAAACATCTTTGGATTGGACCCTGGAACCGCAAGTTCACTCCTTTGAACTCTTCTAGAAGTTTGTTCGTATATTTTGTGACTCATTTTTTCACCCTTAAAGTTTTTTAATTTTTTTTATTTCTTTTTTTTCTTTTTCTTAGTTTTATCAGGATTACTTGTCCAATATTTTGCAGCAGCACCTGTTCCGCTGCCTGGTGTGAATTTTATTCCTGCATCAATCATGGCCATTTCAACTCCACCAAGAGCAGCCATCATTCTTGTTTCATTGTTATCACCAAGATGACCGATTCTAAAGACTTTTCCTGCTACTTGGGTTAATCCTGCGCCAAGCGAAATATTATATCTATGATATGCAATATTAATTACTTCAATGGCTTTTTTACCATCAGGGTTGTTTTTTGAACCTGGCTCCAACCAAATGGCGCTAACTGTATCCGAATGCCATTTTGGAGAGGAGGCTGCTAACCTTAAACCCCATGCTTTTATAGCTGCTCGTACACCATTTGCTAATCTCTTATGCCTATAAAAAACATTTTCCATTCCTTCCTCAAGAAGTAAGTCAATAGCCACTCTTAAACCTCTTAATAAATTTACTGGAGGAGTGTAAGGAAAAAATCCATCTTTATTTGTATTTAAATGATCTTGAACATCAAGGAAGCATCTTTTACATTTAGCAGATTTTCTCATTGCTAGAGCTTTTTTACTAAAACATAAAATTGCTAATCCAGCAGGAAGCATAAAGCCTTTTTGTGAACCACTTACTGCAATATCAATTTTCCATTTATCAAATCTAAATTCCATACTCGCAATTGAACTTACACCATCGACCATTAACAAAGCAGGATGTTTCACCTGGTCCATTGCTTTTCTTAATCCAGCGATATCACTCGTTACTCCCGTAGCAGTCTCATTATGACAGACAACTACAGCCTTAATTTTTTTATCTTTATCCTTCGCAAGAGCTTTTTTAAATTTTTCAATTTCTATACCGTTTCCCCATTTTGTATCTATCAGCTCAACTTCTAGTCCAATACGTACAGCTAGGTCGTACCAAAGGTGACTGAATTGACCAAATCTTGAAGTAAGAATTTTATCTCCTGGCGATAAAGTGTTTGCTAAAGCTACTTCCCAACCCGCAGTTCCAGTTGCTGGAAAAATGAAAGGCGTACCTGTTTTTGTTAAGAAAACTTTTTTCAAATCTCTAAGAATTGGTTTTACAAGTTCAGGAAAATCTGGGGCTCTGTGATCTTCCATTGGAACATTCATCGCGTTTTGTACGACTGTTGGTATGTGAGTAGGGCCTGGAGCAAATAGATAATTTCTTCCAGGGTATGATAGTTTTTGACCAGGCATAATTTTCTTCCTTTATGTTGTTTAATTTAATTAATTCTTTCGAAATCTATGTTTTTATTCAATATAATAAGGCGTAAATAATGCCATAGCATCATGTGAGGCTCAACCCTTAATTATTGGTAACCTTATAGATTTACTTCTCTTTTGGGATTATACCCTGAAGTTCGGCAGCTTTCATTGTATTTTCTAACAGGCAGGCCACTGTCATTGGCCCAGTGCCGCCAGGCATTGGAGTAACAGCTTTTGCAATCCCATCAACACCTTCAAAATCTACATCACCTTTAATACCTTTCCCGTCGCTACTTATTCCTACATCAAGTAAAATTGCATCTTTTCGGACATTTTTAGAATTTATCATATTGGGAACCCCGATAGCTGGCACTACAATCTCTGACTCGTTAATTAGACCATCAAGATTTTTTGTTCTTGAGTGAGCTAGAGTCACTGTGCAATCGATACCTTTCGAACCCAACATAAGAACTTGTGGCATACCTACCAATCTAGATCTGCCTATAACTAATGCTTTTTTACCACTAGTTTCAAGTTTGTAATATTGAATGAGCTTCATAACACCAAGCGGCGTGCAAGGATTTAAAATATTATTACCAACAATAAGTTTACCTAAGTTTTTTTCCTTTAAGCCATCTACATCCTTGTTTGACGGTATAGTTTCAATAACATTGTTTTCATTCAGTCCTTTTGGTAATGGCATCTGAATTAATATGCCATTAACAGAATTGTCATCACCCAGCTCTTTAATTTTATTCTCTAAATCCGATTGAGATATGTCACCCGGAAGATTTACCATTATTGACTTTATTGAAGAAGAGGTTGCTTGCTTGTGTTTATTGTTCACATAGAGTTGACTTGGTTTATCGTCTCCGACAAGAACAGTCACTAAAGTAATTTCTACATTACACTCTTCGATTCTCTTTTTTATATTACTTTGAATTTCTTTTGCAACTAACTTTCCATCTAAGATCAAAGTTCCTTTTTCAGTATAATTCATAAAGTTCCCTTCATATCCAAAAATTTAGTTTTATGGTTGTTTTTCTGGGTGGAGATATATAAAACTTTTACCAAGCTTACCATTATAGTTTCCAGCAGATATCATTAATAAATCCTCTGTATTTTTAGACGCTTGAATTGCTGCTTGAGTCGCTTCTATTATTGATTCCATATTCTTACCGTTCATTATAATTTCCATTACGGAGTTAACACCATCGGGAAGACCAGCATCAACATTTGGATCATTTTGAAGCAAGGGACAAAACTTTTCGTAAGTACTTGCGATTGTAAAATCATAATCACTGCCAGCTTTAGAACCGCTGCCAGCAATACCACCAGGGAAAGTTGTTATAACATTTGGAATAGGCAATATTGCTTCCACTCCTTTTTCTGCTGCTTCAAGAGCTGCTTCAGTGGTTTTACCAAAATACCACAAATTCCCTCCCATTAATCCATCCGCGTAACCAAACCTTCGGTCAAGTATAAATTCACCACCGAGAATTGGGATCCACCACATTTTTCGTCCATGTCTTTCAATTCTTTTTTGATGCTTATTGCCAAAAAATGCAACCTTTTTTCCAAGTTTGAAATATAGCTCTTCGTCTTCAATAAGATTAAAACAAGACGCAGTTGGACAAGTTAAAATATTTTGGCTAATTCTTACAAGCGCGGCTTTTTCAAGTTTTTTCGGATCTTTCCAAAATTTAGGAATATGTAGTTGAATAATTGCTCCTGGTCTGCCATCTGGCGTGCTTATACTTTCATCACCTCCAGGCCCAACATATCTATCTAAACCAGCCTCACAATCACAAAGAATACTACTCGAAGCATTTCCGGTTGCAGCATTTACTGCATGAGTAAGCCACTTTTGATTTATGGCTGTAATTAGAACCTCAGAGTACATACTCTTAAATGCTTCAGCATATGTGTCATCAATTATCGCTGTCATCAGTTAACCCCTTCCTTTTCCTTCGTATACTTTGAGTTCAGTAACAACTTTATCCATGTAAACATCGTGAGGAGCGACAAGAATTTCATCGAACAGTTGAGATTCATAACATAAAGCGATCAGCGAACAATCTGGTCTCACTTGTTCCATTGTTCTATCATAATAGCCTTGACCATTACCCATTCTTCCGCCCGATCTGTCAAATCCAGTTCCAGGAACCATGATCATATCTAATTCTTGTGGAGTTACCTCTTTATCAGGATTTCCCCAAAGTTCTTTTGGAGGTTCTAATATATTCCATTTTCCGACAACCATTTCTTCGAGACTAGTCATATGCCATAGACCTAGTTTATTTTCACCATTTTCATCTTCTGTGCAATAAGGCACTATAATTTTTTTCTCGCCTTTTTCAACTTCCTTTAGCAAGTGCGGTTTTGTTCTAGTTTCTGATCTGCAGTCGATATACCACATGATAACATTTGCATTTTCGTACTCGGATAATGCCATGAATCTCTCACATGCTTGAGCACTAACTTCGTCTTTATTTTCTTGAGCTGCTCTGCGGTCATACGCTTCTCTTCGCATGCCAGCTTTCTTTTCCATTATTTTTTCTAACTCTTCTTTTGATATGGTCATTTTATTTCTCCTTATTTTAAATCTCTTGCAGGTTTTTATTATTCTATAGTTTTATGAAAACAGCTATATATTTTTTTAAATGGATAAAATAAATTGTCAAAATCCCAATAAATTCAGTAATTACACTCATAAAAAACACCTATTTTGCAATATATCTTTTATAGGCACTTAATGTAAAAATTTAAAGAATTTTACATAATAATTAGTATTAAAGATATTTTAGAATTATCATAAAGTTGTTCTGACATGTGGGGGAGAAGTAATGAGCTATTTGCCATTATTTATTGATGTAACAGGCAAAAAATGCTTAGTAGTCGGAGGAGGGAAGGTAGCAAGTAGAAAGCTTATACCAATACTTGGCACAAATATGATTGTTACCTTAATATCTCCAGATGTAATTGATGAAATCCATTTAAAGGCGAATGAGCATAAAAACCTTAAAATAATTAAACGAAAATTTAACAAAGAAGATATCGAAGATCAGTTTCTTATAGTCGCTGCAACTAATGATACAAAAATTAATCAGGAGATTGCAAAACTCTCAAAAGAAAAAAATATACTGATAAATATGGCAGAAGATTCAATATCTGGAAATACCTTAATTCCTTCAGTAGTAGACAGAGATCCAATAAAAATTGCTGTTTCTTCTGGCGCAGCATCTCCTATTTTAACTAGGTTGGTAAAAACCAAACTTGAAACCGTTATACCTTACTCATTTAGCAAGCTAGCAGAGTTTATGATGGAGTACAGAAGTATTGTAAAAAAAACTTTTCTCAAAATATCAGACCGAAGAAATTTTTGGGAAGTATTTTTAGACGGTCCTATTTCTGAAATGGTTTTATCTGGCCATGTTGATAAAGCAAAAAAAGCTTTGGACAAATCACTTGAAGAAAAAGTGATGCTTGAAAAAACTGGAGAAGTTTATTTAGTTGGAGCGGGGCCAGGAGATCCTGAGTTACTAAGTTTTAAAGCTCTTAGATTAATGCAGAAGGCTGATATTGTTATTTACGATAGATTAGTTTCAAAACCAATTATGAATTTAATAAGACAAGATGCAGAAAAAATATACGTTGGAAAACAAAGAGCTGATCATGCGATGCCTCAAGAAAATATCAACGAACTTCTTGCTCGACTAGCATTAGAAGGTAAAAAGGTTTTAAGATTAAAGGGCGGAGATCCGTTTATATTTGGCAGGGGTGGAGAAGAAATTGAAAGTTTGATCAAAGACGACATACCTTTCCAAATTGTCCCTGGAATCACAGCTGCGTCTGGATGCGCAAGTTATGCTGGAATACCTTTAACACACAGAGATTATTCTCAAGCCTGTATTTTTGTAACAGGACATTTAAGAGATGGTACTGTTAATTTAAATTGGAAAATGCTTGCTCACGAGAAGCAAACTTTAATATTTTATATGGGTATGCACGGATCGAAAATAATTTGTGAGGAGCTTGTTAAGCACGGTTTAAAAAAACATACGCCAGCCGCTTTAATAGTTAAAGGCACTACAGAAGACCAAGAGGTCATTATTGGTGATCTTAAAAGTATGCCAGAGATAATTTTAAAAAATAAAATAATACCACCAACACTTCTTATAATAGGGGATGTTGTAAAACTTCATAACAAATTAAAATGGTTCAACCCTTTCCATTTAAGAGATAAAAATTTTCGAATATAAGAATTATGATTTTATGATTTTATTAAGCTGAATATTTATATTTTCTGAACGAATTTTTTTTAAGTTTTCTTTCCTTAACTTTCTTCTTTGAAAATTAAATTTAACTTTCTCCTTAATATCATCTTTACTTTGCTTGATTTTTACAATCTCAATGCAGTCAGTAGGACACTTTGTCACACATACTTTGCAGCCAGGACACTCTTGTCTATTAACTCTATGAGAATAGTTTTGCGCTCCGATAATTGCATCAAATGGGCAAGCATTAATACATATGGTACAGCCAATACAGTTGTTTTCATTAATCTGAGCAACAATTCTTTCATTCATTTTACTTTTGAACCATTTCTAATCTTACTATCGGGACTGATTATAATAATATCACCATCAGAATCTGCAGCAAGTACCATACCAGAAGATATTCCAAATTTCATTTTTTTTGATTTTAAATTTGATACAACTAAAGTTTTTAATCCAAGTAAATCAGAAGTTTTATAATATTTTTTTATACCAGCAAAAACTTCTTTTACACCTAATTCACCAAGATCAACTTCAAGTTTTAGAAGTTTATCGGCTCCTTCAACATTTTCTGCCCTTATTATTTCACCAACTCTTAGATCAATATCTGCAAAACTTTCATAATCGATTTCCTCTACCATATCTTTCCTCTCTATTTTATCTTTTTTCTCAACCTCATCCAAAAGACTATTGTTTAAACTTTCAATTTCTTCTTTTTTAATTCTTTCTTTAAGGGGTACAAATTTTTCTATTTTTGAACCTAACTTCGGTGTGAAGCAACTGTCCCAAAATAATTTCTCTTCATTAAATATTTTTTCAGTTTGCTCTAATAAATTTGGCATGACTGGGGACAAAATTATTACAATTGTCCTAAAGTAATTTAAGCCTTGAGTTGCTACTTTTTGGATTTCGTCATCACTGCTAGATGCCCACGGCTTTTTCTTATTAATGTATTGATTTGCTTTATCAGTCATAGCCATAATTTTTGTAATAGCATTACTATATTTTCTTTTCTGGTAAAAATTTTCAATTTCTTTAACATCCTCTAGAAACGAATGAAACTTTTTTTGATCTTCCAGTTCATCTGATAGAAGAAAATTTGATTTTTTCTCGATAAATGATGAGCACCTACTTGCAAGATTTATAAGTTTTCCTACAAGATCACTATTTATTTTTTGAGAAAAATCTTCAAAATTTAAATCAATATCTTCAATACCATCATTCAATTTACTTGCAAAATAATATCTTAAAAACTCAGGATCTAAATATTTGAGATAATCGGTTGCTTTAATAAAGGTTCCTCTTGATTTTGACATTTTTTTACCATTAACTGTTAAAAAACCATGACAAAAAACTCCATTCGGCGTTCTTAGTCCAGAACCTTCTAAAATTGACGGCCAAAAAAGAGCATGGAAATAGGCAATGTCTTTACCAATGAAATGGTATATTTCTCCAACTTCTTCATTATCCCATATACCTTCAAATGAATTATTTTTCTTAGAGAATTCTTTAAATGCAGCAATATAACCAATTGGAGCATCCATCCAAACATAAAAAAATTTGTCTTGCTCATCTGGAATTTTGAAACCAAAGTATGGATTATCTCTTGTAATATCCCAATCGTTTAAATCATCTTTTAACCATTCATCTAATTTATTCTTGATAGATGGTTGTAAATTATTTCTTTGCGTCCAGTTTATTAAATATTCTCTAAAACTCTTTAACTTAAAAAAATAGTGTTCGGTTTCTTTTGTAATTGGCTTAGATTTTGAAAGAATTGATACTGGATCAATAAGCTCAACCGGACTATAAGTTGTACCGCAATTCTCACAAGAATCTCCATATTGATCTTCGGATTTACATTTTGGACATGTTCCTTTTATATATCTATCAGGCAAAAATATTTTTTCTTTTTCATCGTAAAATTGCGATATAGTTCTTTTTTCAATAAAGCCGTTTTCTTTTAATTTAAGAAAAACGCTTTTGCATAATTCTTCGTTGACATCTGTATGTGTTGATGAGTAATGATCAAAATTTACATAGAAACTTGCAAAATCTTTTTTGTGCTCCTTTTGAACTTTTTCAATTAACTTTTCAGGAGTGATTCCAAGCTCTTTTGCTTTCAGCATTATTGGAGTTCCATGCGCATCATCAGCGCATATATAGGCAACTGATTTTTTTTGAGACTTATTAAATCTTACCCAAATATCAGTTTGTATGTATTCGACTAGATGGCCAATATGGATTGGCCCATTTGCATAAGGAAGTGCACTTGTTACTAAAATCTTCTTATTTGTATCCATTTTTTCTCCAAAAATCTACAAGTAGTATATAATAATGTTAGTTAATGTGTTGAAAGTATTTAAATTAAAAGGAGAATAGAATGTCGTTGACTGAAGCAATGGTCGTTGAGTCGCTTAAAGGATTGATTGATCCGAATACTGGAAAGAATTTGGTTGAAACAAAGTCTATCAGTTCTATAGAAATAGTTGATAATAAACCAAACATTAAAGTTGTTCTTGGTTATCCTGCAAAGAATTTTGCATCAAGTTTAAATGATATGATTATTAAGCAGTTATCTTCTAATGAGATTTCTTGTGGCGCAGTAGAAATTAGCTGGAAAATTGAAAGCCATTCGGTACAGAAGAGTTTACAGCCTATGCAAAATATAAAAAATGTAATTGCTGTTGCTTCTGGTAAAGGCGGAGTAGGTAAATCAACGACTGCAGTAAATTTAGCCCTTGCCTTGTCAGCCGAAGGGTCGAATGTTGGGATACTTGATGCAGATATTTATGGTCCTAGCCAACCTAGAATGCTTGGATTAAAAGGTCAGCCTGATTCTCAAGACGGTAAGTCTCTTGAGCCTATGGAAAATTACAACATTCAAGCCATGTCTATTGGGTTTTTGATTGATGAGGAAACTCCAATGATTTGGAGAGGGCCTATGGTAACACAAGCTTTAGAACAATTATTATCTGACACTCAATGGAAAAATCTTGATTATTTAATAATTGATTTACCACCAGGAACCGGCGATGTTCAGCTAACACTAGCCCAAAAAATACCTGTTAGCGGAGCAGTGATTGTAACTACACCTCAAGACATAGCATTATTAGACGCTAGAAAAGGGCTAAAAATGTTTGAGAAAGTAGAGGTCCCAGTATTAGGAATTGTTGAAAATATGAGCCTTCATATTTGCAGTAAATGTGGGAACGAAGAATCTATATTTGGTGAAGGTGGTGGTACATCTTTGGCGTCTGAAAGTAATGTGGATTTGCTTGGGAAGCTACCACTAGATATCTCAATCAGAGAGCAAACAGATACTGGTAAGCCAAGTGTTGTATATGAACCGGATGGCAGACTTGCAGAAATTTATAGCGAAATTGCAAGAAAAGCTGCAGGAAAATTAGCTGCACAATCAAAAGATTATAGCTCGAAATTTCCAAAAATTGTGATCGATAATAATTAGTGAAAAAAATATGTCTATAAAATCTGACTATTGGATAAAAAAGATGGCAAAGGAAGAAAACATGATATCACCTTTTGAGCCAGACCAAGTAAAAGAACTTTCGGGCAATAAAGTAATATCATATGGAACCTCAAGTTATGGTTATGATGTTCGTTGTTCGAGTAGATTTAAGATTTTTACAAATATTAATTCTGCCGTTGTAGATCCAAAAAATTTTGATAAAGATAGTTTTTTTGACTTTGAAGGTGACACTTGCATTATACCTCCAAACTCATTTGCTCTTGCTTCAACAATTGAATATTTTAAAATACCAAGATCAGTTTTAACAATATGTTTAGGGAAATCTACATATGCTAGATGCGGAATAATAGTTAACGTTACTCCTTTAGAACCGGAGTGGGAGGGGCATGTAACTCTTGAGTTTTCAAATACAACCCCATTACCAGCAAAAATATATGCAAATGAGGGTGTTGCACAAATGATCTTCTTTGAGTCCGATTCTACATGTGAAGTATCCTATAAAGATAGGGGTGGTAAATATCAGAAGCAAACTGGGGTGACTTTACCGAAATAGATTTATGACGCCGGAAAACCTTTATAAACAAATTAGAAGATTGGCAATTTTTTTAATAGGTATTTCTATTGTTCTAATTGGTTGCATACTCTTCTTTACACCGGGGCCAGCTATTATTGTTATACCTGCAGGATTAGCCTTATTAGCGACAGAATTTATATGGGCAAAAAAATTATTGAAAAAATTTAAAGAAACTACATATTCCATATCGAAGTCAGCAAAAGAAGTAATTAAAAAGAATTTTTAATTAAGAAAAATCATAATAGAAAAATTGTACCTAAAGCTAAGAAAGAGAAAAATCCAATTACATCAGTGATGGTTGTTAAAATCACACCTCCTCCCAGTGCTGGATCAACCCCAATTCTTTTAAGCATTATAGGTATTAATACACCAGATAATGCAGCAAAACCCAAATTAGCAACCATAGCAATACCTATGACAATTCCAATAAGATAATTATCAAACCAGTATGATGAGAGGACACCAATTACTGTTGCCCAAAGAAAGCTATTTAGTAAGCCGATCGATATTTCTTTTAATAGGAGAGATTTTGAATTTGTAGAACTAACATTTCCTAATGCGATCCCTCTGATAACAAGAGTTAAAGTTTGTGAACCTGCAATACCTCCCATGCTTGCAACAATCGGCATTAGTACTGCTAGTGCAACAACTTGTTCGATTGTACTTTGAAATAAACTTATTACACCAGAAGCTATTAAAGCAGTAATTAAATTTATACCTAACCAAATTGCTCTTCTTCTTGTAGAAGGAAGAACTGGGGCAAATATGTCTTCTTCATCAGTAAGACCGGCCATATTAAGAACTGTATGTTCACTTTCCTCACGAATTACATCAACAACATCATCAATTGTAATTCTTCCAAGCAATATATTATTTTGGTCAACAACTGGTGCAGATACCAAATCTCTGTCTTCAAAAATATTTACAACTTCGTTAGCGAGCGAATCTGCGCTAATAGAAATGTAATCATTATTCATTGACTCTGAGACAGTTTTTTCCGGATCCGCACATAGGAGTGTTGTTACAGACAAAGTACCCAGATAATGATTATATCTATCAACTACAATTATATTATCAGTATTCTGTGGTATTTCTTTTTTTAGTCTTAAATATTTCAGAACAACATCCAAAGTAACATCTGGCCTTATAGTAATGGTGTCAGTATTCATTAAACCACCAGCTGTGTCCTCATTATAATTCATAACACCTTCTAATCTGGTTCTGTACTGATAATCCATTCCTTTGAGAGCTTGCTTAACTACTGTTTCAGGAAGTTCATCAAGTAAATCTGCAAGATCATCAACATCAAGACCCTTTGTTGCCGCCAGTAGCGATTGCTCGTCCATAGACTCCATAAGATTATTTCTAACTTCTTCACCAACCTCTAATAACACTTCACCATCATATGAATGGTCGAGCATTTCCCAAATTAGTCTTCTTTGTCTGGGTGGTGAGCTTTCAAGTAGCCTTGCAATCTCTGCAGGGTGAAGACCATTTAAAATTAACTTTGCCTTTAACATCGCTCCAGAATTCAATGATTCAGATATTGCATCTAATTTTAAAATTTGACTTTCTGTCGGCATCGATATCTCTTAATTACAATTATTCAAAATTTCATTAACAAACTCCATTTCAATAAGTGTAACAAGTTTTATAAAAAACTCTATTTTGTTTTTCTCTTGGAAGAAGATTCGTAATTTAATTGGATTCGGTATTTTGATACTGTCCTTCGAGCAATATTAATATTTTCTTTTTTTAGAAGATTTACTATTTTTTCGTCAGACAAAGGTTTTGCTTTATTCTCAGATTTTATTAATATTTTTATTTTTTCTTTGATTGAACTTGAAGAAACATTTTCCCCTGAATCATTTTTAATATAACTAGAAAAAAAGAATTTCAATTCGAAAACACCATACGGCGTTTCTATGTATTTTCCCGTTGTTAGTCTTGAAACAGTTGATTCATGTACTCCTATTTCTTTAGCAACTTCATTTAGATTCAAGGGCACGATTTTCGAAGAACCTTCTTTAAAAAATTTAAGTTGTTTATTAAAAATACATTGAGAGATGTTTAATAAAGTATCGTTTCGATATTTTATATTTTTTATAAAGCTCTTTGCTTCTCTTAGATTTTCTTTTAAAAATTCTGAATCTTCTTTCTTTATATTAGACTCTATCATCTGTACATATTTTTCATTGATAGAAATATTTGGTGAAACTTGGTGATTTGCTTTTATCTCCCATTCAGAGTCTTTTTTTAAAATTGTTACGTCTGGTATAATATAGTTAATTTCTCTCATTGAAAAAATTTTAGATCCTGGCCTAGCATTTTGGCTTTTAATCAATTCTTTAATCTCTAAAATTTCTGTATCATTTAATTTAATATTTTTTTTTATTAGATTAAATTCATTTGCGACAAACTCATCAAAAAATTCTTTCAAAATTATTTCGCATTTTCTTATAATTTCTGTTTTTGGATAAATGTTTTGTAATTGGACAATTAAGGATTCTTGAATTCCGATGCAACATGTTCCAATTGGATCTAAATTCTGTATTAGGTGCTGAATTGCGATAAGTTCATCAATAGAGGTTTCAGAATTTAAATACACATCATCAAAAATAGTTTCTATATTTTTTATTAGATAACCGTCATCATTTATATAATCTATTATTGATTCAGCTAATTTTTTATCTCTATCAGTAATATTAAGTAGATGTATTTGCCACATCAAATGCTGTTTTATGTTTGTTTCTTCAGCAGATACACTCTCGATAATTTCACTTGTAGATATAGATTGTTTTCCCATTCCTGCTAGTAAGTTTGATTGGTAGTGAGAATAGTGGTTTTCACATTCATCATATTCAAAATCTTCGCAACTATCCTCTTTTTCAATAAGAGGATTATTTTCAAAAATTTTTTGAATTTCATTGTTAATTTCAATAGCGGACATTTGGAGAAGCTTTATTGCGTTTTGAAGCTGGGGGCTTATAGATAGTCTCGATACTTGTTTTGCAATTAATCTTGCTTTCATAATAAATTTAGTCTTACATTTTAAATTTTTCCCCTAGATAAACTCTTTTCACTTTATCATCTTTTAGAATATCTTCGGAGTTTCCTTCAGCGATTATTTTACTATCGTTTAAAATATATGACCTATCACAAACATTTAGAGTTTCCCTAACGTTATGATCAGTAATTAGCACGCCTATCTTATTTTCTTTTAAATCTTTAATTATTTCTTGAATATCAATTACTGATATTGGGTCTATTCCTGCGAACGGCTCATCTAATAAAATGAATTTGGGGTTTGATGCTAATGCTCTTGCAATTTCAGCTCTTCTTCTCTCGCCTCCTGATAAACTAATACCAAGCGTGTCCTTTATATGACTAATATTAAATTTCTCAAGTAGATAAGAAAGCTTTTTTTCTTTTTCGATTTTATCAATATCAGATCTTTGTTCTAAAATAGAAAAAATATTATCACTAACTGATAAACCTCTAAATATAGATGGTTCTTGGGCAAGATATCCCAATCCTAAATTTGCTCTCTCATCAACAGTAAGGGTAGTAATATTTTTCTTGTTTAAACTAATACTTCCTGTTTCAGGAGTGATCAATCCTGTGATCATATAAAAGCAAGTTGTCTTGCCAGCTCCATTTGGACCAAGTAAACCAATAACTTCACCAGTACAAACTTCAATTGAAACATTTGAGACAACTTTTTTTGCATCATAAGATTTTGATATTTTCTTTACACTAAGTTTATTCATTTTCGCTTTTTGGTTCGAGAGTCATTTTTACTCTTGATTTTCCAGCCTTATCACCTGCGATTATATTTTCGCTTTCAGTTATATAAATTATCTTATTACTTTTTACTATATTATTTGATTGAGTTAGGACTGCTTGATTCGAAAAAATAATTTTGGATGTATCTACAAAGTATTGAATCTTATATGCCTCTCCATTAATGATTTTACCGCTTCGTGTTTTTTGCTTGTAAGTTGACTTTTCTCCAGTGATAATCATGTCATTGATTTCATTATTTTTAGATGTAACTATTAGTAAATCTCCAGTAAGTAGCATGCTACCTTGAGTGACAACTACATTTCCCCTATACGTGCTCTTTTGAGAATCTTCATCCCATTTTGCTGAATCCGACTCTAAAAAAATTGGCTTATTTTTATCTAACTCATATGCAAACACAGAAGAAGATACAAAAAACAAAAATATTGCAATAATATAATTTAGTTTATTCGACATACTTTCCTCTTGTTTGTTCAAATATTACAAATTCTCCTTTCAATAAGCTGCTCTTCATTCCCTTTCCGTTTAGGTAGGATTTGTTTTTTTTTATAAAAACGTTTGATTCTGTTACAGCTAATTGCTCGTTCAAATAAATATAAATTTCATCTGTATTCAGTTTTAGAAAAGGATCGGATTTTTTTTCCTGAAAAAACATTTTCACATCCCCGTATAGTTTTATGTTTTTTCTTTTATACGCAATTGATCCGGATTTAGAAATAATTTTTGTCGGTGGTTTATCGTCACGAAAAAGAAGAATATTTGGTTTTAATGCTTCGATAACCTCATTATTAAAAAATTGCTTCATCTTTGGGCTAGTTACAGTGTATAGAGGATTTCCATCATCATCCATAGCAATATATTTCACATTATTAAATGAATTATCTGGCATTGTCATTATTTCTGTTGTACTAACCTCCAAAACATCATCCGCTTTATTATTGATGTATATTACTGACATACAACCTGCAATTAGTATTAAAAAATTAAAAAAATTTTTTTTTATATAGTTCACTTTTTATTTCATTCCTGAATTTACTAGTATATGCATATTTATAGCACCAACTACTTTCTTTTTTTTATCTAAAACTGGCAAGGAGTTAATCTTGTTTTTTTTCATTTTGATTAAAGTATCTGTTGCATAATCGTCTTGCTCACAAAATAAAAATTTTTTATTCATAATTTTTTTTATTTGAGTATTATGAATATCAATTGATTTTTTAATAACCCTTCTTAGGTCGCCATCGGTAAAAAAACCAGAAGCTTTACTATTATTATCCACAATTATTACACAACCTAAATTTTTCTTTGTCATTTCAAACAACGCATCTTTGAGCATTTTCTCCGATTTTAAAGTGGGTATTTCTTTACCTTTATGCATGATGTCTTTTATTTTTAAATTTAAACTTTTACCTAATTGCCCACCAGGATGATTCTCTCCAAATTCATGTGCCGTAAAATTTTTCATCTTCATCAAAATTATTGCAATCACATCTCCCAAAACCAAAGCAGTGGTTGTACTTGCTGTAGGCGCAAGGTCATGCGGACAAGCTTCCTTCTTGACAGCAATGTCTATGGATAGATCGGATTCTTCAAAAATCTTTGAATTTCTATTGCCGCA
>CACNYJ010000004.1:0-7500 GCA_902624655.1 uncultured Thiothrix sp.
AGCAAGTATATCTTTTTTTTCCTTATGAGATTTTATTAAATCAACAGCTTTCGGAAGAATTAAAGGTTTAATTTTTTCTTCAAAAAATTTTTTTCTAATATTTATAAGAGTCTTGTAATCATATTTTGTTAAAGGCTCATAAGAAAATTCAGCAAATTCCCTTGCACAAAGCGTACCTCTTCTATATTGTTCGAAATAATTTTCATTCTTTTCCTTGTATGTTTTAGGGTCGACATAATTATTTTCAACAAGATAGTT
The DNA here is from genome assembly GCA_902624655.1 of uncultured Thiothrix sp. Classification (GTDB taxonomy): domain Bacteria; phylum Pseudomonadota; class Gammaproteobacteria; order Poriferisulfidales. Next base: position 259 of record CACNYJ010000004.1, read on the forward strand.
GCCCCATTGATAGTCGCTATCTCCCTTAATTAAGGTATTGTCTAAGTCAAAAAGTGCTATATTCATAATGTTTATTTTATAATATTTTTTATATAATACACATTTAAAATTAATGTTTTGTTAAAATGATTGATAAAAGCGGATACAGAAAAAATGTTGGAATTGTTCTAGTTAACTCGAGAGGAGAACTATTAATATGTAAAAGGTTTAAAGAAAAATCTTGGCAGTTTCCTCAAGGCGGCTTTAAAAAAAATGAAGTAGCTGAAACCGCAATGTTTCGTGAACTTTTCGAAGAAATTGGGCTCAAGAAAGCAGATGTAGCAATAATTGGAAAAACAAAGCACTGGTTAAAATACGATTTACCAAAAAAATACCAAAGAAAGACAAACAATCAACTTTGTTTAGGACAAAAGCAGATATGGTTTTTATTGAAATTATTATCTAATGATACTGCAATTAATCTCAATACTTCAAAAAAACCTGAATTTGACAGCTGGCAATGGGTGTCTGATGAAAAACCTTTAGAAATTGTAGTTAACTTCAAAAAAGAGGTATATGAAAAAGCGTTAGAGGAACTTCTTCCTTTAATAGAATCCTCAGATTTTAAACAATATAAAAATGTCTAAAATATTAATCATATATTCCTCTACAGATGGTCAAACAAAATTAATTTGTGAAAGAATTAAAAAGAAATCTGCTCATGAATCAGAAATTAAAGTTATATCAATTGAAGACGCTGAAAATGAGAATATATCTGCTTATAAAAATCTTATAATTGGCGCAAGTATAAGATACGGAAAACACAGCAAAAAAGTTTATAAGTTCATTAGCAAGAATAAACACATATTAGAGAGCCAAAATACATCTTTTTTTTCAGTAAATGTTGTAGCAAGAAAGTTTGAGAAAAATACTCCAGATACAAATCCGTATATTCAGAGGTTTCTTAAAATAGCGAACTGGAAGCCAAGTCTTTTAGCAGTGTTTGCTGGAAAAATCGACTATCAAAAATATAGATTTTTTGATAAACAAATAATTAGGTTTATAATGTTTTTAACAAAAGGGCCGACAGATACTTCAGGTGTTTACGAGTTTACCGATTGGGAAAGTGTTGATGCTTATACTGAGACATTTGATCGATCTTGTATTTGATTGTTATTCAAAAATTTTAATTAGTTTCTATGATAAAAACAGAAAGAGCAAAAATTGCTCAGAAAATTTTAAATAAAATATATCCAAAAACACCCATTCCATTAAATCACAAAAACACGTACGAATTACTCATAGCAGTTTTATTGAGTGCTCAATGCACTGATGAGAGGGTTAATAAGGTAACACCCAAGCTTTTTCAATTAGCAAATACTCCTGAAAAAATGGCAAAAATTTCGGAAAAGAAAATTTATAGTATAATAAAGCCTTGTGGTTTAGGCCCAAAGAAATCAAAAGCAATTAAAAATTTATCAGTTTTACTGGTAAAAAAACATAATGGAGAAGTTCCTGCAAATCTTTTAGCACTTGAGGAGCTTCCAGGAGTAGGTCATAAAACTGCTAGCGTTGTAATGTCTCAAGGTTATGGTTACCCAACCTTCCCGGTTGATACTCATATTCATAGATTAGCACAAAGGTGGGGTTTGACTTCGGGTATAAATGTAAAAAAAACCGAAGATGATTTGAAAAGTCTTTATCATAAAAAATATTGGAATAAGTTACATTTACAAATAATATTTTATGGAAGAGAGTATTGCCAAGCAAGGAGCTGTTTCGGACTATCTTGTAAAATATGTAAAGCTTGCTATCCAAAAAGAAAGAAACCGATAAAAACAAAAAAGGCCTAGAAAGTATTTATATAAATACAATAATCTTTTATTAGCATCACGAGTAGAATTAAATGTATAATTAGCCATATAATTTGGGGACAAAAAAATGATTAATGCAGCAATTATCGGAGCGTCAGGTTTTACAGGATTAGAGCTTATAAGAATTTTGAATAAACATCAGTATATTTCAAAATTAGACCTCTATTCTTTTAATAATGCTGGAAAAATACTTTCAGATTTCACACAAGATTCAGAAATCTGCAATAAAAAATTATTAAAATTTTCCGAATTAGATTTTGACGCATATCAAATTATTTTTTTTGCCTGCCCAAATGGTACAGCAATGAAATATATTGAGAGAGTTGACCCAAGAAAAACAAAAGTGATTGACTTAGCTGCTGATTATAGACTTGATGACGAAAAAGTTTGGGAAAAATTTTATGAAATAAAGCACCAAACTCCAGAATTAATATCAGAAGCAATATATGGTATACCAGAAATAAATAGAGATAAGATAAAAGAAGCAAAACTCATAGCAAACCCAGGTTGTTATCCAACAGCGGCAATACTAGCATTATATCCATTATTAAAAGAGAAATTGATTGATATAAAAAATATTATAATCGATGCAAAATCTGGCTATAGCGGAGCTGGAAGACAAAAAATTGATTCTGAATTAGGAGAGAGAATTAATGAAAATTTCATACCATATAACTTCTTTCACCACAGACATACACCCGAAATTATTCAAGAGTTAAGTAAGATTAGTAACCAGGAAATCGGTATTATCTTTTCACCTCAGGTTTTACCGATATATAGAGGAATTTTAGAAACAATTTATGTGAAAAAAAACAAAAATATAACAGATGAAAAAATTCAAGAAGCATACGATAAATATTATGCAAATGAAAAATTTATAAATATTGAAAAATCTAAGCACATAGAAATAAAAGAGGTAGCTTTCTCAAATAATGTTTCAATATCCTACCATTGTGATAAATCAGAGAAAATAACAATAATATCTGCAATTGATAATCTCGTTAAAGGTGCTGCGGGACAAGCAGTTCAAAACATGAATATTATGATGAATTTTGATGAGTCAACAGCATTAATAAATTAATAGCGTATGATTGAAAAAAATAATATTGTCATAACAGATAGAAAAAAATTTAAGAAAAAACTATTTTTCTATTCAATTATATCTCTGATTGTGGTTTTTATAATAATTATGTACTCAAATAAATTTATCATACAAAATTCAAAGGGCGTGCATGAAAAAAATATTATTCTTATCAATAAAATCACAAATCTAGAATCTGAAATAGTAGATAAAGTAAAAATTATTAATGATCTCACAACAAGTAATCGAGAAATAAGTTCTATTTTTAACAAATATACTGATGCGATAAAATTTAAGATCGCTACTTCAGAAGAAATAAGAAATGAGCTATTTAAAAAAGATGAAGAAATATTAGCTTTAAATAGAGAGCTAAATTATTATAAATTTTTAGTAAATTCGAAGGATAGGAAAAATATATTATCGATTGAAAATGTAAAGTTAGATTTTGATAAAGATAAAAGAATTTTATATTATTCTTTCTTATTATTATCAAATTTTAATAATAAAAAAGCTAATGGATCCTTTAATTTCTTTTATGATGGTAATTATATAAAAAATGGGAAACTATTTAAAAAAAAGAAGATGAAGATTAGCAATAACCAAATAAGTTTCAAAAATTATTCACAACATTCTGGAGCAGTTAACATTCCTGATGGACAAAGCATAAATACCTTATATATTGATGTCAAATGTGACGGAAAGCTATATAATTATACACATTCGTTAAAATAGTTTAGTAATAGTATTATGTCGAAAAAAATAAATACCTTAATTGGCTCCGATATATCAATAGTAGGCGATGTAACTTACGAGGGCATTGTCCATATAGAAGGAGATATAAAAGGATCTTTGGTCGCTATCAGGGATAAAGAATCTAAGCTATTTATTAATAAATTGTCTACAATTACAGGTTATGTTGATGCCTCTAACGTAGCGATTGATGGTATGGTTCTTGGAAATGTTTATGCATATGAGCTAATACAGTTGGGTTCAAATGCCAACATTCAAGGGGATATTTATTACAAATCATTGGAGATGGAAGTTGGAGCTAAAGTTGATGGCCGTCTTATAAATTGCAGTAATAAAGAGGATATAGACCATCACAAATTAGATATTGAATCTGTCGTAAATAGTAATACAATTAATGATACTTAATAACTTTGGAGAAAAGTGTGACCGAAACATCATCAGTAGACCTTACGAGTTACGAAAATAACGATTTGCTTGTGTTCACAGATGCTGCTGCGAACAAAGTAAAAAATCTAATTGAAGAAGAAAGAAATGATGAATTAAAACTAAGAGTTTTTGTCTCTGGTGGAGGTTGTTCTGGATTCCAATACGGTTTTACATTTGATGAAAATATACAAGACGGCGATACAAAAATAGAAAAGAACGGAGTTATGCTTCTAGTTGACCCTATGAGCTTTCAATATCTTTCAGGTGCTGAAATCGACTATAAAGAAGATTTGGAAGGATCACAATTTGTAATTAAAAATCCTAACGCAACTACAACATGTGGTTGTGGGTCATCGTTCTCAACTTAATAAAAATTAAAAATAAATTTTTCCTAGCTCTGTAGGCATATTACTCCCGGTTATATTTCTATAGTCAAGTTTAATATTATTAATTTTTGACATAGCCAACCATGCAAACAAACCAGCCTCTACTGTTTTAGGGTGCAAGTTTAAATCACTAGTAGTTTTAATAATAATCTGATCCGAAATAATTCTTTTTGCTTCTAATTCTATATTTTTCATAATTGAATTATTTTTAGCTCCGCCTCCACAAATATATACCTCTTTACAGTTTTTCGAATATTCATGAATAGATTGAACTATTGTTAGTGCTGTGAGATTAGTTAATGTTGATAAAATATCATTATCATTTAAGTTGTGACCCGATTTATTAATATTTTTCAATATCCAGTCATAACTAAAATATTCGGTTGAAGTACTTTTAGGAGGTTTTAATTTGAAGTATTTATCTTCTAAGAAAATTTTGATTAATTCAGAATTTGATGATGCCTTTGCTGCGACCTTGCCATCTTTGTCGAAATCAATATTAAATTTTTTTTTCATCCATACATCAATAAGTGTATTTCCTGGCCCAGAATCAAAACCAATTAATTTTTTTTTACCACATGACAAACAGGATATATTTGAAATTCCTCCTATATTAACAACAACTCTTTCCGTTTTACTATTTTGAAACAAATACTCATGAAAAAGTGGTGCTAGAGGAGCACCTGAACCGCCATTTTGAATATCATGCTGTCGAAATTTTGCAATTACCTTAATTTTTGTTTGATTTGATAAAGTTAATGGACATCCAATTTGAATTGAGAAGTTTTTTCCATTTTTTTCACCATGAGATATCGTTTGTCCATGCATACCGATTGCTTTTATATCAGACTTTTTTATATTATCTTTTTGAAGTAAGTTCTTAATAATTTTACTATATTCCATTGCTAGTTCGGTATTCAAGGAACTATTTTTATAATCTTTAAGGATTGATTCTTGATTATGAATAATTTGCCTTTTTATACTTAATGGATATTCATTTTCAGAAAAGCTTATTAATGAAAAGTTTTCTTTATCAAATTGAAATATTCCGCAATCTATACTATCCATGCTCGTGCCCGACAAGATCCCAATATATAAATTATTTTTTTCCATATGCTGTGTGGGAGTAATTTTTTCTTAACCAAGAGTATATATCACTATTATCTTTATGATTTGATATCATTTCACTTAAATATCCTTTCTTCAACTTCCTACCTTTTTTAAATTTTACTTTTAAGGAGTTCTTATGAACACCCCTAACTCTAAATTCGTAGTGAACATGTGGCCCTGTAGAGTATCCTGTCGAGCCAACATATCCAATAATTTCTTTTTGTTTTACTTTTTTACCAACGTAAAGTTTTTTATGATATTTTGAGAGATGAGCGTATAAAGTTGTGTAAATATTACCATGCCGAATGATTACAGTTTTCCCATAACCCCCTTTTGTTCCTTTGTGAATAACTGTTCCATCACCAGTTGTATATATGGGCGTCCCTTTTGGTGCTGCATAGTCTGTTCCTAAATGTGGTCTAACTTTTTTGAAAATAGGGTGTAACCTTTTTCTATTAAATTTTGATGATATTCTGTAGAAATCAATTGGAGCTCTAAGGAACTGCTTTCTTAATGGATTTCCTTTGATATCGTAAAATTTATCATTGTATCTATAAGCTTCTATTACTCTTTTTCTATTTTTAAAAATAGCATACTTTATTTCACTACCTACATAATTACTGTCGACGAATGTTCTCTCAATATAAACACCAAAGCTATCCCCACTCCTTATGTCAATTGAAAAATCAATATCCCAACCAAAAATATCAGCTAATGACATTATTTCGTTTGCAGACAATCCTGATTTCAACGCCGCGCTATAAAAAGAATTTGAAATATTATTAAAAAAAACAAATCTTTCAGTTTCTGTCTCAAATACTTGGTCTCGGCTTTGTATGATGTTTTCTTTTACGTCGTAAATACAGTCTATTTTTTTACTCTTCCTCTTAACTGATTTGAGTTTTTCATTTAAAAATTCAAAAATTAATTCATCGTTTATTTTTAGATTGTAGAAGCAGTTTTCTGTTGATTTTTTCAATAATGTATATGGGGTAGTATGGCCAACTTTTTTAAATAGAACTGAAAGATTTTGATTTTTTTTTACAATATAAGTTTTTTGAGAAATTGAGCTTTCATCTAAACTTAATCTTTTCGAATAGTACTCTTTTTTACTGTTATACTCATCATTATCTACATTATCGATATAATTCAACTCGTATAAACTGTATGACTTATTGCTATATAAATATATTGATACAAACACTATAAATATAGAAATTATTATTTTTTTATATTTTATGTTAGCAAGCTTCATAATGTTAAATTTAATACTCTCTTTTGTTCTTTGATGTATACTTATAATAAAATATTTGAACAAGTTAACATATATTACTATTATGTTTAAATCTAAACTATTCGTATAATTCATATGGTCAAAAATATATTAGACACCATAAAAAGGGGAACTGATGAAATTATTGGGGAAGAGCTGTTAATTAAAAAGCTCAATTCCTCAAAATCTTTGGTTATTAAAGCGGGTTTCGATCCTACCGCACCCGACCTCCATCTTGGACATACAATTTTATTGAATAAGTTAAAACAATTTCAAGATTTAGGACATCAAGTTATTTTTTTGATAGGAGATTTTACCGCAACAATTGGTGATCCAACTGGAAAAACTGAGTTGAGACCAACT
>CACNYJ010000004.1:12500-130577 GCA_902624655.1 uncultured Thiothrix sp.
GGTGTGACGCCTGCCCGGTGCCGGAAGGTTAATTGATGGGGTTAGTCTTCGGACGAAGCTCTTGATCGAAGCCCCGGTAAACGGCGGCCGTAACTATAACGGTCCTAAGGTAGCGAAATTCCTTGTCGGGTAAGTTCCGACCTGCACGAATGGCGTAATGATGGCCACACTGTCTCCACCAGAGACTCAGTGAAATTGAAATCGCAGTCAAGATGCTGTGTACGCGCGGCTAGACGGAAAGACCCCGTGCACCTTTACTACAGCTTTATACTGAACTTTGAACCTATCTGTGTAGGATAGGTGGGAGACTTTGAAGCTAAGGCGTCAGCCTTGGTGGAGTCGTCCTTGAAATACCACCCTGGTATGTTTGAGGTTCTAACCTAGACCCGTTATCCGGGTCAGGAACAGTGTATGGTGGGTAGTTTGACTGGGGCGGTCTCCTCCTAAAGAGTAACGGAGGAGCGCGAAGGTACTCTAAGCATGGTCGGAAATCATGCGGTTAGTGCAAAGGCATAAGAGTGCTTGACTGCGAGACAGACACGTCGAGCAGGTGGGAAACCAGGTCTTAGTGATCCGGTGGTTCTGAATGGAAGGGCCATCGCTCAACGGATAAAAGGTACGCCGGGGATAACAGGCTGATACTCTCCAAGAGTCCATATCGACGAGAGTGTTTGGCACCTCGATGTCGGCTCATCACATCCTGGGGCTGAAGCAGGTCCCAAGGGTATGGCTGTTCGCCATTTAAAGTGGTACGCGAGCTGGGTTTAGAACGTCGTGAGACAGTTCGGTCCCTATCTACCGTGCGCGTTTGAGAATTGAGAGGATCTGCTCCTAGTACGAGAGGACCGGGGTGGACGAACCTCTGGTGTTCCGGTTGTCACGCCAGTGGCATTGCCGGGTAGCTATGTTCGGAAGAGATAACCGCTGAAAGCATCTAAGCGGGAAGCCTACCTCAAGATGAGTTCTCACTGGAACTTTAAGTTCCCTGTAGGGCCCTAGAAGACTACTAGGTTGATAGGCTGGGTGTTGAAGCGTAGTAATATGTGAAGCTAACCAGTACTAATTACCCGTGAGGTTTGACTATATAACATCCAAACATATTATTTGGTTGTTGGTTTAAATACATGCATTGTGAAAGAATTGCCTGATGGCCATAGAGCACTTGAACCACCTGATACCATTTCGAACTCAGAAGTGAAAAGGTGCATCGCCGATGGTAGTGTGGGGTCTCCCCATGTGAGAGTAGGACACTATCAGGCTTCACTTCCAAATTTTTTTGTTGCTTAGAGTTGAACAGCAACTAATTACTCCTAGTTTTTACTCCTAATTTTTTTTGTATAATATTTTAATTGTTGATATTTATTGTTTTTTTTGGATAATTTTAATAAGGAAATACTTATATATTAAAGGAACTATGAAAAAACATATCCCAGTTACATTTAGTGATAGATTTGCAAAAGGAATTACAAAGTTTCTTAGATGGTGTGCAGATAATTTTTTCGCGAAAAGATATGGCCATAGAGCTATAGTTTTAGAAACTGTTGCAGCAGTTCCAGGTATGGTATCAGGAGTTTTTATGCATTTTAAATCACTAAGGTCAATGCAAATGGGTTACGGACCGAAATTAAGAGAAATGCTTGCTGAAGCAGAAAACGAAAGAATGCATCTTATGACATTTATTCAGATTGCTCAACCAAGCAAGTTTGAGAGGATATTGGTTATATTTGCTCAGTTTATATTCATATTTTTTTATTCAATACTATACATTTTATTTCCAAGAACAGCACATAGAATGACTGGTTATTTTGAAGAAGAGGCTGTTATTAGTTATACAGAATATTTGGCGCTTGTTGAAAATGGAACTATTGAAAATACACCCGCGCCTCAATTAGCAATAGATTACTGGGACTTAGGCGAGCATGCAAAATTGAGCGATGTTATTATTGCAATTAGGGATGACGAGATGCATCATCGAGACACAAACCATAAGTTTGCGGATGAAAATCAAAATCAAGAATATACTGAGCAATTAGATAAAAAAGTTTCTGAAGAAAAATAATTTAATTTTTTTTTGAAGAGCATTTTTTTGAACAATACTTTACTTTATCCCAATTTAATTTCCATTTTTTTCTCCAAACAAATTGCCGATTACATACGGGGCAAATTTTTGATGGCAGGTTTTCTTTTTTCATAAAGTATTTTTTTTAATGAATTTATCTGCTTCAAGTAAGATAAGTTTTTTTCTTTCCTTATTCATTTTATCAAAAATTCTTACCATCATTGCCAACCTGGCATTACTTAAAAAGAATTTTCTATTTTTATCAATGAAACGCCAATATAATCCATCCATAGTGTTACACCATTCACCTTTTTTAAAATCCATCATTTTTAGGAAATAACTTGATCCACAAATGTAAGGTTTCGTTGAAAAAATCCCACCATCACTGTACAAGCCCATACCATATACATTCGGCACCATAACCCATTCAGAGGAATCGACAAACATTTCCATGAACCACTTATAGACAACTGTTGGCTTTATTTCACATAAATTCATAATGTTTGAGAGAATCATTAATCTTTCTATATGGTGCGACCATCCATATCGCATTGCGTTATTTATCGCATAATCAAGAGGGGGTAAACCTGTTGTACCATCGTACCATGATTTTTTCATTCTCCTATTATGGTTAAAAAAGTTTTTACCCTCCATGTCGTGACTGTAATTCTGATAAATACCTCTCATAAATTCTCTCCACCCCAACACTTGCCTAATGTATCCTTCTAAAGAATTTAAGCTAATAGGATTTTTCTCATGATAAGATAGTATTTTTTTTAAAATCATTTCTGGAGTTATTAAGCCTAAATTTATATATGGACTTAATGCACTGTGAAAAATAATATTGTCATCTTGTGTTACAGCATCCTCATAATCACCAAATAAATGAAATTTCTTTTTTATAAAAAATTCTAAGATTTTATCTACATCATCTTTACAGGTTGCAAACCAAAAGCTATCGGTGCTACCTGGATGTTTTGCAAATTGTTTTTCGATAATTTTTTTAAGTTTTCGAGTATGAATTGTCTCATCAATTTTAGGAAATTTTGGAATCTTGATATCCTTTGGTATTTTTTTTCTATTTTCAGCATCAAAACTCCATTTTCCACCAACTGGTTTTTCATTTTTATCTATTAAAATATTGTAATCTTTCCTCATATATTTATAGAAATTTGCCATCAAATTATTTTTATTACTAGATATATGTCTTTCAAAATCTGATCTAGAACACAAGAACATGGGCGACTGAATGATATTTGCTTTTAATTTTTCTTTTTTTATAAAAGATAGTATCTTTTTTTCAAAATTTTTATCTTCAATTTCAAAAAAAGAAATTTCACTTATATTTTTTTCCTTTACAATTTTTCTTAATTTTTCGATATAAGAATTTTTGAATTCTTTACTATCTATATTTTTATATATCAAATTATATTTATTTTCTTTTAATGTATCTGCATACGACCTCATTGAAGAAAGAAATAATAGTAATTTACTTTTATGGTGTTTTTCATATGTGCAAAGATCATAGTCTTCGGCCATAAAGAATATATGATCGGATTTGTATGACTTTATATTATTGGGCGGGAATAATTGATTCCCAAGTATTATAAATAGTTTATTTTTCATAACATTTAATTTTTAATTATATTAACAAATTTTTTCCTTTAATAATTTAAACAAAATATAGAATATTAATTTATAATTTTCTTTACAACGTAAAAATCGTATTATCTTTTACTTGTCTTTAAAATACTCAATGTATAACAATTTAAAGCCTTTATCATATAGTTGTAAGATATTATAATTCCTATTTATGAATATTATTCAAATACCAGCGTTCTCTGATAACTATCTATGGTTACTTCACGAGAGTAATCTAAGAGATGCCGTTGTAGTTGATCCAGGCGACCATACACCAATACTAAAAGCTTTAGAAGAGAATAATTTGGACCTAAAAGATATTTTGATAACACATCATCATAATGATCACATTGGGGGAATTTTAGAACTAAAAAAGCTATTCCCTGATGTTAATATTTATGGTCCATCCGACAAAAGAATTCCTGCAAATATAATTGTAAAAGATGGGGAGAGGGTAAAGCTAAATTCTTTACATGAGACTTTCAAGGTCATAGATGTTAAAGGACATACCAATAGTCATGTAGCATATTATTTTAAAAATAAACTTTTTTGTGGAGATACATTATTTTCATGCGGATGTGGAAGGTTATTTGAAGGTTCATATATTGATATGCATAAAGCACTGTCTAAAATTAAGCAGCTTCCAAAAGAGACAATGATCTATTGTGCCCATGAATATACTCTTGATAATATAGGTTTTGCTAAACTGGTTGATCCAAATAATGAAGATCTCATTAGCATGGAAAAAAAAGTTAAAAAAATAATTGATAAGGGGGGATATTCTATTCCGTCAAAGTTAGAGAGTGAATTAAAAATTAACCCATTTCTACGATTTGATATACCAAACATAAAGCAATCCGTACAAAATCATTTTAACACTGAGATTAAAAGTGAAGCAGAGATTTTTAAATATATTAGAGAATGGAAAGATAAAGAGTATGATTAAAATTTCATTACCAGTATTATTTATTTTTTTTATTACTTATGAAAATACTTTTTCAAATAATTATAATTGTGAGTTTGTATATGCAAAGTGTTTTGAAAATATACCTGTAGAAATGATTTCTTACTTTGAGGCATACAAAAAAATAGGAATAGTTAATAAAGATGATATAAATTTAAGAAATATACCTGTAATAAACTCTTCAAATAGTAAGATAATTGGAAAGTTATACAAGAATGACGAAGTAAGAATAGAAAAAATTTTTTTTGTAAAAAATAATACATATGTCGATATTCAGTTAGCAAACTCTGGTAAAGAAAGAGTAAATAATTACAGATATAATAAGTGGTATCAAGTTTCAAATGGAGAAATATCTGGCTTTGTCTTTTTTGAATTTGTTGACATCAAAAAAAAACAAACATTTTTTGACCGTTATAGACATATTGATTCGGTAGATTGGTTTAAAGATAAGATAAAACCAAATAAAAGTATCGAAATTATAATAAAGAAAGATAGTTCAACAAATACATTCAATTTAAAAGGCTATGCTTGGCATTACAACAATGGTTACTCTGAAATTGAAAAAATTTTTTCAGAGAGCGAAATATTAAAAAAATACTTTCAAGACAAAGATATAAAAATCTTCTTTTTTGATGAAAAAGAAATTTACATAGAGTCTTCCCAAGAAATATTTACAGGAATTTATAAAAAATTCTAGTTTTTAGTCGTCTCGACTTGTTATTTCAATTAGATGATATCCAAACTGTGTTTGAACCGGACCGTGAACTTTATTTAACTCACCTGTGAAAACAACATCGTTAAATTCTTTAACCATCTGCCCAGGGGCAAACGAACCAAGGTCCCCACCATTTGCCCCTGAGGGGCAAGAAGAATTAATTTTAGCAGCCTCAGCAAAGTCTAGACCATCTTCAATTTCCTTTTTTAAGCTTAAGCACTGTTCCTCAGTTTCAACTAATATGTGTCTTGCTGTTGCTTGTGTCATAATTTCTCCAAAAATTTTTAATTAGTAATATGACTTTATATTTGTTTTTTTTATAAGTCTAGCCATAATTTTTTAGGCTGCTTCATTCCTGCTAATAGGCAGCCTTGCTGTCCATATCCGAATGGAAATAGCTTATATACAAACTTTCTTGTTGCTTTTTTCTCATCAAAATTTTCTTTAATAAACTTTAATATATGTCTAAGCTCAGGAACACGCATTGTTTTTTCATATTGCTCTCGAATTAAGTTTATTATAAACCAATGATCACTGGTAAGCACCAAACCCATTGTTTTTGCATTGGAGGTTGCAAACTCTATCGTCCAGTCATCCGGGTTTATTAAAAAACCATCTTCATCCGTAAGTTTTTTAAAATTATTATTCACTTAGTCTTTTATCAAAATATGCGATTATATCTGAAGATTCATACAGCCATTCTTCAGAGCTGTTATCTTTTATAATTTTGAGGCAGGGTACTTGAATTTTTCCACCAACAATTTTTAATTCCTGCCTATTTATTTGATTATTCTTGGCATCTTTAATTTCAATATTAAGAGAATTTTTTCTTAAATATCTCCTAACTTTTACACAAAATGGACAAGTGTGGAACTGATAAATACTATGGCCTTTAAATTTTGAATCAATTTCAATTTGCTCTTTCGGCGTTCTTTCAATTTTTTTAGGTCTTGTCAAAAAGTCTAACAATAAAATAATTCTTCCTAATATCCATCTAATAACTTTCATTAAATTTATCCTTTCTTATTTTTCCACGTATCTTTTAAAGAAACAATTTGATTATAAATAATTATATTATCTTTTGATTTTTTATCTCTAATAAAATATCCAACTCTTTCAAACTGATATCTTTTATCATAATTATCTATATTTACATTATTTTCAATTTTTGCATTATTTTTTTCAACCAATGAATCTTCATTAAAACTTTCTAACCCCTTTGGATTGGCTTCTGTAAATAATCTATCATACAAATTTATCTGTACATCAATACAATCCTTAGCATTAACCCAATGAATCATACCTTTTACTTTATTTCCTTTATTGATATCCCTACTTTCGGAATCATATGTGCAATCTAATTCAGTTATATCTCCTTTTGCGTTCTTGATCACTTTTTGACATGTAATGTTGAACGCATGCCTTAATCTAACCTCTTTACCAGGAGAAAGTCTAAAATACTTCTTCTCCGGTATTTCCATAAAGTCTGACCGATCAATATAAACCTCTCTAGATATATTTATATTTCTATAACTATTTTTATTGCTTGGATTATTCGGAGCTTTTACAACTTCTTCTTCATCTTTTGGATAATTAGATATTGTTACCTTTAATGGATCTAAAACGCCCATTACTCTTTCGGCTGATAAATTTAATTCTTCTCGAATAGTATTTTCCAAAACACCCATCTCTATAAAACTATTTTTTTTTGTTACACCTATACGACTACAGAAATCTTTTATAGAATTCGGCGTAAAACCTCGTCTTCGTAATCCAGATATAGTTGGCATTCTTGGATCATCCCATCCATCGACATTTTTACTTTCTATCAATTCAGCTAATTTTCTTTTGCTCATTACATTATTTTCAAGCATAAGTCGAGCAAACTCAATTTGCTGAGGTTTATTCTTATGTTGAATCTTCTCAATAATCCAATCGTATAGTTCTCTGTGATCCTCAAACTCAAGAGTGCATAACGAATGCGTAATATTTTCTTGAGCATCAGAAATACAGTGAGTGAAATCATAAAGCGGGTAAATCTGCCAATCGTTACCCGTTCTATGATGTCTAATTTTTTTTATTCTATAAATTACTGGGTCTCTCATATTAATATTTGAAGATGACATATCTATTTTTAATCTCAAAACATATTCACCCTCTTCATAGTTGCCGTTTCGCATTTCTTCGAAAATTCTTAAACTTTCTTCTGTTGGTCTATTCCTGTCTTTACTATTTATTCCAGGTTCAGTTAGGGTCCCTCTAAGTTTCTTAATTTCTTCTGCGGAAGATGAGTCAATATAAGCATAATTATTTTTAATTAGCTCAATTGCATAAGTATATAATTCGTTAAAATAATCTGATGCGAAATGTATTTCGTCCCAATTATATTCTAACCATGCAACATCACGCTTAATTGAATTTATATATTCTTCGCTTTCTTTTTCTGGATTTGTATCGTCAAATCTTAAATTGCATTTCCCATTATATTTTTTTGCAATTTCAAAGTTCAAGCATATTGATTTGGCGTGACCGATATGAAGATACCCATTAGGCTCTGGAGGAAATCTTGTATGAACTCGCCCACCAAATTTTTTAGTGCTATTATCTTTATCAATAGTATTTGTTATAAAATTTGTATCGTTAGGTTTTTCCATGAAAAATAAAGATGATTTATTAAATCCATATTATATACGAGATTTACTTTCATTAGAATCTAGATTGCTAGTTCCTGTTATTCAAGTTTTTGATTCTACCGACTCAACAAATAACATACTCATGGAAAAAAATTGTATATATCCTAACGGCCATACTTGTTTCTCAGAGGAGCAAACCAATGCCAGAGGAGTTTCAGGCAATAGTTGGCAAAATGTTTATAAGAATATTTGTTTCTCTGTAGCATGGAACTTTAAAGAAAACACTTTAAATTTTCATATGTTAAATTTTCTTGTTGCAATCAAATTAATTAAAGCTTTAGAAAGAATCGGATATATTGGAATTCAAGCTAAATGGCCAAATGATATTGTTTATGAAGGCTTTAAACTAGGCGGTATTTTAATTGATATTAAATTTAAAAAAAACTCCCAAATTTTTATTGTTTTAGGTATTGGCCTAAATTTAGAATTATCAAACATAGATAAAAAAAATATTGACCAAAAAGCTACAGATCTAAAATCAGTGAATTCAAAAATTAAATTAGATAGAAATAAGTACTCTGCTGAACTATTAGAAGCTATTATAGAATGTCTATCACAATTTGAAAAATATGATTGTAAAAAAATATCAGACGAATGGAATTGTATTGATTATAATTTTAATAAAGTAAAAATGATTAAAGTTTGTAATAATGAAATTATAAAGGTTCAAATGAAGGGAATTAATTCAGATGGACAGCTATGCTGCCTTCATGGAAATAGATTCAATAATTATAATTTTAATGAGGTTGAAATAATTAAAGATGAAATTTTACGCAATTGATTTTGGCCATACAAACTACAAAATTAGTTTAATTAAAGACAATAAAGTTATTTCAAAATTCAAAAGTGGTTATCATGAACATTCGATAATTGACGAGCTTATTTCAAAATCAGAATATGCTGAGTTTGAAAAAATATTATGCTGTAGTGTAATTCATGAAAGTGTCATAAATTCAATTTTGAATGAATTGCCTAGCGATATAAAAAATAAAATTAAGTTTATAAAGACTGAAGACTGTCAGAAATTTTTATCGTTAGCTTATAAAAAAAATTCTCATAGGCTTGGAGTGGATAGAGCTTTAAATCTAATAGCTGCTTCAAAAAAATGTGATCGTGATTTAATTGTAATTGACGCAGGTACTGCAATAACTATTGATTATCTTGATTCAAATAAAAAACATTTAGGGGGTATAATCTTACCCAGCAAAGAGATCATCGATAGAATTTTTTTAGAAATGCTAAGTTTTAATTTTTTAGAAGAGGAAGTGCAGGATACTATATTTTCACAAAATACTAGATCTTGCATTGAGAATGGCTCGAGAATATCCGCGTATAATAGCATTAACTACATTATTGATAAAATGAGTTCTAAATCGAAAAATTTCCCCGTTATTTATGTCACCGGAGGAAATGCTCAAAATATTATTGAGAATTGTAACCACTCTTTAATACATGTAGAATCACTGCTTTTCGAAGGTCTCGCATGTGTTGAAAGCGATTAAATGCCGCCTTAGCTCAGTTGGCCAGAGCAGGGGTTTTGTAAACCTCAGGTCGTCAGTTCGAATCTGACAGGCGGCTCCATATACAGCTTTCGTATACTCATATGGTAATATATTATGGTTGTTTTATTATCCATTATAGGTTATCTTAATAAGCATAAGTTAATATAGATGTATAGTAATATTGAAGTAAAAGCTTAGGAAAAACGCTATGAAACAATGAAAGGACAATTAATACTCATACCGGGCCGCTCGGCTAAACAGGGTGTCGGCTTGAATAAGGGTAAGCTTAAGGATGAGTATCAAAAGGTCACTACTACTCTTGAAGTAAGTTTCGAAGACGCAGCCAGAATGGGATTAGAAACTGGCGACCATGTAAAGATAAGCAACAATATTGGTGAGACCAATGTAACAGTAAAAGCTCTCAGAGAAGGAAAAATTCCAGAGGGTTATGCTTTTATTCCTTATGGCCCACCGTCAAGCTGTTTATTTGATGGCGAAACATGCGGAACAGGAATGCCAGCTTCAAAGGGAATGACAATTGATGTTGAATTTATAAAAAAAGGCGAGAAGAAGAAAACAAAATTACCCCCAAGGACTGCAGCGGGTTAATTATTAAGAGGAGATAATTAAGGAGATATTATGAGTGCGGTAAGTAAAGATAATACTATAGTAAACGAAAAAATTGTAGAAAATGCGACATGTACTTTCTGTGGTTGTTGCTGTGATGATATAACTCTCACAGTAGATATGGATAAAAAAGTTGTAACGAAAGCTAAAGACGCTTGCGTACTTGGAAAGTCTTGGTTTTTAAACCATGTTATTGAAGATAAACCAATAGCCAGAATAGCCGGTAAAGAAGTTCCACTTGATGATGCAATTGACGAAGCTGCAAAAATTTTAATAGAAGCCAAGTTCCCAATTTTATATGGTATGAGCGATACAATATGTGAAGCTCAGAGACAATGTGCTCCGATAATGGATGATTGTTTAGGAACAATTGATACCACAACATCAGTATGCCATGGTCCTTCAGGTATGGCTTTCCAAGGAGTTGGTGAACCAAGTATGACTTTAGGTGAGGTTAAGAATAGAGCTGACTTTGTTATGTATTGGGGAGGAAATCCTGCTGAAGCTCACCCAAGACATTTCGCTAGATATGCCGTTACTCCTGAGGGTATGTTTACACCCAATGGTAAAGACGACAGAACTGTTGTCATTTGTGACGTCAGACATACGAAAACTGCAGGTGTTGCAGATATATTTTTACAGGTTAAACCTGGAAAAGATTTTGAATTATTATGGATGTTAAGAGCTGCATGTAAAGGAGTTGAGATTCCTGACAACTGTAAAGAAATTTGCGGCATCGATAAAGAAACTGTTACCGACCTTTTTGAAAAAATGAAAAATTGCACATACGGTGTAATATTTTTTGGTATGGGTCTCACTATGAGTAGAGGAAGACATTTTAATTCTGGAGCGCTTATGGCTTTAGCTACAGACCTAAACGAATTCACGCACTTTGTTGCTAAACCTGCAAGAGGACATGGAAATGTGACCGGTGCTGATAATGTTGTTGCTTGGCAGACAGGATATCCTTTTGGTGTGAACTTCAGTAGAGGTCATCCAAGATTTAACCCTGGCGAGTTTACAACGGTTGACACTCTGACAAGAGGAGAAGCTGACGCAGCTTTGATTATTGCTAGCGATCCCGTAGCCAATTTTCCGAAGCCTGCAATTGATCACATAACAAGTGAAAAATGTAAGTTAATTTCAATCGATACTAAAAATACTCCAACTAGTGAAGCAGCACATGTTTCCATACAGACAAGTACTTATGGCATTAATACTGGAGGAACAGTTTATAGAATGGACGATGTTCCAATTAGTTTAAGGCCAGCTTTTGACTCACCGTTTCCAAGTGACTTAGAAGTATTAACTAAACTTAGAAAAAAAGTTAATAAGTTAGCAAAAAAACTGAATCGTCCTTATGCAACTAAGAAGTATATTTAATTAAAAATTAATTAAAATATTGGGGTTGAATTATGAGCAATGAAATTCGTATCATTAACGGTATAGTTTTTGATCCAACAAATGATATTGAAGGTAAGGTCGCCGAAATTTGTATTAGAGACGGCAAGATTGTTTCAGAGGTTTCCAAAAGTGCAAAAGTAATAAACGCAAAAGGTATGGCAATAATGCCGGGCGGTGTTGATATACATTGTCATATAACCGGACCAAAAGTAAATCTAGCTAGAAAGTTAATGCCTGAGGATCATAGGCTAGACCCTCATTTCAAAACACCAAATACACAATCAGGCTCTGGAGGAATTGTGCCTTCCACATTTGCAACTGGTTATAGATACGCAACTCTGGGGTATACAACTGCAATGGAGGCTGCTGTTCCTCCACTGACTGCAAGACATGCATTAGAGGAAATGTATGACACCCCAATAATTGATAATGGGTTTTATGTTCTTCTTGGAAATAATCTTTTTTTACAAAGTCTAATTGCAGAGGGAAGATACGAAGAATTTAAAGAGGCAGTAGCTTGGTGGTTGAATGCTACAAAAGCATATACAGTAAAATTAGTAAATCCTGGCGGTGATGAGCCCTGGAAAGGCCATAAAAATTTAAATGTAAAAGATATAGACGAAGACAGTAAAGCAACTGATATTGCTCCACGAAAAGTTATAGATGCTTTTATTGATGCTCTTCATGAGCTGGGCACACCTCATCCACCACACATACATTGTAACAATTTAGGTCACAGCGGAAATTTTGATACAACTTTAGAAACAATGAAAACTGCTGGAGATAGAAGATTGCATATCGCTCATATTCAATTTAACAGTTACGGAGGAGAGTTAGGCAAAAGTCCAAAATCAGCTTCGAAAGAAATTACTGATTATGTTAATGATCACGAAAATATAACTTGCGATGTTGGGCAAGTAATGTTCGGTAAGGCAATGTTTATGACAGCTGATGCTCCACTAACATATTTATTAAGAGGTTATAAACCTCAGAAATGGGTCAACGCAGATACGGAATGTGAAAGCGGTTGTGGTATTTTACCTTTTGATTATCAGGGTATGATTTACACACATGCGATTCAATGGGCTATCGGTCTAGAAATATTTTTGTTATCAAAAGACCCTTGGCGAATTGTTTTATCTACAGATCACCCAAACGGTGGTTCCTTTATGAACTATCCAATGGTTATAAAGTTATTAATGGATTATGAGTTCAGAAAAGAGGCAATGAAACATCTTAACCAAAAAGCTATGAATAGTACTATTTTGGGAGAATTAAAAAGAGAATATACACTTAACGAAATTTGTATTATTACAAGAGCAGGCCCCGCAAAATGCCTTGGTCTTAAAAATAAAGGACATCTTGGTGTCGGGGCTGACGCCGATATTACAATTTACGATATGCTTGAAGACAAAGAGGAGATGTTTAACGCTCCGAGGTACGTTATTAAAGCAGGCATGTTATTAATAGAGAATCACGAATTTGTTAGTGATTATACCGATAAAAAAGTTTTAAGAGTTGCTCCAGAATTTGATAAAGATATTGAAAAAGTTATAAAACCTTTTTTTGATGATTTTTATTCAGTTTCATTTAGAAATTATCCAATTCAAGATGATTATCTGCATGGACATGGAGTAGTAATAGATTCAGTTAAGAAGAATAGTATCCATGAAAATTAATAACACACAAATTGTCGATACTTACGCAGAAGCTTTCTCAATGTGGTCAGCGAAAGTTATTATTACTGCTGAAAACGACTACTGGGCTGAAGGTGCTGCTCGTGCAATGACAGGTATGGCTACTTCCGTTATTGGCTGCAAGTGCGAGGCAGGAATTGACATGAAACTATCCCCCGAAGAAACCCCTGATGGTAGACCCGGCTATAGCATATTACTTTTTACAATGGACCAAAAAAGTCTTGCAAAAAGATTAATAGAAAGAATAGGACAATGTGTAATGACTTGTCCAACAACAGCTTGTTTTAGTGGTTACGACACCGAAGAAACAGTTAACGTCGGTGGTGCACTTAGATATTTTGGTGATGGATATCAAATCGGAAAAAAAATTCAAGATAAAAGATATTGGAGAATTCCAGTGTTCGATGGAGAATTTATTATTCAGGAAAACTTTGGAGTAAAAGAGTCAGTTGGTGGTGGAAACTTTTACATTTTAGGTGACAATGTGAAAAATTGTTTAGACGCATGTTACGATGCCGTGAAAGTTATGAAAAGAGTTGCAAATGTTATTATGCCTTTTCCAAAAGGAGTCGTTAGAAGTGGTAGTAAAGTAGGATCAAAATATAAAGATTTAGTTGCATCAACAAATCATATTTATTGCCCAACCATCAAAGGAGTAATTAAGGATTCTGCGGTGCCTGACAATGTCCATACTTGTTACGAAATTGTTGTTGATGGCTCTGACGAAAAATCTGTATCAGAAGCAATGAAAGTTGGCATGCATGCAGCTGCAAAAGATGGAGTTATTCAGATTACAGCTGGGAATTTTGGAGGCAAGCTTGGTAAATATAAATTTTTTTTAAAAGATTTAATTTAAAGGTTAAAAATTAAATTATGAAGTTAAAATTACATACACAACCAGATGTTCCATTAGAAGCGGAATGTATTACACCCGGTGTGATAAATAAACTTAAACCTAAAGAGGTTGAAAAATTAAAAATATATCACGGTAACAGAGAAAGCGACCTTGCAGATTTTTTTAAAGTATCAAAAGGGAAATCGGATATTTTAGAGGTTGAGGGCGACATGCACAAAATAAAATATCTTGGTGCAAATATGAGCAGCGGCGAAATGCAAATAGAAGGTGATGTCGGCGCCCATCTTGGTTCAGCAATTTCTGGTGGGTTTATAAAAATAAATGGAAGTGCAGCAGACTGGGTTGCGCCAGAAATGACTGGAGGAAGAATTCATATAACAGGAAATGGGGGGCATTGTATTGCAAGTGCATACCGGGGTGCTTCAAAAGGGGTTACCGGTGGCGAAATAATAATTGAAGGAAATGTGAAAAATGAGTTAGGTCATGCTATGGCTGGGTCAACTATGGTTGTAGGAGGAAAATGTGGAGATTTTACAGGAGTTAATATGATTTCAGGAACAATCTTAACTTTTGGTGAGATGGGTATAAGAACTGGTGCTGGTATGAAAAGAGGATCTATTATTTGTATGAATAATATAGAAGTTCTGCCTACATTTTCTTACGATTGCATGTATACCCCGATATACATAAAATTATTATTTAAGTATATTAAAGAGAACACCAAAATTACAATTGACGAAAAATTTTTTAGTGGTTCATTTCATAGGTGGAGTGGAGACGCAATTGAAATGAATCGAGGAGAGCTTTTAGTTTATGCAGCTTAAGTTTATAATAGGTTTTATGGAGAAAGTATTATGACAACAGTAGTAACAGATAATTGTAGAGGATGTCGTTTTACCGATTGTGTATCAGTTTGTCCTGTCGAAGCATTTCATGTTGATGACGAAATGCTTTATATTAATCCAGATGTTTGTATTGATTGCAGTGCATGTGTTCCTGAATGCCCCGTCGAGGCAATTTATGAAGAGGATGATCTTCCTGATGGACAAGAACATTGGGTTGACATAAATGAAGAAAGGTCGCAAGAAACACCAAATATTACTGAGACTCTTGAGCCACTGGACGGCGCCGAAGATAGAAGAGAAGCCTTAGGTCTGTAAATTTTTAAGAGTGGAAAGATGAGTAAATTAGGCAGCGAAGAAAATCCTTTAAAAGTTGCAATCGTAGGCGCAGGACCGAGTGGCTTTTATGCTGCTGATGCATTAATAAATTCAGATTTAAAAGTCGAAGTAAACTTACTTGAAAAATTATGCGCACCTTATGGTTTGGTTAGAACTGGAGTCGCGCCTGACCATCCTTTAATTAAGAAGAGTATTGAAAAATTTGCTGTAATGGCAGAACCAGAGGCATTTAACTATTTCGGAAATGTTAGTGTTGGTAAAGATATCACTGTGGATGAGTTAAAAGAAACTCATCATGCGGTAATCATAACTATGGGTGCAGAAACTGACAGGAAGCTTGGCATTCCTGGCGAAGATTTAAAGGGAAGTCACACAGCTACTGAATTTGTTGCTTGGTACAACGGTCATCCAGAATATAGAGAAAGAGAATTTGATCTTTCTCACGAAACTGCTGTGATAATTGGGCAAGGTAACGTAGCTGCTGATGTCGCCAGAATTCTTTCCAAAACTGTTGACGAATTAAAGTGCACTGATATCTCGCAGCATGCTTTAGATGTTTTAGAAACAAGCAAAGTAAAAAATATTTATATTGTTGGAAGAAGGGGGCCAGCTCAAGGAGCAATGACCTCAAAGGAACTTAAAGAATTTGGAGAGCTTCAAGAATGTGATACTTTTGTTGATCCTAAAGAAGCAATCTTAAATAAATCAAGCGAAGAGGAGCTAGCGGATAGAAATGGAAGAGCAGCAAAAAAAATATATGAGTTATTTGTTGGTTATTCTGAACCAAAAAAACCGCACAAAGCACGAAGTTTCCCATGGACAAGACCTTATGTAAAACCCAGAAAATGTCACATACAATTTTTAAGAAGCCCAGTTGAACTTAAGGGTAAGAATAAATTAGAGACAGTTGTTTTTGAAAAAAATGCTTTATCAGGAGAGCCTTTCAAACAGTCTGCAAGGGGCACTGGAGAATTTGAGGAGCTGCAAGCTGGACTTTTGTTTAGAAGTATTGGATATAGAGGAGTTGCCTTAGATGGCGTCCCATTTCATGATGCTTGGGGTGTAATACCAAATGATAAAGGAAGAGTAACCGAAGATAATGAAAATAACATTGTTGTGCCGCAACTATATACAGCTGGCTGGATAAAAAGAGGACCGAGTGGAATTATTGGAACAAACAAAGCTTGTGCCAATGAAACAATAGCA
The DNA here is from genome assembly GCA_902624655.1 of uncultured Thiothrix sp. Lineage (GTDB taxonomy): Bacteria > Pseudomonadota > Gammaproteobacteria > Poriferisulfidales. The sequence continues at coordinate 29,046 of CACNYJ010000004.1, forward strand.
GAGCTAATGCAAGATATTGAAAAGCTCGATGATAAAAAAGAAAAGCTTGGAAATAAGAAAATTTATGAGATATTGGATTCAAATAAAGTTCGATATATTAATTTCATTGAGTGGGAAGTAATTGATAAACACGAAGTTGAAGCTGGAAAACCAAAAGGCAAGCCAAGGGAAAAATTCACATATACAGAAGAGATGCTTGGACTGCTAACATAAACTATCTCAAAAAATAAAAAATAATTTTATGAAAATATTTGTAGGTTTTAATACAATTAATCAAAGTGTGAAAAAAATGGAAGAGTATTTGCATAATGATAAATGAAAAAGATCTGACTGACGCTCGCAATGCCTGGGGAGACGGTGTAATTTTAATTTCAAAAACTTATGATGAAAAAGGTATCGATGACGCTTTCATAGTTGCAAATAAGATTTTACAGGATTTATATGCTTTCGAACTTGGGCCAATTTTATTTAAACCAACTTTAAGCACAGGCAATCAAACATTTCGTTCCAATTTAGAGGGCGCACTATCTTATTTTGTTGGTAACAATAAAAAATACCCCATGGATGATGGTTTTGGAATTAAGTCATGGCATAAATTTGAATCCAAAACCTCAGAAATTTTCATAGAGAATGATATTGCAATTTGGATGGGGTCAGTAACTCTAACCAACAAGAATGGTAATATTTTAAAAGTAGATAAAAGTTTGGCATATAAAAAATTGCCAAATGGTAATTTGAAAATCATTCTCCATCACTCTTCGCTACCATACAAAAATTAATTAAACTACTAACATTTTGTGCCGACGATTTTCTTATTTAATAAATAGTTTCAAAAAATTTAATTTTTGACTTTTATAATTAATTTAATAATATTATAGATTATGTATAGGTTTTTCTTAGTTTTGTTTCTATCGCTCCCTGCATATGCCGGCGGAGAAGTAAGCGATATTGTTAAAAAAAACTCCGAATTTATCAATGATTTTGCTGCTGATTCAATATATAGCCTTTTTACAGGACCAGGACTTACTGAAGTAAAAATACGAGGAATTGAAAATAAAAAACCAGAATTTTCCATCCTGCTTGTTCGCCCAGTAGAGTTAACTGAAACTAACGCTTTATTTTCTCAATTATCACTTAACCATTACTATGTGAGGAATGATGAAAGAATTACAATTAATATCGGGTTAGGTTATCGAAAAGTTTTTGATGGTAATTACATAATTGGAGGCAATGTGTTTTTTGACGCTGACGATGAAGATAATACGAGATCAAGTTTCGGTCTTGAGTTAAAATCAAATGCATTTGAAGCTTACGTGAATTATTATTTGGCGTTATCTAGTGCGAACAAAGTTGGTAATAATACTGAAAGAGTTTTAGACGGTTATGATTTTCACGCTCTTGGTCAAATCCCATTTTTACCATGGGCAAAAATTCATTATAGTTATTTTGATTGGGATGCTGAAAAATATTCACAAGATACAGATGGAACAGATTTATCCCTAGAGATGCTAATTACTAAAAATATACTTTTAGAAGTTGGTTACACAGATAATAATATATCATCAGCTGATGGTTTTGGTTCTGTAAGATTTATGTTTCCAGGAAAAGCAGGGGTTTCAATGTTTGATAAATTTATAAGTGAAGAAGCATTTGTCTCTGCGCCGGTAAATCATTTACTTTTAAGCAAAGTTGAAAGGCAAAATAGAATTATTTTAGAAACAGTAAGCCAAGGTGTTGTGATAGGGAGATTAGATTAGTGAAAATTTTATTTTTATTTATTTTTGTATTATTTACCCTAAATGTTAATGCCCAGCATTTTGGTAACGCAGATAGATACGATGTAACAATTAAACAGATTGATATCTGTGAAAGTGCAACCATATCTAGTGAGACCTCTTTTACAACTTCAGGTTGTATTACTCTTGGAAGTTCTGATTTAACAGTGGATATTGCTTCAACATCAGTGGGCGGAACTCTTGGAAAATATGCCGATACTATTGGGATGATTCAAGGGCGAACATATAGATATTTTGTTCCAACACTATCAAGAACTTTTACAATCACCGGGAGTGTAAACTTTACGAAGCTATCAGATTCATCTTCGGGTGTTTGCAACACAGATGAAGATGCAAGCATCGCCTCAAACTCGCGACACTTAACCATTTCGGCTGGAAAAGTTGGAGGAACTGCAACTCCAATGACAGGATATGTGCCCTCTGCAACAACCAGCGGAGTTCAGTGCAGAAATCAAGACTGTTCTGACTCAACAGGAAGCCGAACTTTTTCGCACGATATACCAAACACACCATCTTTATACGGAAACGCTATTGAAGTTCCAGCAGATAGCACTGGAACAATGCAGATGATTTATACCCTGACTTCGCCTTTTACAGTTGGAGAAAATGTTCCGGTTATTACAATGAGCTTTGGCACAACGAATGCATTAGAAACATTTGCAATGCAAGATGATGAGGGTAATGATACATGCTCTATCAATGCATATTTTCCAAAGTTTTCAGTAAGTGTCGTAAATCCCTAAAAATTATTTATCAGAGCCAGGTTTGAAGAATGCAATTTTCCTTGCTCTCAAGGCTAAGATTGACACTGATAAAATGAATATTGCACCAGCCTCATAAAGAAGTATTTCTGGGTCATAATCCTTTCTTTGCAGAATAATTAATCGTGCAAGTGCTGTTATTGCTATAAATATTGGATGTGAAATAGCAATCTTGCTATCAACGTAATACTCTTTAATCATTCCAATGACTTCTAGAAAAATAAAAAGTAAAAGAATATCGGCTAAATTAACTTCTTGAATTGCAATAATATTGCCAATTATTTGACCGATTGACGCTAAAGTGGCTACTAGCAGTACTATTAGGAGAGTTTTTTCAATTATTCCAAATACATTTTTTTCAAACATTGCAAAAAATTTAGTGTAGTCCATTTTTATAGTATATCTAATATATTTTATTATTCACTACTAAATTAAAATGATATAAATATCAAATTTACATTAGATTTGATGATTTATATAGATTTTTGTTGACTACAACTGAACTGTACTTCAAAATTCTTGCCTTAATCGGAGGGGTACTCAAGCGGTCAACGAGAGCAGACTGTAAATCTGCCGGCTATGCCTTCGTAGGTTCGAATCCTACCCCCTCCACCATAATTTCTAAATTCTTCAATGTTTGTTAGAATATGAGAATAGAGATATTTGGGTAAAGTTTGCTAAAAAACAGGGTTTTGGGTGCTTTTTGGAATAATTTTATTTGCGGGTGTAGTTCAATGGTAGAACCTCAGCCTTCCAAGCTGATGATGCCGGTTCGATCCCGGTCACCCGCTCCATAAAATTAGTAAAAATTTAGAGCAATCCTGTTAAAAACAGTATACAATCACGCCCATATAGCTCAGTGGTAGAGCACTTCCTTGGTAAGGAAGAGGTCACCGGTTCAATCCCGGTTATGGGCTCCATAGTTAAATTTTTAAAAAGGTCGCGGAGGGCGATAAAAAATGTCAAAAGCAAAATTTGAAAGAAATAAACCACATATGAATGTTGGTACGATAGGTCACGTTGATCATGGTAAAACAACATTAACTGCAGCGATTACAAAAGTTATGGCTGAAAAAATGGGTGGGGAATTTAAAGATTATGGTGATATTGATAATGCACCTGAAGAGAGAGAAAGAGGAATTACTATCGCTACAGCACATGTTGAATATGAATCAGATAATCGACATTACGCACATGTAGATTGCCCAGGCCACGCCGACTATGTTAAAAATATGATTACAGGTGCAGCACAAATGGATGGAGCAATTTTAGTTGTTAGCGCAGCTGACGGGGCAATGCCTCAAACTAAAGAACATATTCTCTTAGCTCGTCAAGTTGGTGTTCCAAATATTGTGGTTTACTTAAACAAAGCTGATCAAGTTGATGACGCAGAATTGACAGAGCTTGTTGAAATGGAGATAAGAGAACTATTAACTTCATACGAGTTTGATGGAGACAACATTCCATTTGTAAGTGGCTCTGCTCTTAAAGCTCTTGAAGGAGACTCTTCTGATATTGGCGCACCCTCAATTGAAGCAATAGTTAAAGCAATGGATGATTTTTTTCCACAACCTGAGCGTGCAACAGATGGAGATTTCTTAATGCCTGTTGAAGACGTATTCTCAATATCAGGACGAGGAACTGTAGTTACAGGAAGAGTTGAGAGAGGAGTGATTAACGTAAATGATGAGATAGAGATTTGCGGTATCAAAGATACGCAGAAATCAGTTTGTACTGGTGTTGAAATGTTTAGAAAGCTTCTAGATCAAGGACAAGCAGGAGACAATGTCGGAGTATTATTAAGAGGAACAAAAAGAGAAGAAGTTGAAAGAGGTCAAGTATTATGTAAACCAGGATCTATAAAGCCACATACAAAATATGAATGCGAGGTTTATATTCTATCAAAAGATGAAGGCGGAAGGCACACTCCTTTCTTTAATGGCTATAGACCACAATTTTATTTTAGAACCACGGACGTAACTGGTGCAGCAACATTACCATCTGGTACAGAAATGGTTATGCCTGGCGATAACGTAACTATGACCGTAGAATTAATTGCACCAGTTGCAATGGAACAGGGTTTAAAATTTGCGATTCGTGAGGGCGGACGAACAGTTGGAGCTGGAGTTGTTTCAAAAATTATTGAATAATAATTTTGAAACAATTATATAAGCGGGTTGTTTGACTTCCCGCTTTTTGGTTTTTTGAATAGGCCAGTAGCTCAATTTGGTAGAGCATCGGTCTCCAAAACCGGAGGTTGGGGGTTCAAGTCCCTCCTGGCCTGCCAAATTATATATTATGGTTGCGAATAAATTGGAAGTTGAGACAGGTAAAAATGATTTAATAAAATGGGTTTTGGCAGGAATCTTATTTATTGCTGCTTTGTTCGCATTTTATTATTATGATTATTATCCTTTAATTTATAGAGTTCTAGGACTTTTCGGCGTCGTTGTTCTAAACTTTATTATTTTATTTAATACTGAGAAAGTTAAAAACTTAAGAGTTTTTACTTATGACGCAAGGGTAGAGTTAAAAAAAGTTGTTTGGTCGACAAAAGCCGAGGTTATTCAAACAACTCTGATTGTTTTTGTTGTCGTAATTCTTATGTCCATATTATTGTGGTTATTAGATAAACTACTTGGAGCAGGAATTAAATTTTTGTTAGCTTAATTTAAGTTTTTTTGGTGGTAAGAGATATGTCTTTAAAATGGTTTGTAATTCATGCGTACTCTGGTTATGAGAACCAAGTAAAAAAATCACTTCTTGAAAGAATTGAGATGGAAGGAATGGAAGATAAGTTTGGAAAAATATTAGTTCCAACAGAAGAAGTTGTTGAAATGAAAGATGGGCAGAAACATAAAAGTGAAAGAAAATTTTTCCCTGGTTACGTATTAGTCCAAATGGAAATGAACGATACTACATGGCATTTAGTAAAAAAATCACCAAAGGTAATGGGCTTTATAGGGGGCTCTTCTGACAAACCAGCCCCTATTAGTGACGCAGAAGCTCACAATATTATGAATAGAATTCAAGAGGGTGTAGAAAAACCGAAGCATAAAGTATTATTTGAACCGGGTGAAGTGGTTAGAGTAATCGATGGTCCCTTTAATGACTTTAATGGAGTTGTTGAAGAAGTAAATTACGAAAAAAATAGAATGCTTGTTGCGGTTCAAATTTTTGGAAGATCAACGCCAGTTGAGTTAGAATTTGGGCAAGTCGAAAAAGGGTAAATTATGGCAAAGGGTAAAAAAGAAATAGAAACATATTTAAAGTTACAAATCCCTGCAGGTGAGGCCAATCCAAGCCCACCGGTTGGCCCAGCATTAGGCCAGCACGGATTGAACATTCAAGAGTTTTGTAAAGCTTTTAATAGTAAAACAGAAAAAATTGAGAAAGGAATGAAAGTGCCCGTGGTTATTTCCGTTTATAATGACAAAAGTTTTGATTTTGTTATTAAAACAACACCAGCTGCAATTTTATTAAGAAAAGCTGCAGGTATTGAAAAAGGTAGCGGGACGCCAAATTCAGTAAAAGTTGGTTCTGTTTCTTTAGAACAAGTTGAAGAAATAGCAAAAGCAAAAATGGAAGATTTAAATGCAAACTCACTTGAGGCAGCAGTCAAAATTATCAGCGGCAGCGCCAGAAGCATGGGTATTACAGTAGAAAGTTAGGATTAAAAATATGAATCAAAAATCAAAAAGAATGAAAAATTGTTACAAGGATATTGATAACTCAACTTTATATCAAGATATTGATGCTATAAAGATCCTAAAATCTAAGTCTTCTGTTAAATTTGTAGAATCCCTTGATGTTAGTATCAATCTCGGCGTTGATGCAAAAAAATCTGACCAAAATATCAGAGGTTCAATTGTTTTGCCAAATGGAACTGGAAAATCAGTTAAGGTAGCGGTTTTTTGTGAAGGGGATGAGGCAAAAAGAGCACTTGAAGCTGGCGCAGATGAAGTCGGGATGGATGATCTTGCTGAGGCGGCAAAAAAGGGAGATTTTGATTTTGATGTTGTTATAGCAACTCCAGATACAATGCGAGTAGTAAGTAAACTTGGCCAAATACTTGGGCCAAAAGGATTAATGCCTAATCCGAAGGTTGGAACAGTCTCGAAAGATGTTGCAAAAGCTGTAAAAAATGCAAAATCTGGACAAGTGCAGTATAGAACTGATAAATCTGGTATTGTACATTGCTCGATAGGCAAGGTAGAATTCACAGAGGAGAAATTAGTTGAAAATTTGAGAGCTTTGGTTGCAGAGGTAATCAAGGCTAAACCATCTTCTTCAAAAGGAAAGTATTTAAAGAAGATTTCGCTATCTTCTTCAATGGGGCCTAGCTTAACTATAGACCAGGCCTCGTTTACATAGACTTTGTGAAGTTGTTATTTTTGACAACTATCAAAGACCGTAGGTGTATATATACTTAATTTCCTACGTAGATAATTATACTTAGAAAGTATACACAAGTTGGAGCAATAAATTGGCGTTAAACATAAGTGAAAAAAAAGATGTAGTTAAGGAAGTTTCTAAAATTGCATCTTCAGCACAGTCAGCAGTTGCGGCAGAGTATAGAGGACTTTCCGTGCAAGAATTATCCGAGTTGAGAAACAATGCTCGTAACCTTGGCGTTTATTTGAAAGTTATTAAAAATAGCTTAGCAAAGATTGCCATTAAGGATACAAATTTTGAATGTATGGACTCTTCATTAAAAGGGCCTTTGATATTTGCATTTTCAAAAGAAGATCTTGGCTCAGCAGCTAAACTCGTAAATGATTTTAAAAAAGAAAATAGCCTTTTAAAGCCAATTGTAGTGGCTGTGAATGGCGAGCTTGTTGATGTTGAAAAACTTAGCCAAATTGCAGCCTTACCAACAAAAGATCAAGCTATTAGTATGCTGATGTCAGTTATGAAACAACCAGTCGAGAAATTTGTGAGAACCTTAGCTGCACCAAATACTAAACTTGTTCAGACTCTTTCAGCGTATAAAATTAAATTGGAACAACTTTAACAAATTTATAAGTAATTTTTAGGAGTAAAAAAATGGCCGTATCAAAAGAAGATATATTAGAATCAATTTCCAAGATGAGTGTTATGGATGTTGTAGAACTAGTTGAAGCTATGGAAGAGAAATTTGGTGTCTCTGCCGCTTCAATGGCTGCAGCACCTGCACCAGCAGCAGCTGGAGCCGCACCTCAAGAAGCTGCGGAGGAAAAAACAGAATTCGATATTAAAATGAGTAGCTTTGGATCAAATAAAGTGGCTGTAATTAAAGTCGTTAGAGCAGTTACAGGACTTGGTCTGAAAGATGCAAAAGACATGGTTGAGGGTGCACCTGTAACAGTAAAAGAAGGCGCATCCAAAGACGAAGCCGAAGAGGCTAAAAAACAACTTGAGGAAGCTGGAGCAACTGTTGAGCTCAGTTAAAAGTTTTTTATAAAATTTTGATAGAAAATACTAGTAACCTAATTGTTGCTAGTAGTTCTTATTTATTTGAAATTAATATTTTACAGGTTTAAGAATGGATTATACATACACAGAAAAAAAGCGAATTAGAAAGAATTTTGGTAAAAGAAAGCAGATAATTGATATTCCATCAATGCTTGATATCCAGACAGACTCATACGCTGGCTTCCTTAATACAAATGACGATAAGGAAAAAAGAGCAAATTCTGGAATTCACAAAGCTTTTAATTCGGTTTTTCCAATCATAAGTCACTCAGGACACGTAAAACTCAAATACGTAGATTACTCGGTTGGCACACCACTATTTAATGTTCAAGAATGCCAGTTAAGAGGTTTAACATATGCTGCACCACTTAAAGTCTTAATGAAATTAGAGATCTGTGAACGTGAAAATTTGGAAAAAATAAAAGAAATAAAAGAACAAGAAGTCTTCATGGGAGATATTCCATTAATGACTAACAAAGGTTCTTTCATAATTAATGGTACTGAAAGAGTTGTTGTATCTCAGCTTCATAGGTCACCAGGTGTATTTTTTGATCATGATAAAGGCAAAACTCATTCATCAGGAAAACTACTTTATTCGGCAAGAATCATTCCCTATCGTGGCTCATGGTTAGACTTTGAGTTTGATCCAAAAGATGCATTATTTGCGAGAATTGATAGAAAAAGGAAACTGCCTGCGACTATATTATTAAGAGCCCTTGGATATGAAACTCTGGAAATCATAGACTTATTTTTTGATAAAGATGAGGTAAAGTTCGAAAAAGACACCTTTAAATTAAAACTAATTCCAGAGAGGCTTAAAGGTACAATTGCAATTGATGACTTAAAAATTAAGAATAAAGTAATAATTGAGGCCGGCAAGATTTTCAATGCAAGACATGTAAAAATGTTACAAGATGCAAAAATTGATTATCTCCCAATCAGCGAAGAATATCTTTTTGGAAAAATAATTGGTCAAGATATCATTGATCAAGAGACTGGTGAAATTTTAATTCCATTAAATACCACAATTGATATCGATAACATTGAAACATTAAAGAAATTAAATCTTAATAGTCTTAAAATACTATTTACGAACGAAATAGATAACGGCCCATATATTTCAAACACCCTTCTTATAGATCCATCGACAAATCAATTAGAAGCACAAGTTGAAATTTATAAAATGATGAGACCTGGCGAACCACCTACAAAAGAAGCAGCACAAAACTTGTTTACAAACTTATTTTTTGTTGAAGAAAGATATGATCTTTCTGAAGTCGGTAGAATGAAGTTTAACGCAAGACTTGGCTCAAGTAATAGTTTAGAAGGTATTTTATCAAAAGAAGATATTGTTGACGTAATAAAAGAGCTTGTGAATATTAGAAATGGTAATGGAATTGTGGATGATATAGATCATTTAGGTAATAGAAGAGTAAGATCCGTTGGAGAAATGATTGAGAATGTTTACAGAGTTGGTCTAGTTAGAGTTGAAAGGGCTGTTAAGGAGAGATTAACTATCGCAGAGTCTGAAGGTTTAATGCCACAAGAGCTAATTAATGCTAAACCAGTAATGGCTGCGATCAAAGAATTCTTTGGATCAAGTCAACTTTCACAATTTATGGATCAAAATAATCCTTTATCAGAAATAACTCATAAAAGAAGAATTTCTGCTTTAGGTCCTGGAGGCCTGACTCGAGAAAGAGCGGGTTTCGAAGTAAGAGATGTTCATCCTACTCATTACGGAAGAGTCTGCCCTATAGAAACCCCAGAAGGTCCTAATATTGGTTTAATAAACTCATTAGCAGTTTTTTCTAGAACAAATAAATATGGATTTCTAGAGACACCTTACAGAAAAGTAAAAAATTCTAAAGTTACAAATGATATTGAATATTTATCAGCAATAGATGAGTCTAAATATGTAATTGCTCAAGCAAACGCTGAATTGGATAATAAGGGTAAGTTTAAGGATGATTTTATTTCATGCAGACATCTTAATGAGTTCATGATGTCACCACCAGAAAAAATTGAATATATTGATGTATCTCCTATGCAAATAGTTTCAGTAGCTTCATCCGTTATTCCTTTTTTGGAGCATGATGATGCTAATAGAGCTTTAATGGGGTCAAATATGCAGAGACAAGCAGTTCCAACTCTCATTACTGAAAAACCATTAGTTGGAACTGGAATGGAGAGAGCTATAGCAAGAGACTCACACGCAGCTTTAATTGCAAATCGAGGTGGAACTGTTGATAGTGTTGACGCAGGAAGGATTGTTGTAAGAGTTAATGATAATGAAACTACATCTGACGAGGCTGGAGTTGATATTTATAATTTAACAAAATATACAAGATCAAACCAAAACACTTGCATTAATCAAAGACCATTAGTAAAAGTCGGTGACATTATTGCAAAAAATGATGTTTTGGCTGATGGACCATCAACTGATTTAGGAGAGTTAGCACTGGGGCAAAATATGTTAATAGCTTTTATGCCATGGAATGGTTATAACTTTGAAGACTCTATATTAATTTCGGATAGAGTTGTTGAAGAAGACAGATTTACAACAATTCATATAGAGGAATTAACTTGTATTACCCGTGACACAAAATTAGGAGCAGAAGAAATTACAGCAGATATACCTAATGTTAGTGAAAGCTTACTTGGCAAATTAGACGAATCTGGGATTGTTTATGTTGGCGCTGAAATAAAACCAAATGATATTTTAGTAGGAAAAGTAACCCCCAAAGGAGAAACACAACTTTCACCAGAAGAAAAACTCTTAAGAGCAATTTTTGGCGAGAAAGCTTCTGATGTTAAGGATACTTCATTAAGGGTTCCTTCTGGTATTGAGGGGACAGTAATAGATGTAAGAGTATATACAAGAGATGGCATAGATAAAGACGACAGATCGCTGGATATTGAAAAAGAACAAATCGAATTGGTAAAAAAAGATATCGCCGACCAGCTTCGAATTTATGAAAATGATATTTTATTTAGAGTAAAAAATCTCATCTTAAACAAAGTTTCCGAAGGCGGGCCAAATAATCTAAAAAAAGGTGACAAAGTTACAAATGATTATTTGAATAACTTAGATAAAAGCAGTTGGCTTGATATTAGAATAAGAGATGAAGAGATAAACGTTCAGTTAGAAAAGCTATCAGTGCAATTAACAAAGCAAAAGAAAAATCTAGAAGAAACACTTGAGAAACAAGAAGCCAAAATATCAGCAGGTGGCGATTTACTTCCAGGGGTACTTAAAATTATTAAAGTTTATTTAGCAGTTAAAAGAAGGTTACAACCAGGCGATAAAATGGCTGGGCGACATGGAAACAAGGGGGTTATTTCAATGATTGTTCCAGTAGAAGACATGCCTCATATGGAAGACGGAACACCTGTTGACGTTATTTTAAATCCACTTGGAGTTCCGTCTAGAATGAATGTGGGACAAGTTCTTGAAACTCACTTGGGTTGGGCCGCAAAAGGTCTTGGAATTAAAATAGGAAAAATGTTAGATGACAACATGTCAGTTAAAAACATAAGAACATTTCTTGAGACAGTTTATAGTGTTGGGGCAAACGAAAAAACAAAACTATCATCTTTTTCTGACGAGGAAGTCATCAATCTCGCAAATAATCTTCGAGCCGGGGTGCCAATGGCAACACCCGTCTTTGATGGTGCAAATGAAAACGAAATTAAAGAGATGTTAGAGTTAGCTGACTTGCCGGTTTCAGGGCAGAGTAAGTTAATTGATGGAAGAACTGGAGAATATTTTGATAGAGATATAACAGTTGGCTACATGAACGTTCTTAAATTGAACCACTTAGTAGACGATAAAATGCATGCAAGATCTACAGGACCATATAGTCTTGTTACTCAACAACCACTTGGGGGAAAAGCTCAATTTGGTGGACAAAGATTCGGCGAGATGGAAGTTTGGGCTTTAGAAGCCTATGGCGCTGGTTTCACGTTACAAGAAATGCTTACTGTTAAATCGGACGATGTTAGTGGCAGAAATAAAATGTATAAAAACATTGTAGACGATTCACAAAATATAGATGCTGGCATGCCGGAATCTTTTAACGTTTTAATGAAAGAAATAAAATCTCTTGGTATTAATATTGAACTTGAAAAGGAAGATATCGAATGAAAGACTTAATTGGATTTTTTAAACAACAAACAAACACCGATGACTTTGATGCAATAAGAGTTGGTTTAGCATCACCTGAAATGATTAGGTCTTGGTCGTTTGGAGAAGTAAAAAAACCTGAAACAATTAATTATAGAACATTCAAGCCTGAGAGAGATGGCCTGTTTTGTGCTAAAACTTTTGGACCCATAAAAGATTATGAATGCTTATGTGGTAAATATAAAAGGCTTAAACACAGAGGAGTTGTTTGTGAAAAATGTGGAGTCGAAGTTACATTAACAAAAGTTCGAAGAGAAAGAATGGGTCATATTGAACTAGCCTGCCCTGTTGCTCACATATGGTTCTTAAAATCTTTGCCTTCACGTATAGGTTTGTTATTAGATATGACTTTAAGAGATATTGAGAGAATTCTTTACTTTGAAGCATTTGTTGTTATTGATCCAGGCTTCACCGATTTAGAAAAGTGCCAGTTGCTATCTGACGAAACCTACTACGATGCAATTGAACAATATGGTGATGAATTTGTTGCAAAAATGGGGGCTGAAGCTATCTTAGATATGCTTGATGCACTTGACTTAGATCAAGAGACTATCAGGTTACGCGAGGAGTTAGATTCTACAAAATCCGAGGCAAAAATAAAAAGACTCACAAAAAGACTTAAGCTAGTGGAATATTTTATAAGCTCTGGTAACAAACCACAATGGATGATTTTAAGATCTCTCCCAGTTTTACCACCTGACTTGAGACCATTAGTTCCTCTTGATGGGGGAAGGTTCGCAACATCAGATCTTAATGATTTATATAGAAGAGTTATAAATAGAAATAACAGACTTAGAAGACTACTTGAGCTTAATGCCCCAGATATAATTGTAAGAAACGAGAAAAGAATGCTTCAGGAGGCAGTCGATGCTCTTCTTGATAACGGAAGAAGAGGCAGAGCAATTACAGGCAGCAATAAAAGACCACTTAAATCTTTAGCTGAACTAATAAAAGGCAAGCAAGGCAGATTTAGACAGAATCTTTTAGGTAAAAGAGTCGATTATTCAGGTAGATCAGTAATCGTAACCGGCCCAACATTAATGTTACATCAATGTGGTATACCAAAAAAAATGGCTTTAGAATTATTTAAACCGTTTATATTTAGTAAGTTACATATAAGAGGTTTAGCGACAACGATTAAAGCTGCTAAGAAGCTTGTTGAAAAAGAAGGTGCAGAAGTTTGGGATATCTTAGATGAGGTTATAAGGGAACATCCTGTTCTTCTTAACAGAGCACCTACACTTCACCGTCTTGGAATTCAGGCTTTTGAACCATTATTAATTGAGGGAAAAGCTATACAACTTCATCCTTTAGTTTGTGCAGCATTTAATGCGGACTTTGATGGCGACCAAATGGCAGTTCACGTTCCTTTATCAGTTGAAGCTCAACTTGAGGCAAGGTCATTAATGATGTCAACAAACAACATTCTTTCACCAGCGAATGGAGAACCTATAATTGTTCCGTCACAAGATATTGTCTTAGGAATATATTACTTAACAAGAGAAGATATTAATTTAAAAGGCGAGGGGATGATATTTTCAAATATTGAGGAGGTATCAAGAGCTTATTATGCAGGCGAAGCAGAAATTCATGCAAAAATTCATGTTCGGATGAATGTGTATGATGTCGAAAAAGAAGATTTTATAAGTAAAAGAGTTAATACAACAGTTGGGCGTGCTTTATTTTCTAAAATTCTTCCAAAAGGCCTTCCTTTTGATTTAGTAAATAAAAATATGGACAAAAAATCTATTTCGACTGCTATTGATACTTGCTACAGAGCTTTAGGATTAAAAGCTACAGTAATTTTTGCTGACCAATTAATGTATATGGGTTATGAGTACGCAACAAAATCTGGTGTATCTTTTTGTTTAGACGATATGATAATTCCAGATTCAAAAAACAATATATTAAACGACGCCGAATCAGAGGTTAAGGAAATTGAAACCCAATACCAAGCAGGCTTAGTTACAAGAGGTGAAAGATATAACAAAGTCGTTGATATTTGGTCAAAGACAAATGATCAAGTTGCTAAAGCAATGATGAATAAACTTGGTAAAGATATTAAGAAGGATGCAGATGGAAACGAGATTGAGCAACCATCATTTAATTCGATTTTTATGATGGCTGACTCTGGTGCTAGAGGTTCCGCAGCACAAATCAGACAACTTGCTGGAATGAGAGGTCTAATGGCAAAACCAGATGGTTCAATTATTGAAACCCCAATTACTGCTAATTTTAGAGAAGGATTAAATGTTCTTCAGTATTTTATTTCTACTCATGGGGCAAGGAAAGGTTTAGCTGACACAGCTCTTAAAACTGCAAACTCAGGATACCTAACAAGAAGATTAGTCGATGTTGCTCAAGATCTAGTTGTATCAGAGAAAGATTGCGGTACGACGGAAGGAGTACTGATCAAGCCAATAATCGAAGGTGGTGATGTTACTGTTGAGTTATCTGAGAGAGTTCTTGGTCGAGTAGTAGCCGAAGAAGTAATATCTCCAATAAATAAAGATTATGTTTTAAAGTCTGGCACTCTTATTGATGAAAAAATTGCACTTGATTTGGATAATAACGGTATCGACGAAATTAAAGTTAGAACAGCTATCACATGCGAGCTAAAGCACGGTGTTTGTTCTATGTGTTATGGTAGAGATCTTGCAAGAGGACACTTAGTTAATGAGGGTGAATCAGTTGGAGTAATGGCAGCACAATCAATTGGAGAACCAGGAACCCAATTAACAATGAGAACTTTCCATATTGGGGGAGCAGCAAGTGGTTCTGTAGCAACAAATAGTATAATGATCAAGTCAAACGGACTAATAAAATTTAAGAAAATTAAAACGATTAAGAAAAAAGATGGGACAAATGTTACGATAACTAGATCTGCTGAACTCGCAGTCGTTGACGAAGCTGGAAGACAAAAAGAACTTTATAAAATTCCTTACGGCGCTAGTTTAAATGTTAGCGAGGGCGACAAAGTCGAAGCTGGTCAAACTATAGCTACGTGGGACCCTCATACTAGACCAATTGTTACTGAGCAAGCTGGTAAAGCAAAACTTATCGATTTTGAAGATGGCGTTACAGTCAATAGGAAAACAGATGAGATCACTGGATTAACTTCAACAATCGTAATTGATTCAAAAAACAGAACTGGCGCAAAGGATATAAAACCGATTATAAAACTTAGCAGTACTAAAGGTAGCACTGAGTACAATTTACCTGATGGGGCAATAGTTAACTTATCAGATGGAGATAAGGTCGAGGCTGGTGATATTATTGCAAGAATTCCTCAAGCAGTTACAAAAACAAAAGATATTACTGGTGGTCTCCCAAGGGTTGCTGATTTATTTGAAGCAAGAAGTCCTAAGGAGCCTGCTATCCTTGCCGAGTCCTCTGGCACTGTAAGTTTTGGTAAAGAAACAAAAGGAAAACTTAGACTCGTAATCACAGATTCAAATGGAGATAAATCTGAGACTTTGATTCCAAAATTTAGAAACATAAACGTATATGAAGGCGAATCCATAGAAAAAGGTGAAATTGTAGTTGATGGCGAACTTAAACCTCATGATATTTTAAGACTCCTTGGTATCCCCGCACTAGCAAATTATCTAGTAACCGAGGTTCAAAACGTTTATAGGCTTCAAGGAGTTAAGATTAATGATAAGCATATCGAAGTAATAGTAAGACAAATGTTACGAAAAGTTGAAATTATCGAACCAGGCGACTCAAGCTATTTAATTGGCGAGCAAGCTGAAAGAGCAAACGTTCTCGAAGAAAATAAAAAACTTATCGAGGATAAAAAGAAACCTATAATTTTTGAGCCGGTCCTTTTAGGCATTACCAAAGCTTCGCTCGTTACAGAGTCATTTATATCTGCAGCCTCATTCCAAGAAACAACTAGAGTATTAACAGAGGCAGCAGTTAGAGGATCGAGCGATACATTAAAAGGTTTAAAAGAAAATGTAATAGTTGGAAGGCTAATTCCGGCTGGTACTGGGTTAGATTTCCATAAAGAAAGAAGATTATCTAGAGCTTTTGATGTTGAGAATTTAACACAAAGCGAGGATAAAAGCGCCGAATCAAGTGAGGATATAATGCAAAAAGAGATGGCTGAGGTAGAATCTGATCAAAATAACGAAGTAGAGGCAAATATTGAATAACTTCTTGACAGTATGCCAAGCTATTCCTACAATCCGCATCAGAAAAGATTTTTAAAGAACTATATATATTATGACAACAATTAATCAATTAGTAAGAAAATCAAGAAAGACAAAAAAGGCAAAAAGTACTGTGCCTGCATTAGAGTCTTGTCCGCAGAAAAGAGGTGTTTGTACAAGAGTTTATACGACAACACCGAAAAAACCTAATTCCGCTCTCAGAAAAGTCGCTCGAGTTAAACTTACAAATGGGTTTGAGGTAACAAGTTATATTGGTGGTGAAGGTCATAATTTGCAAGAACATTCTGTTGTTTTATTGAGAGGCGGAAGAGTAAAAGATTTGCCTGGTGTTCGATACCACATTGTTAGAGGTAGCTTGGATACGCAAGGTGTTGAGAATAGAAAACAAGGAAGATCTAAATATGGTTCAAAAAAAGGGAAGAGTAAAAAGTAAATATGTCTAGAAGAAGAGAAGTCCCAAAGCGTGAAATTTTGCCCGATCCAAAGTATGGAGATATTCAACTTGCAAAATTCATTAATGCCCTGATGATGCATGGTAAAAAGTCTGTTGCTGAAAGTATAATCTATGATGCCCTGGACGAGCTTGCAAAAAGCAGTGGCAATAAAGATGGTTTAGCAATTCTAAACAAGGCTTTAGAAAATGTTCGCCCGCAAGTCGAAGTTAAATCTAGAAGAGTTGGGGGAGCAACATATCAGGTTCCGGTTGAAGTAAAACCATCAAGACAAAACACTTTAGCTATGAGGTGGCTAATAGATTCAGCAAGAAAAAGAAATGAAAAATCTATGATGCGTAAACTTGCTGGTGAAATTAGAGATGCATCTGAAAATAAAGGCGCCGCAATGAAAAAACGCGAAGACACTTTGAAGATGGCTGAAGCAAATAAAGCATTTTCGCATTTTAGGTGGTAACCAAGGAATCAATCATGTCAAGAGAAACACCTTTAGAACGATATAGAAATATTGGAATCATGGCTCATATTGATGCTGGTAAAACAACGACATCAGAACGAGTTCTTTTCTACACTGGCCTGTCACATAAAATTGGTGAAGTTCATGATGGTGCAGCCACTATGGATTGGATGGAGCAGGAGCAGGAAAGAGGAATTACTATTACTTCGGCAGCAACAACTTGTTTTTGGCAAGGCATGGATAAGAGTTTTGATCAACACAGAATTAATATTATAGATACACCTGGACACGTTGATTTTACAATTGAAGTTGAGCGTTCACTTAAAGTTTTAGATGGAGCTTGTGCAGTTTTTTGCGCAGTTGGAGGAGTTGAGCCACAATCTGAAACAGTTTGGAGACAAGCCTCAAAATATAATGTTCCTAGAATGGCCTTTGTAAATAAAATGGATCGTTCTGGAGCAGATTTTTTAAGAGTCGTTAATCAAATAAAGGATAGACTTGGTTCAAATGCAGTGCCTATTCAAATTCCTATTGGCGCAGAAGACAATTTTAAGGGTGTTGTTGATTTAGTTAAAATGAAAGCAATTTATTGGAATGAAGCAGATATGGGAACTACTTTTGAAGAGAAAGATATTCCTGATGATCTTAAAGAATTATGCAACAAGTATAGAGAAGATATGGTTGAAGCTGCTGCTGAAGCCAATGAAGAGCTAATGGAGAAATACTTAAACGATGGAGATTTGACATCTGAAGAAATACATCTTGGTTTGAGAATTAGGACTCTTGCAAATGAAATTGTGCCCGCTTTGTGTGGCTCCGCTTTCAAAAATAAAGGGGTTCAATCAATGCTAGACAGTGTTATTAGATATTTACCTTCACCGCTTGACATCCCTGCAATTAAAGGTATTGATGATAATGAACAAGAGGTTTCAAAAGAAGCTTCTGATGATGAACCATTTTCGGCGTTAGCTTTTAAAATTGCAACAGATCCTTTTGTTGGCACGCTTACTTTTTTTAGAGTTTATTCAGGTGTTTTATCAGCCGGGTCTTCGGTATCAAATTCTACGAGAGGAAAAAAAGAAAGAATTGGTAGAATTTTACAAATGCATTCAAACTCAAGAGAAGAGATAAAAGAGGTCAGGGCTGGAGATATTGCTGCAGCTGTTGGACTTAAAGATGTTACAACTGGCGATACTCTTTGCGACCCAAGCAAACTAGTAACTCTTGAAAGGATGGAATTTCCTGAACCAGTTATTGCTGTTGCTGTTGAGCCAAAAACAAAAGCTGACCAAGAAAAAATGGGTATTGCTTTGCAAAAATTAGCACAAGAAGATCCATCATTTAGAGTTAAAACTGATGAAGAATCAGGACAAACAATTATTTCTGGAATGGGGGAGTTACATTTAGAAATTATTGTAGACAGAATGAAGAGAGAGTTTAATGTTGAAGCAAATGTCGGAGCTCCACAAGTTGCATATCGCGAGTGTATAAGAAAACCCGTCGACCAAGAGAGTAAGTTTGTAAGACAGAGTGGCGGTAGAGGACAGTATGGACACGTCTACTTAAAAATTGAGCCACAAGAAGCTGGTTCTGGATATGAATTTATAAATGAAATTGTTGGTGGAGCTATACCAAAAGAGTATATTCCAGCAGTTGATAAAGGCATACAAGAGCAAATGCTCAATGGTGTGATTGCAGGTTATCCAGTTGAAGATGTCAAGGTTACTCTATATGACGGAACTTTTCACGATGTGGATTCATCCGAAATGGCTTTTAAAATCGCAGGATCAATGGGCTTTAAAGAAGGAGCTAAAAAAGCAGATCCAGCACTTTTAGAACCCGTCATGAAAGTTGAAGTTGTTACTCCTGAAGATTATATGGGAGATGTAGTTGGTGATTTAAATAGAAGAAGAGGTATAATCGGAGCAATGGAAGATAGTCCAGCAGGAAAAATTATTCGCGGCGAAATTCCTTTAAAGGAAATGTTTGGTTATGCAACTGACTTAAGATCTGCAACTCAAGGAAGAGCAACATATTCTATGGAGTTTTCAAAGTATATGGAAGCCCCAAGTAATATCGCAGAAGATATAATTAGTAAACATTCGGGGTAATTGATGGTTAAAAAATCAGAAAATACGGCCACTCAAAATATTAGGATTAAGTTAAAAGCTTTTGATCATAAGCTTATTGATCAATCTGCTATTGAAATCGTAGAGACTGCAAAGAGGACAGGGGCTAGAATCAAGGGCCCAATACCACTCCCAACAAAAATGGAGAGATTTACGATATTGATATCGCCTCACGTTGATAAGGACGCAAGAGATCAATATGAGATTCGAACTCATAAAAGAATTATGGATATATTGGACCCAACCGATAAGACGGTTGATGCTCTAATGAAGCTGGATTTGGCTGCCGGTGTTGATGTTCAGATTAAGCTAAATTAAGCTTTTATACGCTGATTATTCGTGTATAATCTTCAAACTTACTTAGTTAGTCTAGGTTTTGGATAATATTACCTAGGCTTTTTTTATTTTTACATTTAGAAGAGAATTAAATGAGCATTGGTTTATTAGGCAAAAAGATTGGTATGACCAGATTTTTCACTGATACTGGAGAATCTATTCCCGTCACAGTTCTTAAAATTGAAGATAATATTATTTCAATGATCAAAAATAAAGAATCAGATGGTTATGATGCTGTACAAATATCAACAACGGAACTGAAGGATCAAAGAACAAACAAACCAAACTTAGGCCACTTCAAGAAAAATAACCTTCCTCCTCAAAAGAATCTTAAAGAATTTAGAATCAAAGATACATCTGAAGTAACAGTTGGGCAAAAGCTTGACCCCACTCATTTTGAAGAAGGTTCTTTTATTAATGTAAGATCAAGATCAAAAGGTAAAGGGTTTGCTGGAACTATAAAGCGTCATAACTTTAAGGGAAAGGATGCAACACATGGTAATTCAATATCTCACAGAACACCTGGCTCAACAGGACAATGTCAGTTTCCAGGAAGAGTTTTTAAAGGTAAAAAAATGGCTGGCCAGATGGGCAATGTAATGGTTACAAAAAAAAATCTTCAAATTGTAAAAGTTGACAAAGAAAAAAAACTTTTATTAGTTAAAGGAGCTGTTCCAGGTTTTAACGGAAGACTTGTAGAGCTCACTCAATCGTCAAAAAAAAATAAAGAGATTAAATAATGGATATAAATGTTCTTCCAAATAATGAAATAATAAAACTTTCCGATGATTGTTTCAATGTAGATTATAAGAAGACACTTGTTCATCAAGTTATTACTTCTTACTTTTCAAATGGAAGAGAAAATATTGCTTCACAAAAAAATAGGTCTGCTGTTAGAGGGGGCGGAAAGAAACCATGGCGTCAAAAAGGAACTGGCAGAGCAAGAGCAGGAACAACTAGGGGTCCAATATGGAGAGGCGGTGGAGTAACTTTTGCTACTGGAAAAAGAAATTACTCAGAAAAAATAAACAAAAAAATGTATAAAGTTGCAATGAAGTCTATAATGTCGGAGCTTTTGAGGAGCAAAAGAGTTATCGCTATTGACAAAATTGATTTAAAAGAGATAAAAACAAAAGAAGTATCAAATACACTTAAGAAATATAATCTTGATTCTGTTTTAATTGTTACCGATAAAATTGACGAGAAACTTTTCTTGTCTGCTAGAAATATAAAAGATGTTGGAATTGCTACTGTTGATTATCTTGATCCACCTTTAATGCTGTCCTTTAAAAAAATACTAATCACAAAAAGCGCAATAGAAGGCTTTGAAAAAAGGTTTGGAGGTTAAAAATGGAAATTTCTGACCTTTCAAAAATTATTCTTATGCCTCATGTTTCCGAAAAATCTGTAATGCTTGCGGATAATGTAAAACAACAAACATTTAAAGTTGCATCAAATGCAACAAAAAAAGATGTTAAAGAAGCTATCGAAAAACTTTTTGATGTTGATGTAATAAATGTAAACATTCTTTCGGTTACTGGAAAAACCAAAGTCTTTGGAAGAACAATTGGTAAAAGAAAAAATTATAAAAAAGCATATGTTACTCTAAAAGAGGGACAAGATGTAGATTTAGGCGGAGCTAGTTAAATATGGCAACGATATTATCAAAACCCACATCACCAGGAAAAAGATTTACTGTAAGTGTTAAAACAGACGGCTTACATAAAGGTAAACCATATTCAAAACTCACTGAAAAAAAATCTAAGACAGGTGGAAGAAATAATTCTGGAAAAATTACCACTAGACACATCGGAGGTGGCCATAAACAAAAATACAGAGTTATTGACTTTAAAAGAAATAAATACGATGTGCCAGGAACTATCGAGAGATTAGAATATGATCCTAATAGATCAGCTCACATAATGTTAGTACTCTACAAAGACGGTGAGAGAAGGTACATAATTGCGCCAAACAAATTAAAAGTTGGCGATGAAATATTAGCCGGTAAGAATGTCCCGATAAAAATCGGAAACAGTATGCCTTTGAGTCAAATTCCTCTTGGCACAAGCATTCATTGTGTGGAAATGAAACCAAAAAAAGGAGCACAAATTGCGAGAAGTGCCGGTGCATATGCACAACTCGTTGCTAAGGATGGACCATACGCTCTTATAAGACTTCGTTCAGGCCAAATGAGAAAAATACCTCAAGAGTGCTCTGCGACAATTGGAGAAGTTTCAAATCCTGAACATAATTTAGCAAAGTTAGGGAAAGCTGGTGCAAAAAGGTGGCGAGGAGTAAGGCCCACTGTTCGAGGTGTTGCAATGAACCCTGTTGATCATCCTCATGGTGGTGGTGAAGGAAAAACCTCTGGCGGAAGACACCCTGTTTCCCCTTGGGGTACTCCTACAAAAGGATATAAAACTAGATCTAACAAACGAACTGACCATCTAATAATTAAAAAGAAAAAGTAGGAATTAAATATGCCAAGATCACTTAAAAAAGGACCATTTGTTGACCATCATCTTATGAAAAAAGTCGATGAAGCAGTTAAGAATAATAACAAGAAGCCAATAAAAACATGGTCAAGAAGGTCAATGGTAATTCCTGAAATGGTCGGACTTACAATTGCAATTCATAATGGAAAGCAGCATGTGCCAGTTTTAATCTCAGAAAATATGGTTGGCCATAAGTTAGGAGAGTTTTCAATTACTAGAACATTTAAAGGTCACTCAGGAGACAGGAAAGCAAAATAATGGAAGAAGTAAGAGCTAATTTAAAATACGTTAGAGTTTCCCCTCAGAAGTGTAGGCTGATCGTTGATACTATTCGAGGGAAAAAAGTTTCTGATGCATTAGATATTTTAACTTACAGTAAACAGAAGAGTTCGCAAATAGTAAAGAAAGTATTAGAGTCAGCAATAGCAAATGCTGAAAATAATAAAGGTGCTGACATTGACAATTTAAAAGTTAACACTATTTATGTTAACGTCGGCCCAACTTTAAAAAGATTTAGAGCCAGAGCTAAAGGAAGCGCAAATAGAATTTTAAAAAGATCGAGTCATATTACAATAGGATTATTAGAAGAGTAAATATTATGGGACAAAAAGTTCATCCAATTGGTTTTAGATTAGGAGTTTCAACTGAACATACTTCTAAATGGTATGCTGAAGGGAAAGAGTATCCTGATTTTTTATTAAAAGATTTAAAAGTTAAAGATTTTTTAAAGAAAAAATTATCGCAGGCTTCAGTAAGTAAAATTACTATTGAAAGACCTTCTAAAGCTGCTGAGATTACAATTCATACAGCTCGACCTGGAATAGTAATTGGTAAAAAGGGTGAAGATGTTGAGGTTCTTCGTAAGAAAGTTGCTCATATGATGGACTTAAATTTAAACAATGTAAAAATCAATATCGAAGAAATAAGAAAACCTGAAGTTGATGCGCAACTTGTAGCTGAAGGTATAGCATCACAGCTTGAAAGAAGAATCATGTACAGAAGAGCAATGAAACGTGCTGTTCAAAATTCTATGAGATTAGGAATTTTAGGAATTAAAGTTAATATTGCTGGAAGGCTTAATGGAGCTGAAATTGCACGGTCAGAGTGGTATAGAGAAGGAAGAGTTCCACTTCATACTCTGAAAGCAAAAATTGATTATGGCTTCGCAGAGGCTATGACAACATATGGAATTATTGGCATTAAAACTTGGATATATAGTGGTGAGAATGAAGAAGAATCTGGACAGGATAAAGGATAAAAATGCTACAACCAAAAAAGACAAAATTTAGAAAGCAACAAAAAGGAAAAAATCGAGGATTAGCTTTAAGAGGTTCTAAGGTTAGTTTTGGTGAATTTGGATTAAAAGCAGTATCAAGAGGAAGAATGACAGCAAGACAAATAGAAGCTGCACGTCGAGCAATGACAAGACATATAAAAAGAGGTGGGAAAGTTTGGATAAGAGTTTTTCCTGATGTTCCAATAACAAAAAAACCACTAGAGGTTAGACAAGGTAAAGGTAAGGGTAATGTCGAATATTGGGTAGCAAAAATACAACCGGGAAAAGTGCTTTACGAAATGGAAGGTGTACAAGAAGATGTTGCAAGAGAGGCATTTAAACTTGCTGCTGCAAAGCTTCCTTTTCAAACACAATTTGTGGTAAGGACGATAATGTAAATGAAAATAATTGCAAAAGATATTAGAAAAAAGAAAATAGACGAGCTTGTTAAACTCTTGGATGAAACAAGTGTTGAGCATTTTAAACTTAAGATGCAATTAACGACTGGTCAATTACCAACACATAATAAAGTAAAAGAGGCTAGGAAAAATATAGCCCTTATAAAGACTATTATTAACGAAAAAAGGTTAAATGATGGAGCAAA
Organism: uncultured Thiothrix sp.; assembly: GCA_902624655.1. GTDB lineage: Bacteria > Pseudomonadota > Gammaproteobacteria > Poriferisulfidales. The sequence goes on from CACNYJ010000004.1 coordinate 53,170, forward strand.
CTAAGAAGATAAAAACTTTAACAGGAACTGTTGTTAGTGACAAAATGAATAAAACAGCGGTTGTTTTATTAGAGAGGAAAATTAAGCATCCGAAATATGGTAAATATATTAAAAAATCAACAAAGTATAAAGTTCATGACCAAGATAACGCTTGTAAAATTGGGGATGTGGTTAAAATTACAGAAGTTAGACCAATTTCAAAAAATAAATCTTGGAAACTTGTTGAGATTATTGGTAGTAAGGAGATTTAAAGTGATTCAGGTTCAAACAGTTTTAAATGCAGCAGACAATAGTGGAGCTAGAAAGATTCAGTGTATTAAAGTTCTTGGTGGCTCCAAAAAAAGGTATGCAAGGATTGGGGATATAATAAAAATAAGTGTTCAATCAGCAATACCAAGAGGCAAAGTGAAAAAAGGAGAAGTTCTTAACGCTGTTGTTGTTAGAACTTCAAAAGGCGTAAGAAGGAATGATGGTTCTTTAATTAAATTTGATACTAATGCAGCAGTTTTATTAAACGCGCAATTACAACCCATTGGCACAAGGATTTTTGGACCTGTGACAAGAGAACTTAGAACAGAAAAATTTATGAAAATAATTTCATTAGCACCAGAGGTGCTTTAGGTATTAATTATGAATAGATTAAAAAAAGGCGATCAAGTTTATATAATTTCTGGAAAAGACAAAGGAAAACTGGGAACTATCTCAGAAATCATGAAAGATGATAAAATACTTGTAGATGGAATAAATTTGGCTAAAAAGCACGTAAAACCAAATCCAAATAAAAATGAAACGGGTGGGATAGTTGAAAAGGAGATGCCAATTCACTCTTCTAACGCTATGATATATAACGTCAAAACAAAGAAACCAGATAGAGTCGGAATACTAAAACTAAAAAACGACAAGAAAGTAAGAATTTTTAAATCCACTGGAGAACAAATTGATTTATGAATAGCAGGCTTCATAAAATATATATGGAAGAGATTAAAAATTCATTAAAGGAAAAAATGAATTATAAGTCTTCTATGGAAATTCCACATATTAAAAAAGTAACAATCAATGTTGGATTAGGTAATGCAGTCAAGGACAAAAAGATTATTGAACAAGCTGTAAACGACATTGAAAGAATTTCTGGACAAAAACCGATTGTTACTAAGGCAAAAAAATCGATTGCAGCTTTTAGCCTTAGAGAAGGTATGCCGATCGGCTGCAAAGTGACATTAAGAAAAGATAGGATGTATGAGTTTCTTGACAGACTAATTACGATAGCTATTCCCAGAATCCGTGATTTTAGAGGATTCTCAAGAAAAGCTTTTGATGGAAGAGGTAATTATACATTGGGAATTAAAGAGCAGATAATTTTCCCAGAGATTGATTATGAGAAAATAGATAGTATTCGGGGCTTAGATATTTCCATAACAACATCAGCAAAAAATGATGAAGAAGCAAGACTTCTTTTAGAAGAATTCAATTTTCCATTTAGGAGATAATTTATGGCAAAAAGATCAATGGTAGAAAGAGAGAAAAGAAGAATAAAACTTAGCAAAAGAATGAATGTTAAGAGAGAAAGTCTTAAAAGTATAATTAAGAGCCAAAATACATCAATGGAAGAGAAGTTGGCAGCCTCGGAAAAACTTCAAAAAATGCCAAGAGATTCAAGTGCATCGAGAATTACTAATAGATGCGCTATTACTGGAAGACCAAAGGGTTTTTACAGGAAGTTTGGACTTGGAAGAATCAAAGTTAGAGAAGCAGCAATGAGAGGAGATATTCCTGGATTAGTTAAAGCCAGTTGGTAATAAAATTATGAGTATGAGTGATCCAATAGCAGCAATGCTTACAATTATAAGAAACGGACAAATGGTTAATAAAACTTTTGTTTGTACTGATATGTCAAAAACAAAAGAGTCGATTTTATCTGTATTAAAGGAAGAAGGTTACATTTTAGATTATGAGATTAAGGAAATGGAGAATAATAAAAAAAGACTAAAGATAAAGTTAAAGTATTTCCAAGGAAAACCTGTTATCTCAAATATTAAGCGAGTTAGCAAACCTAGTCTTCGAATATATAAGAGTAAAAATGATTTACCTAAAGTCCTTGGCGGATTAGGTATTGCTATTGTGTCAACCTCTAGAGGAGTGATGACAGCCGATGCAGCAAAAAATCAAAACTGTGGCGGCGAAATTTTATGTACAGTGGAGTAACTGAATGTCGAGAATTGCAAAACAACCTGTAATTATCCCAGAAGGAGTTGATATAAATATCAAGGATGGATTAATTTCCTTTAAAGGTCCAAAAGGAGAGATTTCAATGGATATTGATCTAAGTATTAATATTAAAAAATCGGATAATGAATTAAATGTGGAATATAAAGATGATAAAAATGCGATTGCTGGAACGACCAGGTCGCTTATATTTAATAATGTCTTAGGAGTTACCCAAGGGTTTGAAAAAAAACTAAATTTAGTTGGGGTCGGCTACAAAGCAGAAGTCAAAAATAAAGCTTTGCACTTAAACTTAGGTTTTTCTCACCCTATTGTGTACGAATATACAGATGATATTGAAATTGTAACTCCATCACCAACAGAAGTTCATATAAAAGGTATAAGCAAACAAAAAGTTGGGCAAGTTGCTGCTGAAATAAGATCTTTCAGACCACCCGAGCCTTATAAAGGTAAAGGAGTAAAGTATAGTGATGAAAATATTATTCGAAAAGAGGCAAAAAAGAAATAGTCATGAAAAGTAAGGAAGCAAGATTAAAGTCTGCAAAAAAAATAAGATGTAAATTAGCACTTGGAGATAAGTTTAGGCTAACTGTTTATAAAACGTCTATGCACACTTATGTTCAAATTTTTTCTCCAGAAGGAGAAATAGTTGTTTCAGCTTGTACATTAGAAAAGAATATTCGAAAAGATTTGAAGCACACAGGTAATATAGAGACAGCAAAAATTATTGGCAAAATTATCGCCGAACGCGCGATAGAAAAAAAGATAAAGAAAGTTGCTTTTGATAGAAGTGGTTTTAACTATCATGGAAGAGTTAAAGCATTAGCAGAATCAGCAAGAGAAAATGGTTTAGAATTTTAATTGGAAAAAAATATGTCATCAAATATAGAGAAATACCAAGGTAGCGAAGAACTTTTAGAGAAGTTAGTTAAAGTTAACCGAGTTGCAAAAGTTGTAAAGGGTGGAAGACAATTTGGTTTTACAGCTTTGACAGTGATAGGCGACGGAAATGGTAAGATTGGAGTTGGGTATGGTAAAGCAAAAGAAGTTCCGCTAGCTATTCAAAAAGCAATGGAGAAAGCAAGAAGAGATATGGTAAAAATTCCAATAATAAATGGTACTTTGCATTACCCTCTTGTTGGCAGACATGGAGCAGCTAGAGTGTACATGCAGCCAGCATCAGAAGGTACTGGAATAATTGCTGGCGGTGCTATGAGAGCCGTTTTCGAGGTTCTTGGTATTAATAATGTTCTTGCGAAATGTATCGGTACTACAAATCCAGTAAATGTTGTAAAAGCTACAGTAAATGGGTTGAGATCCGTTGAATCACCTCAGCATATCTCAAATAAGAGAGGAAAAAAAATCGAACATATACTAGGTATAAAGAATGTCGAAGATTAAAATTACATTAATAAAAAGCTTAAGCGGTAGATTAAAATCACATCAAGCTTGTGCAAAAGGACTTGGTTTAAAAAAAATTCACAAACCAGTTGAAGTTATTGATACGCCTGAAAATAGAGGAATGATAAACAAGATAAATTATTTATTAAAGGTAGAGAAATAGATATGGAATTAAATACAATCGCGTCCGTTGTTAAAAAGAAGACTGCCAAAAGAATCGGGAGAGGAACTGGTTCTGGTAATGGTAAGACTGGAGGTAGAGGACATAAAGGCCAAAAATCAAGAGCAGGCGGATATCATAAAGTTGGTTTTGAAGGCGGACAAATGCCTCTTCAAAGAAGACTACCTAAAATAGGATTTAAATCAAGGAGAAATGATACTCAGAGAATTAAACTATGTGAACTCAATTTTAAAGGTAATAATAAAGTTATAGATATTGATCTTCTTAAAGAAAAAAAAGTTGTATCTCATAATATTAGCAAAGTAAAAGTTTATTTATCAGGAGAATTGACCTCTAAAGTAAGCTTGAAAGGCATTAGCGTTACAAAGGGCGTAAGAAAAGTAATTGAAGATCTCGGTGGAAATATAAAAGAATAAGTATTATGGAAGAATTAAAGAAAAGGCTGCTTTTTGTTTTTGGTGCTATCTTAGTTTATAGGATAGGAACATATATTCCTGTACCAGGAATAAATCCTGCAGCTTTAGCTAATTTTTTTGAACAACAAAGTGGAACCATAATAGACATGTTTAATATGTTCTCAGGTGGTGCCTTAGAAAGATTCAGTATATTAGCACTCGGAATTATGCCTTATATTTCAGCCTCAATCATTATGCAACTAATGTCAGCCACAATGCCATCTTTAAAAGAGCTGAAAAAAGAAGGCGACAGTGGAAGAAAAAAAATTACTCAATATACAAGATATGGGACACTTCTTTTATCAACACTGCAAGCAGGAGGTGTAGCTGTAGCATTACAATCCCAAGGGATATCATTATATAGTGGTTCTGGATTTATTTTTTCAACGATAATAACTTTAGTTACAGGCACAATGTTTTTAATGTGGCTTGGAGAGCAAATTTCTGAAAAAGGGATCGGTAATGGAATATCGATAATTATTTTTATTAGTATTGTATCCGGACTTCCAACTGCTGTCGGTGGAACTCTTGAGCTAGCGAGCACTGGTGAACTAAGCTCAGTTCTTGTTGTTATGATACTAGTATTGGCAGTATCGGTTACAGCCTTTGTAGTTTTTATTGAAAGGGGGCAAAGAAAAATAACTGTAAATTATGCAAGAAGACAACAAGGAAGAAAGCTTGTTCAAGCACAATCAAGTTATCTTCCATTAAAACTAAATATGGCTGGTGTAATTCCGCCTATATTTGCATCAAGTATTATCCTTTTTCCCTCAACATTGGGACAATGGGCAGGTTCATCTGAAAATATGAGTTGGTTAAAAGACATATCTTCAACTCTTGCGCCAGGGCAACCTATTTACGTTACTTTTTATGCAGCAGCGATAATTTTCTTTTGCTTTTTTTATACTGCATTGGTTTATGATTCAAGGGAAACATCGGATAATTTAAAGAAGTCTGGAGCATCAATACCTGGAGTCAGACCTGGAGAGCAAACTTCAAAATATATTGATAGCGTATTAACTAGACTTACTGCAGTAGGAGCAATTTATATAACATTAGTATGCTTGTTACCGGAATTCTTGATAATTGGTCTCAATGTTCCATTTTATTTTGGAGGAACATCACTCTTGATTATTGTTGTTGTAATAATGGATTTTATTGGCCAGCTTCAGTCACATATGATGAATTTACAATATGGAAGCTTAATGAAAAAAGCAAATTTACAGGGGTATAAAAGATGAAAGTTAGAGCATCTGTAAAAAAGATTTGCAGAAAATGCAAAATAATTAAAAGAAATGGAGTAATAAGGGTTATTTGTCCTGTTAACCCTAGGCATAAACAGAGACAGGGATAAAAATGATTGAAGATATCATGTAAATTGTTAGAATACATAGCATTTTAGGAAAAGTAATGGCAAGAATAGCAGGTATAAACGTATCAGATAATAAGCACACAGTGATTGCTTTGCAGTCTATTTATGGTATTGGCGCCACAACGGCAAAGAAAATATGTGATGCTTCTAATATAAGTCCTTCAATTAAAATTAAAGAACTCACAGAGATCGAGCTTGAAACACTAAGAGCAGAAGTAACAAAATATAATATCGAGGGTGACTTAAGAAGAGAAGTAACAATGAACATTAAAAGATTAATGGATCTTGGTACTTACAGAGGTATTAGACATAGAAAAGGGTTGCCTTTAAGGGGTCAGAAAACAAAGAATAATTCACGAACAAGAAAAGGGCCAAGAAAGGCTATTAGGAAATAATTTAATTTATTATGGCAAAAACAAATACAAAATCGAAAAAAAAGATTAAAAAAGTTGTAACTGATGGTATCGTTGTTATCAATTCCACCTTTAATAATACAATTGTTACAATTACTGATAGACAGGGCAACACACTTTGCTGGGCAACTGCTGGCGGCTCAGGATTCAGAGGATCAAGGAAAAGTACGCCATTTGCTGCACAAGTTGCTGCGGAGAAAGCTGGCAACATGGGTAAAGAATATGGTTTAAAAAATTTAATTGTTTTAGTCAAGGGCCCAGGCCCTGGACGAGAATCTGCAGTAAGAGCACTAAACAATATTGGCTATAAGATTACTGATATAAACGATGTCACACCAATCCCACATAACGGTTGCAGACCACCAAAGAAAAGGAGAGTTTAATAGTGGCAAGATATATAGGACCAAAATGCAAATTGATGAGACGCGAAGGAAGTGATCTATTATTAAAGAGCAAGCATCGTTCTCTTGACTCAAAATGTAAAATTGATAGTCAGCCAGGCCAGCATGCTGATAAAAAAGCTAGACTTTCTGATTATGGGTTGCAGCTTCGTGAAAAACAAAAATTAAAAAGGATATATGGTGTTCTTGAAAAACAATTTAGACTTTATTATAAAAAAGCAGCAAGGAGAAGAGGTTCTACTGGAGAAAATCTTCTTAAAATATTAGAGTGCAGACTAGACAATGTTGTCTACAGAATGGGTTTCGGATCAACAAGAGCAGAGGCAAGACAGCTTGTTAGTCACAAATCCATTTTAGTAAATGGAATAATCGTAAACATACCTTCATATCAAGTCTCAGCTGAAGATGTAATATCTATTAAAGAAAAATCTAAGAGTCAAATAAGAATCAAAGACTCATTAGCTTTAAGTGATCAAGCTGGTTCTTTGTCATCATGGGTTTCAGTTGACAGTAAAAAAATGGAAGGTGTTTTTAAGTCTATACCTGAAAGAATGGATCTGCCTTCAGATATAAATGAGTCGTTAGTAGTTGAATTATATTCTAAATAAAAGAGGTAATATACTGTGTCAAATTTTAATAATTTATTAAAACCAAGAATAGTTAATATTGAGAACTTGTCATTAAATAATACTAGAGTTACATTAGAGCCATTAGAGAGGGGTTTTGGCCATACTCTTGGAAGTGCTTTAAGAAGGATTCTCTTATCTTCTATTGTTGGATCTTCTGTAACTGAAGTCTCAATCGATGGCGTCCAACATGAATACAGCACTATAGAAGGAGTTCAAGAAGATGTTATCGACATAATGTTAAATTTAAAAGACATATCGTTTAAAATGAATGGTAACCTAAGTTCATCACTAACCTTATCAAAAAATGAAGTTGGGCCAGTGTTAGCGTCGGATATTGAATTAAAGAATGATATTGAAATAGTTAATCCTGACCATGTTATTGCAAATATTACCACTGAGGGCGCTTCTATTAATATGCAAATTGAAGTTAATGAAGGTATAGGATATTCATCGGCTAACCAAAGAAAAGATAACTCAAACAGAGTTGTCGGATCTTTATTAATTGATGCAAGCTTTAGCCCGATTAAGAAAGTTGCTTATAAAGTTGACTCAGCTAGAGTAGAGCAGAGGACAGACTTAGATAAATTAATTATTGAGTTAGAAACTGATGGGACAATTGATCCAGAAGAATGTATTAGAGAGGCAGCAACTATACTACACGATCAAGTTTCAGTTTTCGTTGATCTTAAAGCTATAGAAGAAAAAGAACAAAAAATAGAGGAAGCAGAAATCGATCCAAACTTATTAAGACCTGTTGACGATTTAGAGCTAACTGTTAGATCTGCAAATTGTCTTAAAGCAGAAAATGTTTATTACATTGGAGATCTTATTCAAAGAAGCGAAAATGAACTCTTAAAGACTCCAAATCTTGGTAAAAAATCTCTTACAGAAATTAAGGATATTCTTGGAACTTATGGACTTTCTCTAGGTATGAAATTAGACAATTGGCCACCAAGCAATTTACAAGATCAAGATCAGTCTAAAAAGTTTTAGGTAAAATTATGAGACATAAATATTCTGGCAGAAGGCTTAATAGAACATCATCACATAGAACTTCAATGTTCAAAAACATGATGGCTTCATTAATTGAACATGAAGAAATTAAAACAACATTGCCAAAAGCAAAAGAGTTAAGAGGCTTTGTAGAAAGGTTGATCACGATATCAAAAGTCGATACTGTCGCAAAAAGGAGAGTTGTGTTTTCACGAATTCGATCTAAAGATGCTGTAAAAAAATTATTTTCTGAACTTGGACCAAGATTTAAAAATAGACCAGGTGGATACCTAAGAATATTAAAATGTGGATTTAGAGCTGGCGACAAAGCTCCTATGGCAATTGTTCAGCTTGTCGATAAAAAAGAAGAAGCTGTTGAAGAATCATAATAATTTTTTTAAATATTTACCTGTATAAGATTTTTTTATTGTTGCAACTTTTTCAGGACTTCCTTCTCCAATAACTTTACCTCCTTTAACACCACCATCTGGACCCATATCGATAATCCAGTCAGCTGTTTTAATTACATCAAGATTATGTTCTATAATGATAATAGTGTTACCTTTTTCTCTTAATTTATGAATTATCTTAAGTAATTGATTTACATCATGGAAATGAAGGCCTGTTGTTGGCTCATCAAAGATATATAGTGTTTTTCCTGTATCTTTTTTTGATAATTCCTTAGCAAGTTTTACTCTTTGTGCTTCGCCGCCTGATAGAGTTGTAGCATTTTGTCCTACCGTTATATAAGACAAACCAACATCAATCAAAGTTTTCAATTTTCTTTTTATAGTTGGCACATTATCAAAAAATGAATATGCTTCTTCGACAGTCATTGCTAACACTTCTGAAATATTTTTATTTTTATACAAAATATCTAAAGTTGCATTATTATACCTCTTACCTCTACATATATCGCACTGCACGTATATGTCTGGAAGAAAATGCATTTCGACTCTAATTACTCCATCCCCATGACAAGATTCACATCTTCCTCCTTTAACATTAAAGCTAAATCTACCTGGACTATAACCCCGTGAGCGAGACTCTTTTGTTGAACAAAATAAATCTCTAATTAATGTAAATAAACCTGTATAGGTTGCAGGATTTGATCTTGGAGTTCTTCCGATTGGGCTTTGATTTATTTCTATAATTTTATCTAGGTCTTCCCAGCCCTTAATGTTCTTAACTTCTCCATATGAGTGACTATTTTTGTTTATCTTGTTACTTAAGAATTTGTATAAAGTTTCATTTACTAGAGTCGATTTTCCTGAGCCAGATACGCCTGTAACACACGTAATAAGGCCTAATGGAATTTTTATATCAATATTTTTTAAGTTATTCGAACAAGCACCCTGTATTTGAATATGTTTTTTGTTTGGTTTTAATCTATGTTTCGGCACTTCAATTTCCCTTTTCCCAGATATATACATGCCAGTGATAGACTTCTTATTTTTTTCTATTTCTTTTGGATTACCTTCAGCAATAATTTCTCCGCCATGTGATCCTGCTCCAGGACCAATATCAATAACATGATCCGCAGCCTTAATAGTGCATTCATCATGCTCCACGACAATTACTGTATTTCCTAGATCTCTTAAATTACATAATGTTTCAATTAACTTATCATTATCTTTTTGATGAAGGCCAATAGAAGGCTCATCAAGTATGTAAGTGACTCCAACTAGCCCTGCACCAATTTGACTTGCTAGACGAATCCTTTGATTTTCTCCTCCAGACAAAGTCTCAGCACTTCTGTCTAAGCTAAGATAATTTAAACCAACATTGTTTAGGAATCCAAGTCGAGATGAAATTTCTGTTATAAGTTTATCTGAAATTTTTTTCTTTTTACCATGAAGATTTAGTTTTTTAAAAAATTCTAAGGAATCTTCTATCGCCATCTCTGATATATCTGAAATATTTTTATCATCTATCAAAACATTTCTAGCTCCCTCAGATAATCTTGTACCATTACATTCTCCACAAATTTGCTTTGAAAGATATTTATTTAACTCTTCTCTAACGAAATTAGAATCAGTGTTGTTATATCTCCTTTCAAAATTATTAATTACACCCTCAAATCTTTGCATTTTCGAAATCTTTTTTCCATTATTGTTATAGTAGGTAAATTTTATTTCTTCATTTTCTGTACCAAATAAAATAACTTTTTTTGTTTTTTTACTTAGATCTCTAAATGACTTTTCCGTATCAAAATCATAGTGCTTTGATAAGGATTTAATAATTTGATAATAAAATTCATTTCTTTTATCCCAACCTTTAATTGCACCTTCTGACAAACTAAGCTCATCATTTACAATTTTGTTTTCGTCAAAAAATTGGTTTACTCCTAGTCCGTCGCATTCTCCACATGCACCTACTGGACTATTAAAAGAAAATAATCTGGGTTCTAGTTCTTCTATACTGTATCCGCATTGTGGACAAGCAAATTTTGAGGAATAGCTTTCATTTTTATCTTTATCTTTAGAGTATATTGTTACTAAGTCTGTCTTAAAATTTAAGGCTGTTTCTATTGACTCGGTAATTCTTATCTTTGAATCTTGTTTAACTTTTAATCTATCAACCACAAGCTCTAAAGTATTATTTTTTTTTGGATCAATTTTAGGAATCTCATTTATATTATAAATTTCATTATTCAATCTAATCCGAAGAAATCCTTTTGCTTTTATATCATCAATTATATTTTTGTGTTCACCTTTTCTTTTTTGCACGATTGGGGTAAGAATTATTATTGATTCGTTTTTTTCATATTTTTCAAAAAGATCATCTACTATTTCTGATGCAGATTTTCCGTCTAAGCTCTTTTTGTGTTTTGGACAAACGGGATTTCCTGCTCTAGCAAAAAGAAGTCTCAAGTAGTCATGGATCTCAGTAATTGTTCCGACAGTAGATCTTGGATTATGCGAAGTTGTTTTTTGTTCTATTGATATAGCTGGTGACAATCCGTCTATATGATCAACTTCTGGTCTTTCCATTCGTGTTAGGAATTGACGGGCATAAGCTGAAAGAGATTCAACATATCGCCTTTGACCTTCAGCAAATATTGTATCAAAAGCTAATGTTGACTTTCCCGATCCAGACAATCCTGTAATTACAATTAGCTTGTCTCGTGGAATAGTTAAATCAATATTTTTTAAATTATGGCTTCTAGCGCCCTTAATTACTATATTCTGCATTTACATATGATATTATTGTGTAACCAAAGCATAGAATAGTACTACTAATACGAAAGGTATAGTATTAATTGACTCATTTTAATAATGTATAATGGATGCAGAAAGGGGGGCAACATAATGGCTGGGGTAAACAAAGTGATCTTACTTGGAAGGCTTGGAGCAGATCCTGAGCTTCGCTCATCACCTTCAGGTGTTACATCGTGTAATTTAAGTATAGCAACTTCCATAAATTGGACAGATAAAAATTCTGGAGATAAGAAAGAAAAAACAGAATGGCATAGAGTAGTTTTTTTTGGTAGGCCTGCTGAGGTGATTGATCAATATATGAAGAAAGGCCAACAACTTTATGTTGAGGGAAGGCTTGAAACAAGCAAATACGAAAAAGATGGTGTTGAAAGATTTTCGACAAATATAATAGGTGAGTCTTTTAATTTTATAAGTGGTGGTTCAGCACAAATGGATGACTTAAATACGAATAAATTTTCTCCTGACGCGGAAAGTCAGAATAATAGCCCAAATAAAGATAATACTAAAAAAGATGATTTTGAAGACGACATACCTTTCTAAAAGATAATTAACTAAAGATTTTTAAATGATTCTGACCCTTGCTATTATAACAATACTACTATCATATATATTATCCATTTCTTTCGAATTGCTTTTTAAAAAATTTCAATGGTTTATCGATGCGCCTAATAGTAGAAGCTCTCATTTATTACCGACACCATCAGCCGGAGGACTTGCAATAATATTTTCTTATGCAATTTTCATCATTGGCTTATCTTTTATCAACACAATTGATAAAACTTCACTTGGAATATTATTTATTTTACTTTTACCAGTTATGCTGGTTGGTTTACTCGACGATCATAAAGAAACAAAAATATCTTTAAGATTAATTATACAATTTATATCAGCCTCATTTTTGATTTACTACTTTCAAATTAATACAAATTGGGCACCTGATTTCACATTTACCCAATCATCTTTTTTGATAATTTTTTTATCAGTAGTATTGTCTGTATGGCTAATGAACTTATACAATTTTATGGACGGAGTTGATGGTTATGCTGGATCCCAAGCTATTTTTGTATTTTCAGCCTCAGCACTTTTAGCTTACTTAAACAAGCCTGAAGAAAATATGCATCTATATTTAATAGGATTTTCGTTAGCAAGTCTTGGATTTCTTTTTAGAAACTGGCAACCCGCTAAAATTTTTATGGGAGATACTGGTAGTGTATCTATTGGCTTTATTATAGCTTTTTTTATTTTTTTCAGTGCATCTGAGTCAATAATTAGCATTTACACATGGTTAATTTTACTTTCAGTCTTCATCTCCGATGCTACATATACATTATTTGTACGAGCTGTGACAAAAAAGAACTTAACGAAACCTCATTTGACGCATGGGTTTCATTTACTGTCAAAAAACAAAAAACCTCAAGTAAATGTTGCAAAATACATGATCTTTTTTAATATTTTTTGGGTTTTGCCCTTTGCGTTTATTTCAAATGTCTTTATAGACTTTCATATATTAGTTACAATAGTAGCATATTTGCCACTTTTGTTTTTACTATTGAAATTAGGAGCAGGTTTAGAGGATTAATAAAATTAAATTATGAAGAAAAAATATTATATAGAGACCCAAGGCTGTCAGATGAATGAATACGATAGCGATAAAATGAAAGATTTACTTTCTCAAAAAATGGGTTTTCAAAGCACAAGCTTAAAAGAAGAAGCAGATGTATTGATTGTAAATACTTGCTCTATAAGAGAGAAAGCACAGGAAAAAGTATTTTCTTTATTGGGGAATTGGAGAAAGTTGAAAAAGAATAAGCCTGATCTTGTAATTGGTGTCGCAGGATGCGTCGCATCACAAGAAAGTGATGAAATTTCAAATAGAGCTCCTTATGTTGACATGGTAATAGGCCCTCAAACAATCCATAGATTACCTGAAATATACGAGCAGTCATTGAGCTCAAAAAAAACAGTTGTAGATGTTGAGTTTCCACTTATAGAAAAGTTTGATAGTTTGCCAAAACTATCAAAATCAAAATTTTCAGAATTTGTCACGATTATGGAGGGATGCAGTAAATATTGTTCATACTGCGTTGTCCCTTATACAAGAGGAACGGAGGTTAGTAGACCTCTTAATGACATTTTAGATGAGGTTAATAATTTAGTTGAAAATGGTACTAAAGAAATAATACTTCTCGGACAAAATGTAAATGCATACTTTTATGAGGATCGAGAAGGAAATGTTGTAAACTTTGGTCTTTTATTATTCTATTTGTGTAGGAATAAAGGTATAAAAAGAATTAGATATACAACATCACATCCTAATAACTTTGATGAACAGACATATTTAGCATATGAAAAACTTCCACAATTAGTGAGCCACTTACATTTACCCATTCAAAGTGGCTCAGATAGAGTTTTAGCTGCAATGAAAAGAGGTTATACGGTCTTGGAATATAAATCAGTGATAAGAAAACTCAAAAAAGCTCGACCAGATATCACATTTTCCTCTGACTTTATTGTAGGCTTTCCGGGAGAAACGGAGGAGGATTTTATGAAGACGATACAGCTAATAAAAGATATTGAGTTTGACCAATCCTATAGTTTTATTTATAGCAAGAGACCAGGAACACCTGCAGCATCTCTTGAAGACAGCTTGCCTGACTCTGAAAAAAAAGATCGTTTAAAATTTTTGCAAGATACAATTAATTCCTTGTCAAAAAATAGATCAAAATCAATTATTGGAGAAAAGGCAGAAGTTTTAGTTGAGGGTAAATCGTCTAAATACGAAAATATGGTTACAGGAAGAACTACAAATAATAAAATTATCAATATACCTGGACAAGATAATTTAGTAGGCGAGCTACTCAAAATTCAAATTACAGAACTCAATAATAAGTCTCTCAAAGGAGAAATATTAATATCCTAATAATTATTTATATCTATGGAAAAAATTTCAATTACACTTGATCCAGTTGATAATAATAGATTGCTAAGCTTATGCGGTCCTTTGAATAATAATATCAAGGAAATTGAAATGCGCTTTAATGTTGAAATAAATCAAAGAGGCAGCTCTTTCTATTTAGAAGGTAATAAAAAAAATATTGATATTGCCTCAAAAGCTTTAAAAAAACTTTATCTTTCAATTGAAAATGAAGATATTTCTTTAGACCAATTAAGAGAATTTTTAAATGATCCAAATTTATTAAAAATTAATGATAGCAGCGTAGAATTAGAAAAAAATTCAGTAAAATTTCTTAAGTTTAAAAATTATAAAATAAAGATTTCAAACAAAAGCCAAGAGGTTTTTGTTGATGCTATTAAATCAAATGATTTAGTCTTTTCAATCGGCGCATCAGGCTCTGGTAAAACATTTTTAGCCATTGCTGCAGCACTTCATTATTTAGATTTAGGCATCATGAAAAAAATAGTGTTAGTAAGACCAGCTGTTGAAGCAGGGGAAAATTTGGGCTTTCTGCCTGGCGACTTATCTCAAAAAATTGATCCATATTTGAGACCCATGTATGATGCGCTTAATACTATTATGGAAACTAGATTATTAAATTCAATGATTGATCATAGTGTAATCGAGGTTGCGCCATTAGCTTATATGCGGGGAAGAACCCTAAATAATTCATTTATAATTCTTGACGAAGCGCAAAATAGCACAAAAGAGCAAATGAAAATGTTTCTCACCAGACTTGGAAAAAATTCAAAAGCAGTTATTACAGGTGATATTACGCAAATAGATTTACCAAATGCTTTTTCAGGATTAGTTCACGTTATACCCCTTATTAAAGATATTCCAGGTGTTGGAGTCTGCGAATTTAGTGATAAAGATGTGCTCAGACATCCTCTGGTAAGAAAAATTATAAAAGCTTATGAAACAAAGAAATAATGATTAAATGCTTAGTAATTAATTCATTAAAGCATGAATACGTTCCTAGCCATTCTTTATTTGAAAAATGGATCTCTGCATTTGAATATGAAAATGATGCTGAGATTACTATTAAGATTGTGAGCGAAGAAGAAATGAAGAATTTCAATATTCTTTATAGAAACCAGGATAAGATATCGGATACACTTGCTTTTCCAGCTGAAAACCTATCAATAAATGGTAAGATAATTCTTGGCGATATCGCAATGTGTGCAAAAAAGATTAACTCTGACTCAGAACTTTATATGAAAACAAAAGAGCAAAGGTGGGCCCACCTTACTATTCATAGCACACTTCATATTTTAGGATATGATCATGAAAATATTTCTAAACAAACAAATATGGAAAATAAAGAAATTGATATATTAGAAAAATTTAATATTTTTAACCCTTATGAGATCTAAATAGATATGAAATTTATAAAAGATGTTTTAAGAAGATATCTTGAAAGTAATCTAAATAGAAAAAAAATAATTGCACAATTAAGAAGATATCATGATAGGAAATATATTAGCATGGAATTACTTTCAATGCTTTTAGGTGTCTTTAAGGTACAAGAAACCAGAGTTAAAGATATTATGATACCAAGAACTAATATGGTAATAATTAAAAAAAATTCATCTTTGAGCGATATTCTTCCTTTAATAATTGACTCCTCACATTCAAGGTTTCCCGTTATCTTAGAAAATAAAGATGAAGTGGTTGGTATATTACTTGCAAAAGATTTACTAAAGTATTTGGGCAAAGAAAATACAAATTTTGATATTGAAGAAATTATTCGACCAAGTGTAATAATCCCAGAAACAAAAAAACTTAATGTTTTATTAAGTGAGTTTAAATCAGGAAGAAATCATCTTGCAGTTGTAGTTGATGAGTATGGCGGTGTTTCAGGACTAATTACAATTGAAGATGTTCTCGAACAGATTGTTGGAGATATAATAGATGAACATGACTCTATTAAAACAAACAGTAATATCAAAAAAATAAAAAATACAACTTACAGTATAAATGGTTCAACTACTTTAGATGAATTTAACGAATTTTTTGATAGCAATTATAAAAGCTCTAACTTCGACACAATAAGTGGTTTATTAATTCATAAATTTAAAGGATTACCAAAAACACATGATGTTATTGCTATCGATAAATTCAAGTTTCAGATTAAAATTTCTGATCAAAGAAGAATACACAGTATTCAAGTCGAAATTAAAGACTAACGGTAAAATTAATGAAATATATTTTATGTCTTATATTAGGTGGAGTATATACATTATCTTTTTCACCATATAATTTTTTATTTGCATCTTTTTTTAGTATAACTATTTTCTTCCTTTTATTGGATTTTAAAAAAATGCAAGAATCAGTTTTAAACTCTTTATTCTTTTCAATCGGGTACTTTTCAATTGGAAGTTATTGGTTAAATAACGTCATAAAATTTTATACAGAAATAAATATTATAATATCAATATTTTTAGTTTTATTATTTATAATTTATTTATCATTATATGTAGTAATTCCAACTATATTTATGGTTTTTATGAAAAATAGGTTTAATTTTCATAAAAATTTTTTACTAATAATATTTGTAATTCTAATTACACTATTTGAAATTCTAAGATCAATTTTATTCTCAGGATACTCTTGGTTTAACTTTGGCCAAGCAGCCTTAGATTCTCCATTACAATATTATTATCCTGTAATTGGCGTTCATGGCTTAACTTTAATTATTTTTTTAATCTCGATAATTTTTATTTCTTTTGTAAAATTAAAAAATATTAAGTTTTTTTCATCGTTATTTATTTTAATGTTATCAGTTAACTTTTATATTTACGAAAAAGATTGGACTTTTTTATCGCATGAAAATATAACTCTATCCATTATACAACCAAATAAAGAGAATAAATTAAAATACTCAAAAAAAGATAATCTAGAAAGAATGAATTATCTATTAAATAAAAGTATAAATTTATCGGAGGAAAATTCGGAAATAATCTTTTGGCCAGAATCACCATTTCAATTTACTTATAATTCAGTTAAAGATTCGTACTATAAGAATTTATTAAAAAAAATTTCAAAAGAGAAAATTATTTTGACTGGAACTTTTTACGAAGATTCCAATTATATATATAACTCTATTATAAACATTTCTGAACCAAAAAATGTTTACCATAAAAAACATTTAGTTCCTTTTGGAGAATATCTACCTTTTCGTAAATATCTTGATAATTTTTATAAGTTACTTGGTATACATGTATATGACTTAGCGCCTGGTAATATACCAAATAAAATTTTTGTTGGTAATTACTCAATATTTCCTTTAATTTGTTATGAAAGTATATTTTCTATACAGTCTTTAATTGACGATAAAAATATTGATTTTATTTTCAATGTTTCAAATGATGGTTGGTTTGGCAATTCGCTCGCTCCATTTCAACATTTGGATGCTTTAAGAATGAGATCTCTTGAAAATCAGAGATACTCTGTTAGAGCTGCAAACACAGGTATTTCTGCAATAATATCACCAAGAGGTAGGATTTTATACTCAATACCTTTTAATGAGGAGGGTACAATTACATCGAGTATAGAAGGAAGAAACGGTCTGACACCTATCTCAAGGTACGGCTATAATATTTTATATGCAGTAATTTTTTTCTTATTCATATATAGCTCCATCTACTTTCATATTAATGTTTTTAGGCGTTAGCAGATATTCTTGTTGGTTTTTTTATTAAGCTTAAGATACTTTCAACATTATGTTTTGAGATAGAAGAATCACGTAGTTTGTTATTTTCACATAATGCACCTCTAAATCCAATATAAGTTGGGTTTAATTCTAGGATTCTATCTAAATGCTCTCGCTTTATAGATCCAGCAATACCCGAAATGAGGTCCATTTTTTTTGTATATTTTAAAAATTCTTCTATCTCAAATAATGAAATATGATCAAATAGATTTCCAAGCATTTTATCACACGTATCAATCATAACTCCTGAAAAACCAGATTCTTTTAAAGTTTTTAGATCAGTAAGGTTTGGTATATACTTGTCGGCAAAGAAAACTGCTATTAATTTTTTACTCGATTTTATTTTACATATAGTCTGAATATAATTTTTTCCATAAACACCAATCTTAATAAAGTCCACATTTGTTTCAGATATATCTTGAACAGTATCAGTGATAATGCTTTCGTCATTTGGGAGATCCCCAACGGTTGAGCTTGTAAGTTTCTTTTTATTGATAAATTCTAATATTAAATTTATCTCTGAGTCTTCTAATTTTCCAAGAGCTCCTTTTGAAGGGTCTTTTAGATCAATTATATCTATTGCAGAATCTAGAAGTGTTTTTGCTTCGTCGAGATTTTTTATACTACCAAGAACCTTAGACATTTTTTATCAAATCTTCCTTATAATTTTTTATGTGTTCGATTAACCAATACCATGCTTCATATTCGTTCTGACCTGCTGTTTTCTCTATAGCTATTTTAAGATATTCAATTTCATTTTTGATTTTATTATCTTCAATTATACCCAGTCTAGAAACAAGTATACATAACTCAATAATAGCAGATTTTGCTCTATTAAAACCATAAAACATTTTATGCGTTTCCTCGTTAATTGGATTACATACTATAGTAGGTCTTTCATTATGATCTTGAATATCTTTTACAATAAACTCTGTGTGTGATATAGCATTTTTTATTCTTGAACAGTCTATTTTGCTTACTTTTTCAAAATTTATTTGAATTTTTCTATTTGTGATACATGAAGCAAAGATTCTAACATCATCGACATAGTTAATAACACCCGACCCATTTCTTATGATATTTTCAAGTGACTTTGATGGCTTAAAAGGCTTTAGTTTTAATATCTTATTGTCTATATATACACCTAAAGGTGATACCTTTATTGATTGATCACGATTTTTTGTTGTGACAAGCGTCTCTCTTACATATCCCATTTTTTTATGATTCGCTATTATTTTTAATTTTTCTCATTGTGTGCCCAGCTTTCTTAAACTTCATAATGTCATCTTCAGAAATATCAACTGAACAACCCCATTTTAGCATTTCGTCTTGATCGTATCTTTTACCTAGTTGAAAGGCTATCTGTGCTCTTTCCAACTCCATTCCTAAATAATATGCATGCCCATCATCGTTTTTAATATCCAAATATTGATAAAATTCAGCGGCATCTGTTTCTGTATAAAAGTTTTTATTATTAAATACGTGAATACCATCTTCATTGACATATATTCTGTAGTTTTTATCTTTCACATTTGACCACATATCTTTTAACTCCTCAGTTGTATAGGGGAACGGCTTTCTTTCATGTAAATGTAAAAGCTTATTAGAAATATCTTTGGGTGGCATATTATAGTTTTTTGTTGTATGCATTATTCTTCTTGCGAAATTTCCCTCAATAATTGCTTTGTTACAATGTTCGCTTACTTGGGTACAAAGAGCATAGCTTATGTCTAACTCAGAAGCCATACCAAAAAGAAGCGCATTCATTCCAGCAGTATCGGCATGAGTGAGTTCGGTTAAATTACCTATACCCATCATTATTTCAATATCAGGATATCTTTTACGAAGTCTTTGATATCTTACAATTGAATTCGTAAATCCAAAGTTTATTGGCTCTAAAATAGAGTCAGCTATAAAACTTTTATTATGACTTATAAGGCGATCAATAAGCTTATAAAAATTTTCTTCTTCCTCTGGATAATCTGGAATTATTACTGGAATTGATTCAACTTCATCCATAATCCATATGGTTTTTTCTTGAAGACTTAAAAGAAAGTCGGCACCAGCATTTGCTCCTTTAAGCAAGTCATCAGGATTTAGAGAGTCAACACTTACCATAAAATTATTTCTCTTTAGTTCCTCAATTGTTTCAGCAAGATGAGGAAACTCTGTACTTGGTAGACAACCAATATCGATTATATCAGCACCATCATTTTTATATTTTTCAGCTTGAATTATTATCTCGCTTATTTTCATATTTGGCGCTTCAGTTATTTCTCCAATTATTTTTGTATCGTACTTGCTTAAATCTAAATCTTTTCCTTGAAGACCAAGAAAACTAGGTATGTCTTTAAGCTCTTCTGGCCCTCTAACACATTGCTTGTTAAAATATTCTGACAATTTGTCAATGTCACCCCTACATCTTCCTGGAATAATAATTTTTGTTGCATTATGAGATATCTTTGGATTAAGTTTTTTGGTAATCATATCTATTGTAGCCAATGCCGCAACATTTACTCCAATATCAATCACTTCATAAGTGAAATCATTTTTTTGACACACATCCTTTAAAACTTTTTCGAGGGATATTTTTGCTAATTTGCCTGTTAAAAATAAATAATGATTTTCCATATATAATTCCCAATTAATTAAGGTATTTTATTTCTTATGATCATAATGTAAACTATTTATACAATAATCTACATAATAATTTTATATGATCGGAGTTTATGGTGGAAGTTTTGATCCAATACATTTTGGGCACATAAACCCATTATTTGAGCTTTCAGAACTCTTTGATTTTCATAAAATTAGGTTAATTCCAACCTATAATTCACCCGTAAATAAAGTTTTTTATTCAGATATTGAACATAGGTTAAACATGGTGTCTATCATTTCTGCTTCAGATACGAATGTATTTGTTGCAGATGATACGGAAATGAGAAAAGGAGGAATCTCTTATACATACGAGACAATTCAAATTGTTAAGGAGCAGGAACAAAACCAAGACATATGCTTAATTATGGGGCTTGATGCTTTCCTTACTTTAGAAAGTTGGTACAATTATAATGAAATACTAAATAATATTAGATTAATAGTGGTGAATCGCCCGGATAGCAATATTAAAGAAATAAAAAAAATGAATTTTGAAATACTTGATAGAATTACAAGTAACAAGATAGATTTCCAAAAAAACGAAAAAAAACAGATATTCTTTTACGAAACACCTTCAATTAATATTTCATCGTCAGATATAAGAAAAAGAATAAATTGTAAAGAAAGCTTAGAGGGTCTCATTCCTGGCTCAATTTTGTCTTATATTGAGAGAAACAAATTATATACGGATTTAACTTGATTTATGAGTACAACCGAACAAATAAAATTAATAGTTATTGAAGCATTGGAAGAATTAAAAACCAAAGACATCGTAAAAATTGATGTTAGTGAAAAATCAAACTTTACAGACCTACTAATAGTGGGTACTGGTACTTCATCAACTCACATCAAGTCTATTTCAGATTCTGTTATAAATAATTTAAAAAAGAAAGGGTATTCAAAACTAATAAAAGGAATTGAGCCAAATAATGATTGGATTCTAATAGATCTTTTTGACATAGTGATAAATATTATGTTATCTGAAACAAGAGAATTTTATGATTTAGAAAAACTCTGGTCACTAGATAGCACACATAAGTCAGATTCTAAATCATATTAAATTTATGGAAATTTTTGTAATTTCAATTTGTAATAAGAATGATAAATTATTAAATAATTTCGCCGATAAATATTTAAAACAAATTGAAAATTTTTACAAGATTAATTTTATTGATATTAGTTTTATTACAAAAAAAAAGGAAAAAAAAATATATGCAAATGAAGGTAAAAAAGCTTTATCTTATGTAAAAGATAATTCTATTCTAATTGGCTTAGACACGGGCGGACATGTTATAAGCTCTAATGAATTTGCTAAGAAATTACAGTTTTGGCAACAAAACTTTTCCTATTTATACTTCTTCATAGGTGGTCCCGATGGTTTACCTGAGCTTGTAAAAAATAAAGCTGATACTTTATTGTCTTTATCCAAATTAACTTTCCCTCACCAATTAGTCAAAATTATTTTATCTGAGCAATTATATAGATCCATATGTATAATAAACAATCATCCTTATCATAGGTAAAAAAATGAGTTTTTTTAGATACACAATTTACGTTTTTTTTGCTTATTTAGCTATATCTCTCTCGTTAGCAAGATACTCAGTTGAATATTTAGAAAAAAACCATTATCTTCTTGAAAATTTCATTAATAGTAACCAAAACACACAAATAAAAATAGAAGAGGTTATTGGTGATTGGCGAGGCATTTATCCTTCTCTTTTAATTAAAATAAAAAATCCAAAAAAAAATTATAAAGATAATATATCTTTTCCTGCACTAGTAGATTTAAAAATTAATATTTACAAAACTGTTTTATTTTTTAAGCCAGTAATAAAATCAATATATATAGAAAATGTCCAATATAAAAATAGCTTAGAAAACATAATCGAAAAACTAAAAAATTCCAAAAATCAAATTTCTATTAGTGTAGATGATATGCAAATTGGAAAATCTAATTTTCAAATATCATATAAGGGAGAGAAATTTAACCTAAATGATGCAAATATTATATTAAGAGATAATAATATATACTTCGACACAAAATTAGAAAATAATAAAAGAGTCAAAGCAAGTATTTCAAACCTAATATTTGAAGAAGGAAAGCCGAAAAATTTAGAATATAAAGCGCAAATTGAAGGAAGTTTTGATTATGAATTTAAAGATTTTATCAAGGATTTAAACATTACAATTAAAAGTAAAAATTTAAATTTGATATTATCTGGTGAATACAATAAAGGAAAATTCATAGACAATAAAATAACTATTGAATCAATAGAGAGATCTCATATAACTTTAAATAATAATCACATAAAAAATTTAAATTCAAAGATAATATTTGGAAATATTTCTGAAAATAGCATAGGATTTGAGTTCAATGAATTATACTTTCTTTCTAAAAATGATAATCCATATGAATCAATAGAATCTTCAATTAGTTATAATACTGTGAAGAAAGATGTTTCTATATTTGTTAAAAATATTAAAGTTGATACAGAAAAATTACGAAAAGATTTTAATTTTTTACCTAAAAATAAATTTGTATTTGCATCAACCTTAAAAGAATTTAAAGTTAAATTTAATGTCGATAAACCTTTAAAAAACTATCACTTATCAGGTGTTTTTGTAAATACAAATTTTACTTATGATAATTTTCTTGTCAGTGGCTTCACAGGATCTGTGTTTTCAAACTCTAGTGATACTTTAGTGAGTTTTGATTCAGCCGATGTAATTCTTAGTGATAATTTACTCCTTAGAAATAAATTAAAATTTAAAAGGGTCACAGGAGATATCAGAATTACAAATTATTTAACCCCAATAACTTATTTTTATAACTTAAAATTAACTAATAATGAGATTGATGTTACATTTAATGGCTTAATTGATAAAAACAAAGATAAAATTAAAGTTTCTTCATATGTTGATTATGTAGATATGAGATATATAACTGATTATCTACCAAAGACTTTCATGAAAATTGACACGGCAAAATACTTTCAAAAATCTTTTCTAAAAGGTTCAACTAAAAGTGGAAATGTATATATTGAAGGTAGCTTATCTAAATATCCTTTTTATGTTGATTTATCTGGTATCTCTTATGCAAAGTTTCCTATAAAGGACTTAGATGTGGATTATAAAAAGGGATGGATACCATTCAAAAATATAAATGGAATCGCATATTTTAAAAGGAATAAAGCATTCTTCAAATCTGAAAATTTTAAAATTTTAGATACCGTATTATCAGACGGGAATCTATATATAAATGATGTAAAAAATACAGAGTTATGGATTGAAGGACAACTAAATGGTCCATTCAGAAATCTTTTAGAATTTTCAAACGAAGCAAATTTAACAAAATTAAGCGAAAAAAAAGTAGAAAAAATCAGAGGCAATTCTGAAACTGATATAAAAATTAAAATTGCATTTAATAATAAAAAAAACATCTACCAAAGTAAAATAAAACTTAAAAATGTAAGTTATATTGGTGATAACGAAAACAAATTTAATAATATTTATGGGGAAATACTTTATAAAGATAGTAAATTCTTCACAAAAAATAATAAATTTATAAATGCAGATTACAATAATATTAATTTGAAATTTGATCTTAAAACAGATTCAAATAATAATTTTATTATTTCCGGAACAAAAAAAATTGACATCTCTCAATATATTACAAATAAATTGATTAATAAAAATATTAATGGTGAAACAAATTTAAATTATAGTATAAAGTTTCCTAACTTTAATAGTAAATCACCTATAATAAAGGTAAAGTTAGGATCAAATTTAAATGGAGTCAGTATTTTTTATCCTAAACCTTTTTTTAAAGAGAAAAATACAGAAATAAAAACAAATGTAGACTTTGAATTAAATAATTTTAAACCAAAAAATTTTAAAATTTATTATAATAATATTTTAGCTGAATTTTTAACTTTAAATAATCCAGTCGGCTACATAAATTTCTCTGGAAAAGAAAGCAAAATGCCTGAATCAAATATAAATCTTGTTGGCAATATTGATATGCTGAATCTCGATGAATGGAAAAATATGATGTCCGAAAGTGATAAAATCAGTTATTTATCTTATGTAAACAAAGTTGATATTTTTTTTAAAAAATTTATTAATGATAAATTAATCATTGATAATTTAAAACTTAAAGGTTATTTATCAAAAAATTTATTTTTGTTTAACGAAGTTTCTTCAGTTAATAATTATATGCAGCTCAAGGCTTCTGGTAAAGTTGAGTTTAATAACATATCTTCATTTAAAGTAAATTTAAAAACCAAAAACCTTGAAAATTTATTAAATTATTGGAGCTTTAATCACAGCCTAAGAGATGCTTCAATGGATAGCGATCTTGATATTAGCTGGCAAGGTGATCTTTTTGATTTTAGTATGAAAGGAGCATATGGGAAATTTTCTACTAGTATGAAAAATGGTAGATTGAAAAAAGTTGGGAATAGGGCAACTAGAATATTTGGCCTATTCAACATTGATCTTCTTGCTAAAAGATTATCTCTTGATTTTGATGATGTTACAAAAAATGGATTTTATTTTAATAGTTTAAATGGTGATTTCAGGTTAGATAGTGGAAATATATTTACAACGAATTTATTGATCAAGGGTCCTTCTGCTGAATTACTGACTGTAGGAACGACAAACTATATTGATGAAACTTATGATATGCAGGTAATAGCTAGTCCCGAATTTGGTGAAACTTTGCCTGCAATAGCGCTCCTAGGTGGCCCAATAACTGCAGCTGCAACCTTTGCTGCTGAGAAGCTTGCAAAAGCTTTTGGAAGAGATATAAATGATCTTATAAAAATAAAATA
Source organism: uncultured Thiothrix sp. (assembly GCA_902624655.1). Taxonomy (GTDB): domain Bacteria; phylum Pseudomonadota; class Gammaproteobacteria; order Poriferisulfidales. The sequence continues at coordinate 78,617 of CACNYJ010000004.1, forward strand.
TAAAGTTACAGGAACTTGGGACGATCCAAAAATAAAAATTATAGATAAAAAGACTGACGCTTTAGACGATGTCGAGGAGCTGTTTCAATGAAAAATTTTAGAATAGGATGTGTACAAATAGCATCAGGCCCAAATGTAGAAGCAAATTTAAATGAAATTGCAAAATATATTGATACCGCAAAAAATAATGGAGCTGAACTAATTGTCTTACCAGAAAATTTTGCGATGATGGCAGAAAAAGATTTTCTATATCTTAATATACAAGAGAATTTAGGAGAAGGCCGAATTCAAGATTTTATAAGCAAGCAAGCAAAAAAAAATGAAGTATGGATTGTGGCTGGTACTATTCCGATAAAATCAAATACAAAGGAAAAAGTTTTTTCAACTTGTATTGTTTACAACGATAAGGGTGAAATAGTTTCAACATATTCTAAGATGCACTTATTTGATGTGAATTTACCTGATACAAATGAAGAGTATAGAGAATCAGACATTTACTTAAATGGAACAGAAGTAGTTGTCGTTGAAACACCATTTTGTAAAATTGGTTTGTCTGTATGTTATGATTTGAGATTTCCTGAACTATTTAGAAAATTATCTGATAACGATGCTGAACTTATTTGTCTTCCTGCAGCTTTCACTTCTTTTACAGGAAAAGCCCATTGGGAGCATCTTGTTAAAGCCAGAGCAATTGAAAACCTTGTTTATTTTGCTGCAAGTGCCCAAGGTGGATATCATGTTAGTGGAAGAGAAACCTATGGTAATTCTATTATAGTAAGCCCGTGGGGTGAAACACTAGGAATTTTAAAAAATAAGTCTGGTGTTGTTGTTAATGATATAAATTTGGAGTCTTTAAAAAAATTAAGATCTAACTTCCCATGCTTAGATCACAGAATAATTTAAGAAAATACTATTGGCTCTTTAAGCTTTACATCTTTGTAGTAAACCTCGCCGTTTTTTAAATAAATTTCTTTGTTTTCAATTAGTTTTAAAGTTTTATAAAAAAGAACATGTTCTTTCTTTAGAAGCCTATCCGCTATAGTGATATCATTATCATCTTTTTCCACCAATATTTTATATTGGGCTATTATCGGCCCACAATCTATATCGTCGTTCACAAAGTGAGTTGTACACCCATGATTTTTGTCTTTATTTTCAATCACTCTTTTATGTGTATTTAGACCTTTGTACTTGGGTAATAAGGAAGGGTGTATATTTATCACATTACCTTTATATGAGTCTATAATGAAACCTGGGACTTTTAGCATATATCCACATAACAATAAAATATCTCCTTCCATTGGATCAAGAATCTCAAAAAGATATTGATTATAATCTTCATCACTTAAAATTTCTTTATCAAGTATATTAATAGGTAATTTATACTTTTTAAGTAATTCAATTCCTTTAGCTTTCTTATTATTTGAAATGATATTTTTTATTCTAAAACTTAATTGTTTTTTTTGAATTAAAGAAATAATGTAATCTGCGTTCGAACCTCTACCTGAGAAAAGTATATTAACTGAATTCATATTTATTTATTTTTATATATAACTTTTTGTTGACCTTTTTTTGAAATAATTCTACCAATTATTTTTGAATTAAGTTTTAAAGATTTTAAATTTTTAATAGTTTTATCAGCATTAACATTGCTAACAACCACAATCATTCCTATACCGCAATTAAATACTTTTAACATTTCTTCATAATCTATATTACCTATAGTTTGAATTTCCTTAAAAATTACTGGAAGTTCAACCTTTTTTAAATCAATTTCAACCGATGTATTTTTTGGAAGTACCCTTGGTATATTTTCAGTCATGCCACCACCTGTAATATTAGCAATAGCTTTTATATCTTTAAAATTTTTTAGCTTCAAAATATCTGTATATAATTTTGTTGGCTTGCTAAGAATTTTTTCATATGTTGTATTGTTAATTCTTTTCTTTAAGCTTATTTTTTTCTTCTCTAAAAGATAGTTTATTAAAGAATATCCATTTGAATGAAACCCGCTTGATTTTAAACCAATTATTATGTCATCTTTCCTAATATTTTTTTTAGGAAGTATGTCTTTTTTATCGACAACCCCGACACAAAAACCAGCTAAGTCAAAATCGTCTTTTTTGTATAATCCCGGCATTTCAGCTGTTTCTCCCCCAATTAATGCACATTGGCTTTTTTTACATCCTTTTGCTATACCTTTAAGTATCTCAATATTTTTTTTTAAATTTATTTTACCAGTCGCAAAGTAATCTAGAAAAAAAAGAGGTTTCGCACCTTGCGAAATTATATCGTTTACACACATCGCTACTAAATCTATCCCTATACCTTTTAAATTTCCGGTTTTTAAAGCGATTTTTAATTTTGTCCCAACACCATCTGTGCCTGAAACTAAAACAGGATTCTTGTATTTAAGGCTTGAGAAATCATATAGCGCTCCAAAACCACCTATATTTCCTAGAACATTCTTATCAAATGTTTTCTTTGATATAGGCTTTATTCGTTCAATAAGTTTATCAGCTCCCTTTATTGACACACCTGACTTTTTATAAGTAACTTTTTGATTCTTAACACTATTTTTATTTGACATTATTGGGCTCGAATTGTGTTAAATTAATTTAACAATATACTAAAATAATAATTATGAATTATATACCAAATATCATTAGCGGAATAAGAATTTTATTTATACCTATATTTGTTTTTTTATTAATTAACTCAAATTATATAGCTTGTTTGTATCTTTTTTTAATTATGGGTTTATCTGACGCTTTAGATGGAATAATTGCAAGAAATTTTAAATGCGAATCCGTTTTTGGGTCATATCTTGACGCAATAGCAGACAAAATAATGATTAACACATCATTTTATTTTTTATGCATGATATATGTTTTACCATATTATCTTTTTTTAATAGTTTTGCTAAGAGATTTATTTATATTTGCAGGGATTTTAAATAATAATAGTTTTACAAGTAACGAGATGATTAAACCTTTGTTTTTAAGTAAAATAAATACTTTTATACAAATTATGCTCGTATTAATTTGTCTACTTTTTCTAAATAATTTAAGCTCTATAGAGTTTATACAGGACCTAACAAACGCGGTAATCTTTACTTCAATATTTAGCTTATTTGAATATATTCATGGTTACAAATCCTATATAAGTCTGAAGTCTTACAGATTTTCTGCAAACCTATGAATCAACTTATAATCCAATACCAGAAAAATATAAAAAAAAATTTTAATAATTTTTTTTTAAATGGCAGCAAAAATAATCTAATTATTAAGAATATAAAAGAGATTTTTTCTGGGAAACATCACCAAATATATTTAGAAGGCGAGAAATGCTTTGGCAAATCACATATTTTACACTCTGCATGTAATTTTTTTAGCGGTAAAAATTGCATATATATACCCCTTAAAGAGAAAAATTCTTTTAAACCCGATATTCTAAATGGTTTTGAGAATTATGATCTAATCTGTATAGATGATATTAATAGTATTTTTGGAGAAAAAGATTGGGAATTTAAGATCTTTGTTTTGATAAATAAAGCATTAGAAAGCTCAAAAAAAATTATTTTTACTTCTACAACTAAACCAGCAAAGGATATTGTGAATTTACAGGATCTTCAATCTAGATTGTCTTGGTCTCTTCTTCTAAATATTGAAGAGCCAACAGATAAAATAAAAATAGAAATTTTAAAAAAAACAATTATTGAGCACGAGTATAATATAGTTCCTGAATCATGCGATTACCTTATGAAAAATAGAGACCGAAGTATAAAATCTTTGTTAGATGATATACATAAAATTGGAAGTTATTCACTATCTACAAATAAGAAAGTTACTTTGAAAAATTTAAGATCTATTCTCTATTGATATTCTATTTTTTTCTCTTACATATAATATCGCACAGATAAAAGCTGTTAAGCTTACTATTGATAAAACTATTCCTAATAGGAATGTATTATCAGTTGTTGTATTGCCTACTCCAACTACAAAATAGAATAACATTACATACGATGTAATAATGTATGTACTAAATTTATTTTTTTTTAGTTTAAACATAATTACTAGCAATGGTAAATTATATATAATTGTTGGAATTATACGCGGAAGATTTTCTGAAGGATAAAGAAAAGTGTTCCATATTGTTATTATCAATATTAAAGAGACAATTGACAGATAAGTTAAATATTCAAAAAAAATTAATTTTCTCATAGTTTCTTTGAAAGCTCGGCAATTCTTGCCCCAAAAGAAAAACATAATTTTGATTCATGATCTGATAATTCGATTTTATTATTAAAAGCAAAATGGGTTGGTCCATATGGCGTGCCCCCAGTTGTGGTATTTCCAAGATCTTTTTCGCTATATGGAATTCCAGAAATTATCATCCCATGATGTAGAAGTGGAATCATCATAGTTATTAAAGTGGTTTCTTGCCCACCATGAATACTTGATGTAGATGTGAAAACACCCGCAGGTTTTCCACTTAATGTTCCGTTAAACCATTCTGATGTTGTTCCATCTAAAAAGTTTTTCATGGGTGCGGCCATATTTCCGAAATGTGTTGGCGATCCAATTATTAATCCATCACATTCATCCAAATCTTTATTTGTTGCATAAAGCACGCCATCTCCATTTGCAAGCTCTTCTTTGTTTAACATTTCAATCTCAGGAACAGTTCTAATTAGTGGCTCAACATTTTCAGATGATTGTACTCCTCTTGATATCTTTTCAGACATCTTCTGCGTTGATCCATTTTTGCTGTAGTATATGATTAGTATTTTTTTCATTTAAAATCCTATAGGTAAAAATATTGAAGAGACTATTCCTTTTGCAGCTTTTTGAATCATACGACCTTGTTGTGACGATACTATCCGCGCCATATTTTCTTGATTATTTATTAGCTTCCCAAAAAGACGTTCAAAACTAAGATTTAATCTATCATTATCAATATTATTTGTTTTAATTAGTAATTTATTTTTATTTTTCGAATTACTAAGCCTCCAAACTAAGGTCTCAATATTTATTGCAGTATTCATCAGCTTCTGTGGATCAAGTTTTGGGTCTGTAAGATAAAACTTATCTTTATAATTATAAGACGCATTTATCATACCATAAAGCCCTTTACATATATAATAAATCCTATCCCCTCTAAAACTTTTATCAAAACCTTTAAGTATAAAATTTATATTTTCTTGTCCAGATTTATCAACATTTTTAATATCCGTCTCCTTAAAAATATCTATTATAACTTGAGAAACACTATTAAAATTTTCATTTTTATCTAAATACACTGGGTTGATTTTGTATAACTTTATAATTAAATCTTCTATGTAACTTTTTGCGTTAATAACATGTATTTCTGTCACAATATCAATATCAGTTTTTGCAATATTTGTTAACAAGTTATTTTGACATGACGATAAAAATAATAGAACAAAAATTAATATATATTTTTTCATTTTACAAAGTAATTTTTCTATATATATCTGAGACCTTTAAAGGAAGCTTTCCTACTTCGTTTATCACAGCAAAATTATTTTTTCCATACATATAAGGTAAATAATCCATTGCTTCCTCATCAATTGTTATACAATAAGTATGAATTCCTAAAAACCTGGCTTCAATGAGAGCTTTTTTCGTATCCTCAATACCATACTGACCCCTATAACCATCTACATCGTCTGGCTTGCCGTCAGATAATGTGATTAGAAGTTTAGTTTTTGCTTCCACTTTACTAAGTAACATTGTCAAGTGTCTTATGCTTGCACCCATTCTTGTGTAATCCATAGCTTCTATATTACATATTCTATTTTTTACAGAATTGTCATATTTTTCTTCAAAATCTTTTATCTTATAAACTTCGCAATTGTTTCTTGTTTTACCTGAAAAACCATAGATTGCATATGTATCTCCTAAAATTTCTAACGATTCACAAAGTAGTATCAATGATTCCTTTTCAACAATGTTTACGTTGCCGGAGGTTGAGCCACTCATATCTATCATGAACATTACTGCTACATTTCTCTCAACTTTATTTAATTTTATAAATAGTTTTTCATCAACTTCTTTTCCCTTTTTTAAATCAATATATGCGTCAACGAAAGCATCTAAATCAATATCGTCACCATAATTTTGTTTTTTTGATCGTTTGTCATCTTGCCTTAAAGCTTCAAAAGTTCTATTAAGATTTTTCAAAAGACCTCTATGTTTTTTTAAAGTTTCAGTTATAAAATTATTACTAGTTTCAAGAATGGTCTTTTCATTCAACTTGCACCAATCTTTTCTATATTTTTGTCTAGCATGATCCCATTCATCGTAAGCGAATTCATAGTCAGAGCTATCGTAATCATTTCCGGTTTCCTCATTATCAGGATCAGCATTGTAACCACCATCTCCCGCAGGTTCCAAATATTCTTCAGGAATTTCACCAAAATCTTGAATTATAGATTCCATAATTTGTTTAACATTTTCTGGTGGAGAAATACTTGTATCGCCGTATTCTAAAACAACATCATATTCATTATCCTCGTTTTCTTTTGATACAGAAAAAGTTTTCTCATTACTTTCTTGGCTATCATTTTCGCTAGCTTCATCCGGACTTTCCTCAACTTTTCTCCATTGATCATGGAGATCTTCAAGGGCTTTTTCAAAACTTACCTTATCCTGATCTATTCTCTCATTTGTTATAGACAAAACACTCTCAAGATTTAGTTCACCGGCATATGGTGATTTAGGTATTTTTTCCAAATCATGAATTATAGATTCAACTAAATCTAATGAGTCTAAATTTGTAGATTTATCTTTTTCTAAAATTTCTATAGCATTCTTAAAATTTTTTGATAATGATTTTATTTTATCTTTTGGGTTAAGTTTGTTTAAAATTCTACCTATTCCAGGAAGCTCTGTTGCAATTCTTTCATCAAGTCGGATTGTTTCAAGAAAATGATAAGCTTTTACTGCTCTTTCCATATCATCAAACTTTGCAAAATCTTTCTTTTTTATTCTCCATGTTCCGAAGTAGGTTTGCGCCCAAAGGTGTATCGCACTTGCTTTTATGAGACTAAAATTATCTTCTTTTGTTTTCTGCGAAGATATTCTCTCAGGCAAGTAAACAGTCTCAGTGTCTGTATAAATATTTTCTGCAGTTTCAACTTTTAAGGGTCTTCCATTCAATCCAGTTAACAAGGACTCGATTGTTTTAGAAAAGTCTTCAAAATCTATGCTAGTTGATGTTCCCGCTAATTCATCTAAATAAAACAAAATATCTTTCATTTGCTTTACTGAATTTTCAATCCCTCCATCGTTATATTTTTTAACGATTGTATTAATCCATTGTTGCCACTGTGATTCATCAAGATTTTTTAGTGACTCAACGCCGTTATGACAAAATTCATAAGCCAACTCCATATTTGTATTACAGATTTCTCCTACGGTCTCTATGAAACGCTCCTGATCTTGCATACTGAACATACACAAATCTCTCGCTGGTTCTAAAACACTTTTTTGGTTGGATAAGATTGGCTCAAGATGAAGTTCTAATCTTAATTGAATTTCTCTTTCACCCATCCCCCCATATATGGCAGAAGCTTTAATCTTTGGGCCTCTATTTGTCCTTGCTTTAATTCCTTTACCTTTTCTATGCTTTTCAATTGCTTTTTCCCAAAAACTTTTCATAAAAACTCTATTTAATCTATAATTTATAAAATATATTAATACCAATCATTTTATTTATGATATGACAATTAACTTTGATAAGATATTACAAAATGTAAGTCATATTTTAGTTGAGAACAAGCTAAAATTATCTTTATGCGAATCTTGTACGGGTGGCTTACTATCTAAGATATGTACTGACTACAGCGGCAGTTCAAAATGGTTTTATGGCAGTTTCGTAACTTACAGTAATCAGATGAAGGAGGTTATTGGGGTGAGAGATAAAATATTGAAAAAATATGGCGCTGTTAGTAAAGAAGTAGCAAATGAGATGAGTAAATCAGTTTTAGAACTTTCCCACGCAGATATTTGTTTAAGTATTACAGGGGTTGCTGGCCCTGAGGGCGGCACCAACGAAAAGCCAGTTGGAATAGTCCATTTTTCATATGTTGATAGGTCTGGATATGAATATCATGAAAGATGCCAATTTAATGGCGATAGAAATAATATTCGTTATAGCGCTGCCGAAAAAGGAATTCAAATTGTTCTTAATTGTGTAACTGAAAGCAAGACAAGTTAAGGTAAAATATGTAATAATTTACTTACTAAACTACAGGATTAAATTATGTCTGACGAGAGAATCGAATCTTTAAAAGCAGCAATTGGTCAAATTGAAAGACAATTTGGTAAAGGCGCTGTTATGCGTATGGGCGACGAGGGCCCGAGAGAAAAAATTGAAGCAATTTCAACCGGATCACTCACTCTTGACCAAGCTCTTGGTATTGGGGGTCTTCCAAAGGGGAGAGTTGTTGAAATTTATGGACCAGAATCATCCGGTAAAACAACTTTAACTTTACAGGTAATCGCAGAATGCCAAAAACTGGGAGGTACTGCAGCCTTTATCGATGCTGAACACGCATTAGACCCTGATTATGCAGAAAAAATTGGTGTAAACGTCGACAACTTACTTCTCTCGCAACCTGACACGGGGGAGCAAGCACTTGAAATAACTGACATGCTTATTAGTTCAAGCGCAATAGATATAATTGTAATTGACTCTGTTGCCGCACTAACTCCAAGAGCAGAAATTGAAGGTGAAATGGGTTCAAGTCACATGGGGCTACAAGCAAGACTCATGTCTCAAGCTTTAAGAAAACTAACTAGCAGTATAAAAAAATCCAATACTCTAGTTATCTTTATTAATCAGATAAGACTAAAAATAGGAGTGATGTTTGGAAATCCTGAGACAACAACTGGAGGAAACGCTTTGAAGTTTTACTCCTCAGTAAGATTGGATATAAGGCGAACAGGAGCCATCAAAAAGGGAGACGAAATATTAGGCAATGAGACTAGAGTCAAAGTTGTTAAAAACAAAGTTGCACCACCTTTTAAAATAGCTGAATTTGAAATTAGGTATGGAGAAGGAATTTGCAAGGTCGCAGAAATTATTGATCTTGGGGTTGAAAATAAAATTATTGAAAAAGCAGGCTCTTGGTATAGTTATGACGGCAATAAAATCGGACAAGGAAAAGATAATGCTATGAGTTACTTAAAAGATAATCCCGAAGCGCTGCAGACTATTGAAAAAAAACTAAATGAAATAATTTCACCATCGCCCGAGAAAAAGACAGTAAATGGTAGCGCTTCAAAAAAAGACAAAAAAGAAGAGGAGAATGTCTGATTACGATAAATGCTTAGCCTCAGCGCAAAGGTCTCTTGCTATGAGAGAACACTCTAAACATCAAATTAAAAATAAATTAATTAACAAAGGATTTGAAAAAAGTATTGTTATAGACGTCTTGAATGAGCTGAATGATTCTGGATATCAGTCTGACCAAAGATACACGACGGAATATATTCGATATAGACAAAATATTGGGTATGGCGTAAAAAAAATTATATATGAGCTAAAATCAAATGGTATAAGTTCAGAAATTATAAATAATAACCTTTCAAGCTTTAGCGATGATTATGAGGTTCTGCTCGAATTGGCTAATGCAAAAATTACAGAAAAAAATTTAGAGGATCAAAAAATTTTAATGAAGTACGTCAATCATTTTAAGTCAAGGGGTTTTGAGGACAATATCATACTTAAAGTAATAAATAATATTAAGCATAATGAAATACAGTAGCTCAGATATTAGAAATAAATTTATAAATTACTTTACGTCAAAGGGGCATACCTACGTTTCTTCAAGCCCAATAATACCCACAAGTGACGATAAAACTTTACTCTTCACAAACGCTGGGATGGTTCAATTTAAGGATATTTTTTTAGGACTCAAAGATTCAAAATTTAAGTCAGCGGTATCAAGTCAAAAATGTATGAGAGCCGGCGGAAAACACAATGATTTGGACAATGTAGGATATACAAATAGACACCATACTTTCTTTGAAATGCTTGGCAACTTCAGCTTTGGAGATTACTTTAAAGATGATGCAATTAAGTATGCATGGGATTTTTTAACAAATGAATTAAAAATTCCAATCGAAAAACTTTGGATTACTGTTCATAGCTCTGACAATGAAACAAAAACAATCTGGTTAAAAAAGATTGGCATTGATGAGGGTAGGCTGTCAGTTATAGATACAAACGATAATTTTTGGAGTATGGGTGATGTTGGACCTTGCGGTCCATGCACAGAAATTTTCTATGATTTTGGAGAAGAATATGAAGGAAATCCTCCAGGCCATGGAGATGAGGGCGAGAGATACGTTGAGATATGGAACTTAGTCTTTATGCAATTCAATCGTATATCAGACGAAAAGATTATAGACCTACCAAAGCCTTCTGTTGATACTGGAATGGGTTTAGAGAGGATTTCAGCTGTGATGCAGAACGAACACAGTAACTATGATACTGATTTGTTCACGCCAATAACAAAATATATAAAGGATAGTATAAATAAAAAATATTACAATGAATCAAGTTCCATAAAGGTTATCTCAGATCATATTCGATCAATATCATTCTTGATAATAGAAGGAATAAGACCTTCAAACGAGGGCCATGGTTATGTTCTTAGGAGAATTATTAGAAGAATGATTAGGCACTCACAGAAACTGGAAATGGATACAAAAAAATTAATTGAAATAATACCAGTTTTTATAAGAACTCTATCAAATCAATATAAGGAATTAAATAATGAGTCATTAATCAAGAAAATTCTAAGTAATGAAATTGAAAAATTTGCTGAAACCCTAGATATCGGGTTAGAAATATTGGATAAAAATATTACAAAAATAAATAAGACATCAGGGCGTAAAGAAATATCTGGAGAGCTATTATTCCTATTATATGATACTTATGGATTTCCCGTTGATTTAACACAAGCTATTGCTGATGAGCATAAATTTAAAGTTGATATTAAATCTTTCGACTTACTAATGAGTAAGCAAAAAGAACAAAGTAAGCAGTCAAAACGATTTGATCAAGATGCGAATATGGGATTAATGACAAGCCATTCATCAGAATTTACTGGTTATACTGATTCTCAAAATAAAACTGAAATTCTAGACATAATTATTAATGGTGAAAATGTTTTAGAAATAAAAGAAGGTCAAAGCGGTATTGTCATTCTTGAGTCTTGCCCATTTTATGCTGAAGCTGGCGGTCAAATTGGAGACTCGGGGAAAATTACAAATAAAAATGGAGAATTTTTTGTTCAGGATACTCAAAAAAAGGGAAACGCAAATTTACTTTTTGGGAAGCAAATAAGCGGTATTTTTAAAATTAATGACATGGCGCAGGCAGAGATTGATCTGATAAAAAGAGAAAATATAAAACTTAACCACTCAGCAACACACTTATTGCATTCCGCTTTAATTAAAAATATTGGAAAGGATGTTCAACAAAAAGGCTCTTTGGTTTCAGATGAAAAATTAAGATTTGATTTTAGTTGTGAAAAACCAATTAAAAGAGAAGTTTTGAATTCTATTGAGGCTGAAGTTAACCAGATTATTGAAAAAAATATACCTGCTGTTACAACAGTAATGAATAAGGACGAAGCTATTTCGAAGGGCGCAATTGCATTATTTGGTGAAAAATATGATGAAAATGTAAGAGTTCTAAGTTTTGGAGATGTGTCTATCGAGCTGTGCGGGGGTACACATGTAAATAATACTGGAGATATCGGTGTATTTAAAATATTATCTGAATCAAGTATTTCATCAGGAATTAGAAGAATAGAGGCTATTACTGGGATGTCTGCAAATGATTACCTTACAAAACGCGACAATTTGGTATCTGACATTTGTCAGGTTTTAAATGTTAATGATGAAGATTTAAAAGACAAAATTAGTTTTTTGTTAAGCGATAATAAGAAACTCAAGAAAGAGAATTCCTTACTTCAACAAAAAGTATCACATTTGAACATTCTTGATATAATTAATAAAAAGTATCATCTTTCAGATTGTAATTTTCAAGTATTTGATCAAGAATATATCGATGGGAAAATTTTAAAGAATATCTTAGAAGAAATTAAATCCTCAGAAGAAAAATTAATCTTGATTATTCTACAAAAAAATAAATCCAAATTAGAATTACATGTACTTGTAACTAAAGATTGCCATCAAGTTATTAATGCAAAACAAATCATTGATATTTTGAACGTTAATTTTGGTTCAATAGGTGGTGGTAGAGATGACCTAGCTCAAGCTGGCTTAGACTATAGTGGAGATATATCAAAACTTATTCTAGAAATTAAAGATAAAGTTGAAAGTTCCATTGTAACCCAGGAAAAATAACCATGCCAGTAATAGTCCAAAAATATGGTGGTACATCAATAGGAAGTATTGAAAAAATATCCCAAGTAGCAGAAAAAATTATCACAGAGAAAGAAAAGGGAAACGATTTAGTAGTTGTAGTTTCTGCAATGAGTGGTGAGACAAATAAATTAGTTGAGCTTGCAAAATCAATTGATAAAGATCCTAGCGGGAGAGAGTTCGATGTTTTGTTGTCAACAGGTGAGCAGATAACAATATCTTTGTTAGCAATGACTTTAATAAAAAAAGGATACAAGGCTATTTCGTTTACCGGTTCACAAGCTGGAATATTTACAAATTCAGTTTTTAATAAAGCAAGAATTGAAACAATTAATAATTCCAAAATAAAAAAATATCTTGATTTAGGCTATATCGTTGTGATTGCCGGATTTCAAGGTGTTACAGAAAATGGTGAGGTGACAACTCTTGGGAGAGGTGGTTCAGATACATCTGCTGTTGCTATTTCAGTCGCTATGGATGCAAAAGAATGTCAAATATTTACAGATGTTGATGGAGTATTTACAACCGACCCAAGAATATCAGCTGGCGCAAAGAAAATTGATCAGATTACAAGCGAGGAAATGCTTGAATTATCAAGCCAGGGGTCAAAGGTTTTACAGCCCAGAGCTGTAGAATTCGCTGGTAAGTACGATATTGGAATAAGAGTTCTATCAACTTTTGGGGATGGTAGCGGTACTTTTATAAAAAAAGAAAATGACGGAAGAATGGAAAAGGCAATTATCTCAGGGATAGCTTTTAATAAAGATGAAGCTCAATTAACAATACGAGGAGTTCCAGATCAACCCGGTATAGCATCGTTAATATTGGGACCTATTGCTGAACTTAATATTGACGTAGATATGATTGTTCAAAATGTTGGTGAAGACGGTTTAGCTAATTTTACTTTCACCGTACCTAGAAGTGATTTTAATAATGGCTTAAAATCTCTTGAAGAAAGTTCAAAAAAGTTAAAAGCAAAAAAAGTTATCGGTAATAATAAGATCGTAAAAATATCTATGGTGGGTGTTGGCATGAGAACACATCCCGGTGTTGCAAGTAAAATGTTTTCTGTTTTAGCAGATAATAATATTAATATAAGCATGATTTCTACTTCAGAAATTAAAATTTCGATAGTTACTGATGAAAAAAATCTTGAAACTGCAATAAATGTACTTCATGACGCTTTTAAACTAGAAAGATAGAATAGCTTTTATCTTGTAGTTATATCCATAATGTGTAATAGTATTTTTGTGTTATTAGAATAATAATAATATTTATTGAATGAGTAATCGAGGAGGGGCGATGTTGATTCTGACACGCAGAGTAGGGGAGTCTCTAAGGATTGGTGACGATGTATCTGTTACTGTTCTGGGTATTAAAGGTTCTCAAGTTAGACTTGGTGTAAATGCACCAAAAAGTGTTTCGGTACATAGAGAAGAAGTATACGACAGAATAAATGATGAAAATTCAAAGAATTCTGATGAAAATACTAAAACTTCTGAAAAAAACGTAAATTTATAAGTTTTCAGGAGAGGTGGCTGAGTGGTCGAAAGCGGCACCCTGCTAAGGTGTTATACGGGTAACTGTATCGAGGGTTCGAATCCCTCTCTCTCCGCCATATTCTTTATTTGTCCGTTTTTTTAATCAAATATTATAAATTATTTAATTTGATATATTTATGTGCAAATTTAATTTTGATACCACATATACGCAATTGCCGGCACAATTTTACAAAATACAAAACGCCATTCCGGTTTTGTCACCAGAAGTCGTTATAGTAAATCATGACTTGGCAAATTCTATGGCTTTAGATTTCTCTGAATTAGATAAAAGCCAGCAAGCAAACTTATTTTCAGGTAATAGTTTACCTAAAGGTATAAAGACTTTTTCGCAAGCTTATGCTGGACATCAATTTGGTCATTTCACTATGCTCGGTGACGGGCGTGCAATTAATTGGGGTGAGCATGTCACTCCAGATAAAAAAAGACTAGATATTCAATTTAAAGGCTCTGGGAAAACACCGTACTCTCGTCAAGGCGATGGCCGAGCAGCTCTTGGCCCAATGCTCAGAGAATATTTAATTTCAGAAGCAATGTTTGGGCTCGGTATTCCCACGACAAGAAGCTTAGCGGTTGTCAAAACAGGTGAAGAGGTTTTTCGAGAAACAAGATTAAAAGGCGCCGTTTTAACAAGAGTTGCAAGTTCACATATTCGAGTTGGAACTTTTGAGTTTGCTGCTGCTCTTCAAGACAAAGAATTAATTCACCAAATTATGAATTATACAATTAAGCGTCATTTTCCTGAGTTGATAAACAAAAGTAGCAATCTTGCTATTTCATTAATAGAAAAAATAATTGAATCTCAAATAAATTTAATTGTTGAATGGATGCGCGTTGGCTTCATTCACGGTGTAATGAATACAGATAACATGGCCTTATCTGGGGAAACAATTGATTATGGCCCATGTGCTTTCATGGATCATTATAATTCAAATACTGTATTTAGCTCAATTGACCGAGGAGGAAGATACGCTTTTGGAAATCAGCCAAAAATAGCCCAGTGGAATATCGCAAGATTTATAGAAGCATTAATTCCACTAATTAATGAGGATGTAAATAAATCGATTAAGATTGGCGAAGAATTGATAAATAGCTTTCCAGAATTATATGAAAAAAAATGGCTAGAGATGATGAGGTCGAAACTTGGTTTATTTAGAGAATTAAGAGAAGATAAGAATCTTATAAATGATTTGTTAACATGGATGCAGAACAATAATGCAGATTTTACAAATACGTTTATTGATTTAGGAAAGGGGGAGCAACCACAAAATGGTATTTATAAAAATAAGGATTTTGCAGATTGGTTTAACACATGGAAAATAAGATTATCAAAAAATGAAAAATCATTAGAAGAATCTTTAGAATTGATGAATTCAAAAAATCCACAAATTATCCCGCGTAATCATAAAGTAGAAGAAACTCTTAAAGCCGCAGATAACGATAATTTTAATCCGTTTAATAAATTACTTGAGGTAATAAAATTTCCCTACAAAAATGATTCAAAAAACTCTCTTTATCAAGAGCCTCCAACACCAGATGAGCGCGTAAAAGAGACTTTTTGTGGAACATAGTTTTTCTCAATAAAAGACATATATGAAAATTACATAAAAATGCATTTCTTACTTTTTATTAGTATAATAAATATATGAATATAAACATAAATAAATTTAAAAATTAAGTAAATGAAATCATGTCCGCAATGCAAATCAAATATGATCATAGATATTGTCTACGGATTTCCCTCTAAAAAAATGTTAGAAGATGCAAGTAACAGTAAAATAAATTTAGGAGGTTGCGATATTTCTCCAAGTAATCCTGATTATAAATGTAAATCATGTGGATATGAATTTAAAGAGCTTGATAAATTTTTTAAGAAATAGATATTTTAAATGACTGAAAAAACCTTATTTGAAAAAATTATAGACAGAGAGATTCCAGCCGATATAGTCTATGAGGATGACTTATGTATCGCAATTGAGGATATTAATCCTCAAGCTCCCATTCACATTCTTTTAATTCCAAAAAAACCAATACCAAAACTCAGTGATTGTGATAATAACGATAAAGAATTACTATCACACCTTTTTTTAAAGGTCAGCGAAGTTGCCGAATTATGCAAAATCCCCGAAAGCTTTAGATTAAATATAAATAACGGAGCTTCTGCAGGACAAGAGGTCTTTCATTTACATATTCACATAATGGGTGGAAGAAAATTTAATTGGCCTCCAGGATAAAAAAATGGAATTTTGGTTAAAAAAAGATAAGTGGAAAACTTCCGCATTCAATACATTTGTTTGTTTAATTGGATGCTCTATTGGCGACTTTGGAACAATTTTATATTTTCAATTTTTTACAAATATAGGCTCCATAATGATTATCATGCCAATAGCAATATTAAATGGCATCATTACAAGTATTATTCTAGAAACGATATTGTTACTTAGATCAATGCCGTTTCGCGTAGCTTTAAAAATAGCAACAGGTATGAGTTTAATAAGTATGATAGCAATGGAATTAGCAATGAATTTTACAGATATTTTGCTAGAGGGCGAATTAGTGCTTTCTTTATCATCCATTATTCCTGTTTTAATCGTAGGATTTATAGTTCCATGGCCTTATAATTATTGGAGATTGGTTAAGTATAATAAAAGTTGTTGTGGATAAAATGCGCCCGTAGCTCAGCTGGATAGAGTACTTGGCTACGAACCAAGGGGTCGGGAGTTCGAATCTCTCCGGGCGCGCCAATAGTTTTTTCAGTATGAGAATATTTTTTTTATTAACATTGATAGTTTTTTTTCCAAACCCATCCATTTCATTAGAAATGGTAAAAGGTCTTGGTGTTACAAAGTGTACAACTTTCAATGATTCAAGTATCGAGGAGAAAATTATCTATATGAGTTGGATGGCCGGTTACATATCTTCTCATAATATTTTAAAGAAAAAATTACACGCAAAAAACCTTTCTTTTAACAGATCAAAAATTTGGATAGAGTCATATTGCTATAATAATCCCGAAAAAACTTTTAAAAATGCTGTAGATTTATTTATTAACGAATTTACAAAGTAACCTCATTAGCTTTTTTTGTTATATTGCTTTCCTTTTGAAAATTTATTGTTTCTATTCTTATAGTTTTTATTAAATTTTTTGCCTTTGTAGTTTGGATTATAATTTTTAGACTTTCTCTTATATTGATTCTTTGGTTTTATATCTCCAAAAAATATTCTTTTAATTAATGAGAAAATTCCAAAATTTGATTTATTGCTATTTATTGGTATAGGTCTATTTGGCTTTATACCTTGAACTACTGGCTCTGTATTCTTATTATTATTCTCTTTTTTTAAGTCGTAAACATTTTCTTCGCTTTTTTCGATTAGCTCGTAACTTGACTTATTTATAGTTTCATCATTGTCAATCCTGTATCTTGTAAGTCTGTATTTTGGACTGTCTAATTCTGCATTAGGAATTACAATAACGTTTACTTTGTTTTTTTCATAAATATTGTTTACTTCCTGTCTTTTTTCATTCATCAAGTATGTAGATATCTCTATTGGGAGTTCAGCAATAACTTTACTTGTGTTTACCTTGAGTGATTCTTCTTCAATTAATCTCAAAATAGCAAGTGACATTGACTTGATATTTCTTATTCTTCCTATGCCATCACATAAGTGGCAAATTTCTTCAGAAGAGTCTCTCAATGATGGTCTTAGTCTCTGTCTTGAAAGCTCTAGTAAACCAAATCTAGATATTTTTCCAAATTGAACTTTTGCTCTATCAAGCTTAACAGCTTCTCTGATTTTTTCTTCAACAGCCTTTTGGTTTTTTACTGAGAGCATATCTATGAAATCTATAACTAATAATCCCCCTAAATCTCGAATTCTAAGTTGCCTTGCAATTTCTTCAGCTGCCTCAAGATTTGTATTGAGTGCAGTTTCTTCAATATCACTTCCTTTTGTTGACCTAGCAGAATTTATATCAATAGAAATTAATGCTTCAGTATGGTCAATAACAATAGAGCCACCTGATGGCAACGAAACTTCCCTATTAAAAGCAGATTCTATTTGATTCTCAATTTGATATTTATTAAATAGCGGAGTATTTTCTTTATATAGTTTTAATTTTTTCGTTTGTTGAGGCATTGAAAATTCTAAGAATTCTTTTGCCGTTTCATAAACTTCCTCATTATCTACAAGAATTTCATCAATTGAATCATCCATGTGATCTCGAAGTGTTCTTATTATTATATTACTTTCTCTGTAAATTAAAAAAGGTGCCTCTTTTTCCTTTGATGAATCAACAATATTTTTCCACAGAGTTACTAAGTAGTCTTGATCCCACTGAAGCTCATCAAGACTTTTCCCTACACCGGCTGTTCTTATAATATTACCACCATCTTTTATTTCTTTTAAGTTATCAAGATTATCTTTTACTTCTTTCCTATCTGAACCCTCAATTCTTCTTGAGACACCACCTGCTTTTGGGTTATTCGGCATTAGAACCAAATATTTTCCTGCTAAGCTTATAAATGTTGTTAGTGCAGCTCCCTTATTTCCTCTTTCAATTCTTTCTATTTGAACGATTAATTCTTGGCCTTCGCTTAACATATCTTTAATGCTACTTTTCTTGTCAAAAGTTTCATTTTTCAAGTATTCTTTTGAAATTTCTTTAAGAGGAAGAAAGCCATGTCTTTCGGCTCCAAAATTGACAAAAGCTGCTTCAAGACTTTGTTCAACTCTTGTTACAACTGCTTTGTAAATATTTCCTTTGCTTTGATTACGTGATCTGTTTTCTATATCTAAATCGTATAGCTTCTGACCATTTACTGATGCTACTCTCAACTCTTCTTGCTGAGTTCCATTTATCAAAATTCTTTTCATTATTTTTCCTATTTAGAAAGCTTAAATGAGAAAAACAAAGAATCACCACATTTAAAAAGTAATTTTTTTTGCTTATTTGTTCTTTAAGAATATTATTTATCTTTGTGATTAAATCTCTCATTATTTTGCTTTTATGATTAATTATATAACTTTACTAATTAAGAATCGCACAAAGCGATATCTTTTAATTCATTTGAGGCAGAAACTTGATTTATTAACTGCTCTCATATTGCTAATATATCAGTCTTAGAGTATTTCATCAAATTCTCAGCAATTTTAGGCGTTTACAGCATGGCAGTTAAAAAAAAGGTTGAAAATGTAGTCATCTCCTCTGCAAATGAAGGTCAAAGGGTAGATAACTTCCTTATTTCCTATATAAAAAATGTTCCAAAAAAGCATGTCTATAAGTTAATACGTACGGGACAAGTAAGGATAAATGGGTCGAGATCAAAACCAAGCACAAAGCTAAATATTAACGATTTAGTGAGAATTCCTCCATTCACTACAACAGAGGATCTTAAGCCAATTATATCCTCAGAAATTATAAAAAAAATAATGATGCAAATTATTTACGAGGATGACGAATTTATAGTTTTTAATAAACCATCATCATTTGCTGTACATTCAGGAACAAATACTGGTTATGGATTAATTGATGTAATACGATCAACGAAAAAACATCATGAAAGGGTAGATTTACTTCATAGACTCGACAAAGACACAAGTGGCTGTCTTATTCTTACAAAATCTTTAAAAACTTTAAAAACTTTACAAATAAAAATACAAAATAATAATTTTAAAAAGAAGTATTTATGCTTAGTAAAGGGAAACTGGGATAAAAAAATAAAAGAAAGTAAAATTTCTCTATCAAGAAACAAAAAAAAATATGAAGCAATAACTTTTTTTAAAATAATTAAAAATTTTGAAGACACGACATTACTGGAGATAGATCTAATAACAGGTAGATATCATCAAATAAGAAAACATTGTGCAAATTTAAACTTTCCAATTATTGGGGATTCAAAGTATGGCGATAAAGATATAAATAAAAAATATAAGAATAAGGGGCTGAATAGAATTTTTCTTCATTCATTATCGGTTGAATTTTATTTTAACAAAAAAAATTACTTTGAGTGCCCATTGCCTGCTGAGTTAGAAAATTTTTTAAAGCAGCACAAATAATCGACCTTTAGTTATCTAATAAATTTTGGAGCTTGATAAGAGGGAGACCAATTAGGCCAGATAAGTCATTCTCTTTATCTATAAATTCCTGAATAAGTAGATCTTTTGCAACTTCAAATCGAAATGCTGCTGATGAATATATAGGATTATGTTTATCAACGTAATCAGTAATATCTTTTTTTGAAAGTTTTTTTAGCTTTATTTTATATTCTGCTAAATCTTTTTGAATATTCATTGAATGTGAGTCTATTACACATACCCCTGTATAAAAAATAATTATTTTATTTGAAATAAATTCTAAATACTCTATCGCGATATCTTTCTTTAATGGCTTGCCTAATATTCTACTGTCACAGTAAGCACATGAGTCTGAACCTATTACCAGCGCGTCTTTGTTGTCTTCACAAACTTTTTTTGCTTTATTGATTGCAAGCCTCATTACCATATTTTCTGGTTTTTCATTAGGCATTCTAGTTTCGTCAATATTTGGCGATATGCATTCAAAATCAGTTAATATTGATGCTAGCAAGGTTTTTCTGTATTTAGAGCTGCTTGCAAGAATTATTCTTTTCTTTTTCATCAATTTTTCCTGTATAATCTTCAAAATTTTGGCGAAAACAAAGGTATTTCATAATTATAGGACTATATTATGGCTGTTCAAAAAAGTAAAAAAACTAGTTCAAAAAGGGGCATGAGAAGGTCTCATGACCATATTGACCTACCAAAACTCTCTCAAGATCCTGTCTCTGGTGAAACCCATTTAAGACATCATGTATCAAAGAATGGTTTCTACAAAGGTAATCAAGTAATTATACCTAAATCTGAAGATAGTTCTAACGACGAAGAGAATTAAATCTTAAGTAATTATTTTTTCATAATAAAATGACTGAAGAAACAAGAATTGCTGTTGATGCTATGGGAGGTGATGGTGGTCCTAGCGTAATAATGCCTTCTATAAATGATTTTCTTTCTAAACATGATGACGTTAAAATAGAAGTGTATGGTAACGAAAAGGAAATTATTAAACATACAAAAAAATTTGAACAATCTTTAAAAAGCAATATAGAGATTATTCATACCGAGGAAAAAGTTTTAAGCGAAGATTCACCTTCACATGCTCTTAGACATAAAAAAAATTCATCTATGAGTATGGCTATTCAATCTGTAAAAAATAAAAATACAAAAGCTTGTGTTAGTGCTGGTAATACTGGCGCATTAATGGCTATATCAAGATTCATTCTTGGTACTCTAGATGGAATTGATAGACCAGCTATTGAAACTATGCTGCCTTCTTTAAGTGGACATACTCATGTTTTAGACTTAGGTGCAAATATTGATTGTAAGTCTGAACACCTATATCAATTTGCAGTAATGGGGTCTGTTTTATCTATGATATTAGATGACAAGACTAACCCATGTGTTGGGCTATTAAATGTTGGACAGGAAGCCATTAAGGGAAATATACAGGTAAAAGAAGCAGATGATTTGCTTAAAAATAGTAATCTAAATTATGTTGGATTTGTTGAAGGGGATGATATTTTTTGTGGTAATATTGATGTTGTTGTTTGCGACGGTTTTGTTGGAAATATTGCGCTCAAAACCAGTGAGGGTATTGCAAAATTTATATCCTCAAAACTAAAGGACGAATATGCAAAAAATGTTTTTACAAAAATTGCAGGAATTTCGTCAATTAAAGTATTAAATTCTTTTAAAAAAGTTGTTGATCCAAGACGATATAATGGCGCAAGTTTGCTTGGATTAAAAGGTATAATTATAAAAAGCCATGGAGGCGCTGACTCATATGCTTTTTGTAATTCACTTGAAATAGCATTAAAAGAGGTAAAAAAAGATGTCCCCTCTTGTATTGATAAAAAATTAAAAGAAATATTAGGCTAAATATGTATTCTAGAATTATTGGAACAGGAAGTTATTTACCAAAAAAAATTCTTACAAATAAGAATCTTGAATCAATGGTAGATACAACTGATGAATGGATTGTAGAGAGAACTGGAATTAAGCAAAGACATATCGCTGAAGATACTGAAAGTACATCATCAATGGCAATAAATGCTTCGATTGATGCTATAGAAAGTTCTGGTATAAGTTCAAAAGATATAGATCTGGTGATTGTTGCAACTACAACACCTGATCAAATTTTCCCTAGCACAGCTTGCATTGTTCAAAATAAGCTTAATATAGTAGCTCCAGCTTTTGATGTTCAAGCGGCGTGCACTGGTTTTATATATGCTCTTAGCGTAGCAGATAATTATATACGAACCGGGATGAGCAAAAATATTCTTGTAATTGGCTCTGAAAAATATTCAAATCTTTTAGATTGGAATGATAGATCAACATGTGTTTTGTTTGGCGATGGAGCGGGCGCAGTTATTTTGTCTGCAGACTCAAGTCAGGGAATTATTTCATCACATATTCATGCTGATGGACAATATAACGATTTGTTATCAGTGGAGAACAATCAAATAAAAATGAAAGGAAATGAAGTTTTTAAAGTTGCAGTTAACACATTGAGTAAATTGGTTGACGAAACGCTTTTAAATAATAATATGGACAAAACTTCTATCGATTGGCTTGTGCCACATCAAGCAAACTTACGTATTATAAAAGCCGCTGCAAAAAAATTATCTTTACCATTAGATCAAGTTGTTATTACAGTAGATAATCATGCTAATACTTCGGCTGCATCTATACCACTAGCATTAAATGAAGCCGTTAAAGATGGAAGAATAAAAGAAGATCAAGTATTATTATTAGAGGCATTTGGTAGTGGTTTTACATGGGGATCAGTTTTACTTAGGTACTAAAATTGATAGACATTAAAGAAATTAAACATGGATTGAAAAATATGACGCCTAATCCCGGCGTTTATAAAATGCTTGATACAGAAAATAATGTTATTTATGTTGGAAAAGCAAAAAATTTAAAAAAAAGAGTTTCTTCCTACTTTCAACAAAAAAATCATTCTACAAGAATAAAGAGGATGATTAGTCTTATTAAAAAAATTGATATAACAATTACAAAAACCGAAGCAGACGCATTTCTTTTAGAAAATATCCAAATTAAAAAATTTAGACCTAAATTTAATATTTTATTGAGAGACGATAAATCTTATCCATATATTTATGTTGACACTCATCATGAATATCCTAGATTAAGTTTTTATAGAGGAAAAAGAAAAAAAAGGGGTAAATTTTTTGGCCCATATTCGAATGTTTACTCTGTAAGAGATGCTTTAAATACTCTTCAGAAATTATTTAAAGTAAGACAATGCAGTGATTCTTATTTCAACAACAGATCAAGACCATGTTTACAATACCAAATTGAAAGATGCTCAGCACCTTGCGTTGGTTTAATAAATCAAAACGAATATGTGACAGATATTAATATGTCTATGAAATTTTTAGATGGCAAGAATAATGAGATTATAGAAATGCTAATAAAAAAAATGGAGCATGCTTCTAATAATTTAAAATATGAAGACGCAGCAAGTTATCGTGATCAAATTGAGTCTTTGAAACATACAAGTGAACAAAGTGCGGTAACTACCGACAAAGGTGACATAGATATAATTTCTGTATTAATAGATTCTGGATTAGCTTGTCTACAGGTATTTAATATTAGAAATGGTGTAAATTTTGGGCATAAGACATATTTTCCTGATATAGATGAGTCTATCAATGAAAGTGCATTACTAAGTATATTTATAGGCCAATATTATATGTCAAAAAAAATACCTAAAGAAATTATTTTAAATAAAATTACAAAAGATAAGAAAATCTTAGAATTTATTTTATCAAAAAAGAAGTCATCTAAGGTATCAATTACTAATAGTGTCAGAGGCAAAAGACAACAGTGGATCGAAATTGCCGAAAAGAATACACTTGCTTCCTTAAATGCAAAAATATTAAGTAAGAAAAATATGTTCAATAGATTTCAATCACTTCAAGATATTTTAAAAATTAATAAAGCACTAAAAAAAATTATATGTTTCGATATCAGTCACACTTTTGGGGAAGAAACAGTTGCATCGTGCGTCACTTTTACAATTGATGGACCTGAAAAAAAAGAATATAGAAAGTTTAATATTAAATCTACAAATAAAGGTGATGATTATGCGGCAATGAAAGAGGCCTTACAAAGACATTTTTTAAGAATTAAAAAAGGTGAATTGAGTTATCCTGATATATGTTTTATTGATGGTGGAGTTGGACAAGTAAATATTGCATTAAAAGTTATGCAAGATCTTAAAATTTCCAATGTAAATATAATTGGTGTTTCAAAGGGTAAAGCAAGAAAGGCAGGCGAAGAAAAAATCATAATCGAATCTGGACAAAAGAAGATTACCTTACCTAATAATTCTCTAGCTTTACACCTTATTCAGCAAATAAGAGACGAAGCACACAGATTCGCAATCACTGGTCATCGAAAAAGAAGAGATAAAAGTAAATTCAAATCTCCGCTTGAAGAAATTCCAGGACTAGGGCCAAAAAGAAAACAAATACTTTTAAAACATTTTGGTGGTTTGCAGGGCGTTGTAAATGCTGGAGAGGAAGAAATTAAGAAAATACCTGGTATTAACAAAACGTTAGCTGAAGCTATATATTTTAGATTTCACAACAATTAATATCGCGATCAATACTATGAATTATGCGAATTTTTTATCATGTTCGAGAATAGCTTTAATACCTATTTTAGCTTTAGTATTTTTTACTTATGATCAGTCACCAAGAATTACGTTAGTTTTTATTTTTGCGGTTTCTTGCATGACTGATTACTTAGATGGATATCTTGCACGAAAAATGAACCAAGTTTCCATGCTAGGTAAGTTCCTAGACCCAGTTGCTGATAAGTTATTAGTTATTACTTCATCTCTTTTAGTTTTATACGATTATAATAACTTAATAATCTTCATACCTATCTGCATTATTATCATACGTGAAGTATTAGTATCTGCTTTAAGAGAGTGGGTTGCAATAAGTAATCAAAAAGATAATTTTAGTAAAGGTAAATCTTTGGAAGTAAATTATATTGGTAAGATAAAAACATTTATTCAGATGTTTTCTATTGGTATTTTGCTTTTTAATGGAAGTATCTTTACAATTGATACATATATAGTTGGTTTGTACGGAATATATTTTGCAGCCTTTTTATCGTTACTATCTATGTTAATATACTTAAAAAATGTTGTTAGGCAGTAGATATTTGTGCGGGAATAGCTCATCTGGTAGAGCGCAACCTTGCCAAGGTTGAGGTAGCGAGTTCGAGCCTCGTTTCCCGCTCCATTTTTGATAAGGCTGTGTGGCAGAGTGGTTATGCTGCGGTCTGCAAAACCGTTTACGCCGGTTCGATTCCGACCACAGCCTCCATTAAAATAAAAAAAAGGATATAAACTTTATGAGAAATTTATACGATTACCCAATTGGTGATAACTCACCTGAAGAATTTAATGTAATTATTGAAGTTCCGCACGGAAGTAACAATAAATATGAGTACGACGCAGAATATGATATTTTTCAATTAGATCGAGTTCTTTTTAGTTCGGTGCATTATCCAGGGTGCTACGGTTTTATTCCCCAGACAATCGGGGGTGATGGAGATCCATTAGATGTAATCATATTATCTGGAGAACCATTTATTACTGGAACGGTTTTAAAGGCAAGACCAGTTGGCTATTTAAAAATGACTGATGACAAAGGACAAGATGAAAAGATTTTAGCTGTTCCTGTTAATGATCCTAGATTTAATGAGAGACGCTCTTTAAAAGATATAAGAAAGCATGTTTTGTTAGAAATAGAGCATTTTTTTCAAATATATAAAGATCTTGAAAAAAAGTTTGTTGATATAGATAAGTGGTATGATTTAGACGATACAAAAAAACTTATTATTGAAAGCAACGAAAATTACAAAAAATAGCCATGGTCACGATTTGTGACCATGAAATATTCTTTCTATATTATTGTGTGACTGTAGCTTTATAAATATTTTCTGGCTCTTGCTCACCTTGCCACAATAACTCATAACCAAGTTCCCTAGCTTCATCACAAAACTCTACCAGATTGCTAAATAGCTCCTTGAAAGTTTCATGGGAGTGACTCTTTTCGTGTTCCTCGAAAGAATCCCAATAAGTCACTATAGCAATATGGTTGCCTTCTTTTCCAAAGTCTCCAACACTTCCTTCATCGCTTATAAATCCAGAGTATTTGAAAACTTGACCAGCTCTAAATCCTGGATAATTGTTTTTTACAACGAAACACATTTCACCAATGAGTCCTTCAACGTCCTCAATAGTCACGTTATCTTTAAGTTTAACTATGTTGAAAAGCATTACCGATTCGTAAGGGATTGTGATTTTATCAAACATATTTGTTACTCCATTAACATTATTGCCACTCTTCAAAATATACTAATGTTTTTTTATACATTTAATATATCTCTTTATTGGTATATAATAAATTACTTATATTACTAATAAAATCAGTAATATACATACAAGACCGCTATACTACACAGCAAAAATGTATATAATTACCGCTTGTTTGCCCAGGTGGCGAAATTGGTAGACGCAAGGGACTTAAAATCCCTCGGTAGAAATACCGTGCCGGTTCGACTCCGGCCCTGGGCACCATTCATTAAATATCAATAATTTAGAAACATTTATTAAGGCGTTTTAAAATCTAAGTTATTTATAACAGTAATTGTTTGTAAATCTCTTGAAATTTGTTAAATTGTGATGATTATGCTTTATACTTTGTTCACAGCATAAAAATAATGCATAGGTTAATAATTTTAATATAAGGAAGTAAAATGTCTGAGAAAATAAATGTTATGGTTACAACTGAAAATATGGAGCAGATGCAAATGGCTGCTATGATAGCCTCCGTAGGTGCTGTTAGTGGAAATGATGTAAGTGTTTTTCTTTCAATGAATGCCTTAAAATATTTTATGAAAGGAAACGATCATAAGGCTCCGGTCGAAGGTGATATGGGAAATACTATGTTAGAAAAAAATGTTCCACCTTTTTTAGAGTTGTTCCAGCAGGCAGTAGAACTTGGCGACGCTAAAATTTTTCCATGTTCAATGGCCATGGATATGTTAGAAATTAAGTCTGAAGACTTGTTTGACTATGTTGGAGAACCAATGGGTCTAACTAAGTTTATCAGTGATGTTAATGAAGGCCAAGTTTGGTCTTTTTAAAATTAAGGAATAATTATGTCAGATAGAATATTAGTTGATGCAAAAAACACTTTCTGCCCAGGCCCTCTTATGGAACTGATCTCTAACATGAAGATGGCTGATGTTGGAGCAGAACTTGAGTTGTTATCAACAGACGAGGGCTCTGCGGCAGACATACCAGAGTGGGTTAATAAAGTTGGGCACGAAATCATTGAAAGTTTTAAAGAAGATGATGTCTTGCATATTATTGTAAAGAAAGTTAAATAATTAATTTAGATACAGGAGTAAAGCGATGCATATATTAGTAGTTGGTGGAGGAATGGGCGGCACTATTCTTGCGAATAACCTTGCGAGAAGACTGTCAGGTGAGTTAGAGCAGGGCTCTTCAAAAATTACAATGTTGTCTGCATCAGATAAACATATGTATCAACCAGGATTGCTTTACGTCGCGGTTGGCAAGATGTCTACAACTGAATTGTACAGAGATCAAAAAAGTTTACTTGAACCGTCAATAGATTTTCACGTTGACCCAGTAGAAAAATTTGATCTTGATAATAATTCTGTTACCACAAAAAGTGGTAAGAAAATATCATACGACATTTTATGTATAGCTACAGGATCTAGAGGTAATGCTGCAGGTATACCAGGTTTAGCCGAACATGCTTGTCAATTTTATACAGAAGCCGACGCACTAGCTATGTATAAAAAGCTACAAAAGTTTGAAGGCGGTAAAGTTGTTGTTGCAACAGGAGTTCCACATAAATGTCCAATGTCGCCACTAGAGATCACTTTCTTTTTAATCGATTATTTCAAAAAAAGAGGAATATGGGACAAAGTTGATCTTCATTACACATACCCGATTGGAAGAGTTCACAGTTTAGAGCCAGTTGCAAACTGGGCTGCACCTGAATTTGATAAAGAGGGTGTTACATACGAGACGCTCTTTAACATGAAAGAAGTTGTCCCTGGAAAAGTAATAAGCGAAGAAGATAGTTCAGCTGAATTTGATTTGCTAGTGACAGTACCTCCTCATAAAGGGCAACAAGTAATTGAAGACAATGAGCTTGGTGCTGGTGGTTTTATCCCAACTGACAAGAAGAAATTGAACATGGAAGGCCGAGAAAATGTTTTTGTTCTTGGCGATACTACTAACTTACCGATTAGTAAAGCTGGATCAACTGCACACTTTGAAGCAGAAGCTCTTGGTGAAAATATTGCAGCACTTGTTCAACAAGGAGAACCAGTTCGCGAATACGACGGTAAAGTATTTTGTTTTATTGAAGCTGGAGACGGTAAAGCGACATACGCAATGTTTGATTACAACAACCCACCAAATCCGCAAGCTCCTACATCTGGCCTTCATTGGTTTAAAACAGCTTACAACAGAATGTATTGGGCAAGCGCAAGAGGTATAATTTAAAAAAATAATATAGGTGCAAATTATGAGCAGTGAAATAAGTATACAACAACAAGTTGATAGGTTCATGCAAGGTGCAGGGGATGCTCTTACAGATGATACAGTAGCAAGACTTGGTTTTATGATAAATGAGTTGTTAATAATAGCTGATAGAATTACAAGAAATAAAAATATTATGAAACTTCTCGAAATGTCAGAAAGCAAGGACTTTACAAAAGTTTTAGATGCATTAGGTAATGCTGTTGAATCACAAAAAAATTCACCATCAACATCAGGTATCGGCGGTATGTTGAAAGTTATGGGAGATCCTAACGTTCAAAATTCTTTAAGATTATTGGGAAGCATTAATAAAGAATTAAATAAATAGATATCCTGTCTTTAAAAACTTGATGTTAAAAATAAACTTCAATTTAATTGATATTCAAACATTGTTGATATCTCTTGTTGTTATTTCTGTAGCTTTCCTAAGAATAATCCCGCATATATATAACTTTAGCCCGGTAATTTCATTAGCAATTTTCGGAGCAATACATTTTAGAAGTAAAATATATTCCTATTTAATTGTTATATTATCTATTATGTTAAGCGATATTATTATAAATAACTTTGTTTATAATTTAGAAAATAGCTTTTTATTTTTCTATGAAGGTTTTTATTGGCAATATATTTCATATTTTCTCATTATTTTAATGAGTTTTTCTTTTAAAGGAAAAAAAATTGGTTTAAAAAATATCACATACTTGTGCGTGTTCTCGAGCTTAATTTTTTTTATTATTTCAAATTTTGGTTTCTGGTTAACTTCAGGAATGTATTCATTAACTTTTTTTGGTTTGCTTGAATGCTATATAAAAGCAATACCTTTTTATCAAGGGACGATTTTAGGTTTACTTTTCTATACACCAATATTTTTTGGGTCATATTATTTTCTTCAAAAAAAGAATTCAGCTTTTCGTGCTGAACATTTAACTTATTAGAAATGTTTGATTGAATTTGTAAAGAGAATAATGTAGTTTATGTAAATTATAATGATATTTGAATAAATTAAATTTTTGCCTTGGAGGGTTTAAATGAGTAATGAACTTGATAATAATATAATTGATGAAGCAGTAATAGGCCAAGCAGCACCTGACTTTAAAGCAACTGCAGTAGTAAATAATGAATTCAAAGATATAAAGTTATCTGACTATAAAGGTAAATATGTTGTGTTATTCTTTTATCCTTTGGACTTCACCTTTGTCTGCCCAACTGAAATTACTGGTTTTAATGATAGGTATTCTGATTTCAAGGCTTTAGATACAGAAATTCTTGGCGTGTCTGTAGATAGTCAGTTTTCACATCTAAAATGGATTCAAACGCCAAGAAATGAGGGCGGTCTCGGTAAACTTGATTATCCTCTTGTATCCGATCTTACAAAAGAAATTAGCTATAAATACGGTGTTTTAATGGATGACTCAATTTCTACAAGAGGCCTTTTTATTATTGATGCTGACGGTGTAATTCAACACGTCACAATTAATAACTTGCCTGTAGGAAGAAATGTAGATGAAACATTGAGGCTAATATCAGCATTCAAACATGTTCAAGCAAATCCTAATGAAGTATGCCCAATGAACTGGACTCCAGGTGATAAAACAATGAATCCTGATCCAGAAAAATCTAAAGAATATTTTAAAGATATTAAGTAATTACTTTAGTTTATTATTATAAAATATTGATAAATATAATATTATTTTTTTCATTTTAGAATTTCATTATTTTATAAATTTCTATAAGCAGTGTAAATATGCTTATAAAATATTTCTATAAGACAAATAAATTAATTCTATTATAATTCTAATCATTGACCTTAATCGGTTTCAGTATCAAGGAGTGGTATGGCGACTAAACAGGATAAAATTGTATTTCATTCTGATAAATTCAGTAAAAATGCAAGCAAACTTCCAAAATTTGAAAATCATGATAAACAATCTCATAAGCATACGACTTGCTACATGTGTGCTTGCAGGTGTGGAATAAAAGTCACATTAGAAAATAATAAAATTAGATACATTCAAGGTACTCCTACACATCCAGTAAATAAGGGTGTTTTATGCGCTAAAGGGAATGCTGGAATTATGAAACAAATATCTCCAGCACGCTTAAGGCAACCGCTCTTGAGAAAACCTGGGTCCGAGAGAGGTACGAGTGAGTTTATTCCTATAAGCTGGGATGAAGCTTTAGATATGCTAACGGAGCGTCTAAAAAAAATTAGAGAGACAGACCCAAAAAAACTTGCTTTTTTCACTGGTAGAGATCAAATGCAAGCCTTAACTGGATTATGGGCGCAACAATTTGGAACGATTAATTGGGCGGCACATGGAGGATTTTGCTCTGTAAATATGGCTGCTGCAGGTTTATACACAACTGGTTTCTCATTTTGGGAGTTTGGTGACCCTGATTGGGAAAAAACAAAATACTTCATGCTATGGGGCGTAGCAGAAGATCATGCTTCAAACCCAATAAAAATTGGTATTAATAGGCTTAAAGAGAGGGGTGGTAAATTTGTCGCTATTAATCCTGTTCGAACTGGGTACCAAGCAGTTGCCGATGAGTGGGTCCCAATTAAACCAGGAACCGATGCAATGCTTGCGCTATCTTTAGTTCATGTTCTTTTAAAGAATGAACTTTTTGATTGGGAATTTCTAGTTCGATATACAAATGCTCATTATTTGGTTGTTGATACTCCTAGAAAAAAAGGAGATGGTTTATTTTATAGAAATAAGGATGGAGTTCCTCAGTCTTGGGATTTAGAAAAAGAATCTACAGTGAATGCAACAGATTCTAAAATAAAGCCTGCTTTACTTGGTAACTACGTTACAGAAGATGGCACGCCTGTTAAAACAGTATTTACAATAATGACTGAAAGATACTTAGACAAAGAGTACTCTCCTGAAATGGCAAGTAAAATATGCGGTGTTCCTGCCAAACAAATTGAAAGAATTGCAAGAGAGTTGGCTCATGTCGCCTTTAAAGAAACAATCGAAGTCAAAACAGAATGGACAGACTGGACAGGTAGGAAGCATGATAAATTTATTGGACGCCCGGTTTCAATGCACGCTATGAGAGGAATCTCAGCACATTCAAACGGTTTTCAAGCATGTAGATCTATTCATTTTTTACAAGTTTTGCTTGGCTCAGTTGATTGCCCTGGAGGACATCTAGCCAAACCGCCATATCCTAAGCATGTTGCGCCACCAATAAAACCAGGAAAAAATGTTGTACCTGGACAACCATTGGAGAGTTTTCCTTTGGGCTTTCCACAAGAACCAGAGGACTTGGCAATTGATGATGATGGTAATCCGTTAAGAATTGATAAGGCTTATTCGTGGGAAGCACCAATAGCAAATCATGGACTAATGCATATGGCAATAACAAATGCTGTCGCAGGCGATCCATATGAAATTGACACAATGATATTCTTCATGGCAAATATGGCTTGGAATTCAACAATGAATACATCAAAAATTCGTGAGTCTCTTTGTGCAAAAAAGAAAAATGGAGAGTACAAGATTCCTTTTCTTGTAGTTTGCGATGCTTTTGATTCAGAAACCGTGGGTTATGCTGATCTTGTTTTGCCAGATACCACTTATTTAGAAAGATACGATACTATATCAATATTAGATAGACCTATTTCGGAACCTCATGCTGTATGTGATTCGATAAGGTCACCAGTTTTAGAACCAGATAGAGACGTAAGACCATGGCAAACTGTTCTTGTTGAGTTAGCAAGCCGACTAAAATTCCCAGCATTTACGAAAGATGATGGAGAAAGAAAGTTTAAAGACTACAAAGATTTTATAATTAATTTTGAAAAAGCGCCTGGCATTGGTTTCCTTGCAGGTTGGCGGGGAGAAAATGGAGAAAATAGTTTAAGAGGAAAGCCAAATCCAAAGCAATGGGAAAAATATATTGAGAACAAATGCTTCTTTCAGTACGAGATCGCCGATAGTCATAAATATTTTAGAGGCGCAAATAAAGGTTATTTAGAATTCGCAAAAAAAGTTGGCTTTAATGCTTCTTCGGACCCAATAATTATTGAGCTGTATTCAGAAAAACTTCAAAAGTTTAAACTTGCTGGCATGGGTTTGTATGATGGACCTCAGCCAAAAAGAGAAAGAGATCAATTTAGAATATCTAGATTCTTTGACCCACTTCCATCATATTACATTCCCTTGGAACATAGATGCACTTTTTCTCAAAAGTTTCCTTTTTATGCTATTACTCAGAGACCTATGTTTATGTACCACTCTTGGGATTCTCAAAACGCATGGCTAAGACAATTGCAAGCACATAATTATATGCACATGAACAAAGCAAAAGCTGAGGAACTTGGCATAAAAGATTTATCTTGGGTTTGGGTCGAATCTAATACTGGAAAAATTAAAGTTCAAGTGAAATTAATGGAAGGGGTGCAGAGCGATACACTTTGGACATGGAATGCAATCGGCAAACAAAAAGGTAAGTGGGGACTTGAAGATGATGCAAATGAATCAACCAAAGGTTTTTTATTAAATCATTTAATAAACGAGCACTTGCCTTGTGCTGACACTGGAAGTCCTATTACAAATTCAGATCCAATTACAGGCCAGGCAGCATGGTATGACTTGAAAGTTAATATATATCCTGCAGCAGAGAATGAGCAGTTTGGTGTTTACCCAAATTTTGAGAAAGCTAATAAGGCTCCTGGCATCCCTGAAACAAGTGATATCTTAAGATATAACACAAAAAAACCGGTGAGATTATCTAGATCATTGAGAGATATTTTAACAAAAGGCGGTTTCGAATGAGATTAGGACTAGTTGTTGATTTAGATAAATGTGTTGGTTGCAATGCTTGCGCTATTGCTTGTAAGCAATGGAACACTTCAGGTACATCTGGCTCTTTAACTGATTATAGACCTTATGGGCCAGATCCAAGCGGAGTTTTTTTTAACAGAATTAGACATTATGAAACTGGAAATTATCCAGAGAATAAAACGGTTCACTTCCCAATGTCATGTATGCATTGTGAGGATGCAGCTTGCGTTACCGTATGCCCGACCGGTGCTTCTTATAAAAGAGAGGAAGACGGTATTGTTTTAGTTGATCCTGAAAAGTGCATGGGTTGTAACTATTGTGCCTGGGCTTGTCCATATGGAGCAAGAGAACTGGATAGAGAAGAAGGTATAATGAAAAAATGTACTTTATGTGTTGATAGAATTTATGATGAAAATCTACCTAAATCTGAGAGAAAACCAGCTTGCGTTATGACATGCCCCACTACTGCTAGATATTTTGGTGACTTTGATGACCCAGAATCAGAAGTGTCTGTTGTCTCAAGAAAAAGAGAAGGACAAGAATTATTTCCTGAGCTTGGATATAAGCCCGTTAATAAATATCTATCTCCTAGAAATAAAGTCGAAATTGATCAACATGATGTTGTTGAACCAGATCTTGTTCGTAAAGTAAAAGATTGGGTTAATAAAGTTGTTGAATTATAAATAGAGGTTAAGATATGCATCCAGCTTTTTCAGTTATTTTCTTTACGGTTACATCAGGCGCTGGTTACGGTTTAATAGCTTTATTATGCCTATTTAACTTTTTGTATTTTGGAATGCTTTTTGACAAAACAAATTTTTTAATTTTTTCTGGTGTAAGTGTAGCTCTTTTCACAATGGGTCTAATATCATCAACTTTCCATCTTGCAAACCCAAAAAATGCATGGAGAGCATTTATGAGATTCAGAACTTCATGGCTGGCAAGAGAAGGGTTGTTAGCAATATTATTCTATCCAACATTATTCTTGTATTTAATTTTAGTATATTTCGATTTTTATAAAGATTATTTCTTATTAATGCAGTTATATAGCATTTATATTTTTTTCTTTGCAATTGTAATTATTTACTGCACTGGCATGATTTATGCCTGCTTAAAAACTATTCCACAATGGAACACTATCTGGACACCAATAAATTATATTACTATCGGCGTTTATTTAGGTAGTTTGATATTCTTCTTATTACTTAGCATAAATGAATATAATATTAACCCGTACAAACCAATACTTCTAATTGTTATTTCGTTAGCTTTTATTACTAAGTTTTCCTATTATCTGAGTATTAAAGGACCTCGTCATGGTATAGGCCAAGCAACAAATGCTGCCATTAAATTAAAGGATACGAATGTAAGACTTCTTGATGTAGGACATACCGGCGGAACATTTTTAACTGATGAATTTGGATACAATGTTGCAGAAAGAAAATTATCGAAAATAAAATGGTTTTCAATTTTTTCTGGTTTTTTTGTTCCATTTTTTTTAATTTACACATACAGCTATCTATTTGATAACATAGTTTTATGCATATTTGCAGTTGTTCTCTCATTTATCGGTATGATTGCAGAAAGATGGTTGTTTTTTGCTCAAGCAAAACATGTTGTAAACTTGTATCATGGATCGCAACAATGTTAGAGGTTATATGAAAAAGAGTCATAATTGGATATTTTTTTATTATGGAGCTGTATATATTATTATTATGCTGGTAGTTTTTTTATGAGCTGGCTAATCATTACATACGCTATTATTTACTTTGTTTTATTTGCAAAAATAATTTTTCTTTTGGTTCAATAGGCTAAATATTTATGTTATACGTTAAACTATTTTCAGTTTCTTTATTCACTTTTTTAATTTTAGATGCAATTTGGCTTGGTTTTGTGGCTAGGAACTTTTATGCGAAATATTTAGCAGCATATTTAACTGATAATGTTATATGGCTATCAGCGATCATTTTTTATATTATTTTTAATATAGGTTTACTAATATTTGTTATTTTGCCATCTATAGAGAAAAACTCATATAGCACGCTTATTTTGTACTCG
This sequence comes from uncultured Thiothrix sp., assembly GCA_902624655.1. Classification (GTDB taxonomy): domain Bacteria; phylum Pseudomonadota; class Gammaproteobacteria; order Poriferisulfidales. The sequence continues at coordinate 114,162 of CACNYJ010000004.1, forward strand.
ATTTTATATGGACTTGTAACCTATGCTACGTATGATCTAACAAATTATGCAACTATCAAAGATTGGCCATTTGCAGTAACCATTGTTGACATAATTTGGGGGATGTTTGTAGCTCTTGCTTCCTCTTCAGCAGCATTTTTTTTCCATAAATATTTTGTATAGCGCTTAACATAGGGGTTTGTGTCTATTTTTTTTAGAATAAGCTCTTGCCAAGAATGGCATAAGTAAGTATTATTTTTCATATGAGAATATTCTTTATAACTTTATTATTAACAGCTTCTAATGCTTTTGCCTTTGATACAAATTCAAGTAAATCTGAAGGTTATCTGATATGTTCTGAATCAAGCAAGAAAAGTAATTTAATACATAATCGTAAAAAAAATCTTTCAACATCTAAATATATTAATTGTTTAGACAAGTCAAAAAAAATTGCTAAAGAAAAGAAAGTTACAACACCTGACAAAAATGTAAACCTTGGCGCTGCCGTTATTTTGAATCCAGTTGGAGCAGCCTATTGGTTAATTAATAAAGCTATAAATACCGGTGTTGATAAAACAATAAATAGATAACAAATATTCAAAATAAAGTCGAACGCTACAAATCAATATGATCGAAATTAAAAATTTATATAAAAATTACGATGATATTACAGTTGTTGATAATTTATCTTTAAAAATTGAAAAAGGAGAAGTTCTTGGTTTTCTTGGTCCAAACGGAGCAGGTAAATCAACAACTATGAAAATGGTTACAGGTTTTATTGAGCCCACAAGTGGTGAAATAAATATAAAAAATCTCAATATTAAAGATTGTTCAATAGAAGTTAAAAAACTAATTGGTTATCTCCCTGAGGGTGCTCCACAGTATGGTGAAATGATCGTCATAGATTTTCTGTATTTTATTGCGAAAATTAGAGGTTTACAAAAAAATAAAATAATGGACGCAATTAATAGGGTAATTGAAAATTTATCTTTGCAAGATGTAATTAATAAAAGAATTGAGTATTTATCAAAAGGTTTTAAAAGAAGAGTTGGAATTGCGCAAGCAATTATTCATGATCCGCAAATTCTTATAATGGATGAGCCAACAGACGGTTTGGACCCGAATCAAAAATATGACGTTCGCGAGCTTATTAAAAAAATATCTTCAGATAAAACAATTATTATTTCAACGCATATCTTGGAAGAAGTAGAAGCGGTATGCACTAGGGCTGCTATTATATCGAAAGGAAAATTACTTTTTGATGATACCCCAAAAAATCTTAAAGAGTCTGGAGAAGGGAACTTGGACGATGTTTTTAGAAGCATAACCATGGGGAGCTCCAGTTAGATGTATAACATTGGCATAATTTTTAAACGTGAGCTCTCTTCATATTTTTCAACGCCGATTGCCTACGTTTTTTTAGTAATATTTTTATTATTATCCGGCTCATTAACTTTTTATATGGGTGGCTTTTACGAAAGAGGCCAAGCTGATTTATTACCTTTTTTTAGTTTTCATCCTTGGTTATATTTATTCTTAGTGCCGGCAATTTCAATGAAACTTTGGGCTGAAGAGAGAAAATCAGGAACTATCGAGTTGATTCTAACCTTACCCGTAAGCGTTAGTGAGGTTGTAATTGGGAAATATTTAGCAGCATGGTTCTTCATAGTACTTGCATTAGTATTGACTTTTCCGATTTGGATAACAGTCAATTATTTAGGCTCTCCAGATAATGGAGCGATTCTATCTGGATATTTAGGAAGTTTATTGATGTCAGGAGGTTTTCTTGCCATTGGATCATGCATGTCCTCAACAACTCAAAACCAAGTTATTGCTTTCATAATATCAGTGGTCGTTTGCTTTATTTTTTTATTAAGTGGGACTAATTTAGTTCTGGATTTTTTTAATACTTGGCTCCCTCAGGGCGCAGTTGATGCTATTGCCTCATTGAGCTTCCTATCGCATTTCTCGTCATTAAGTAAAGGTGTTATAGATTTAAGAGACTTTATCTATTACTTCTCTTTGATTGGGGTATGGTTATACATAAATATTGAATTAGTTAATATGAAAAAAGGTGGATAATTTGATTTCAGAAAAGAATAAATCAAAACTTCAAATATTTTTAATAATTATTGGTTTTATATTATTTATTATGCTTTCTAATAATATTTTTAAAGGTTTTCGCTTCGATTTGACAGAAAATAAATTATATACCTTAGGTGAGGGAACTTATAATATTATAAATAAAATAGAGAATGATCTTGTTTTAAATTATTATTTTTCGGATAGCCTAACTCAAGAAGATAATTATTTAAGGGCATACTCAAAGCGAATAAAAGAGTTACTAGAGGAATATGCATTAAGATCTAAAGGCAAGATTAAACTTAATATTATAGATCCAGTACCTTTTTCTGATGATGAAGATGACGCAATGAAATACGGTTTACAAGGCGTACCATCAAAGACACAAGGCGAGAATATATTTTTTGGTTTGGTTGCTTCTAATCGTTATGACAGCTATGAAGTAATAAAGTTTTTTGATCCTGGTAAAGAAGCTTTTATAGAATATGAAATTACAAAAGTTATTTATAGTTTGCTTGGTTTGAAAAAACCGAGTATTGGGGTAATGACATCTTTACCAATGTTTGGTGGATATAATTTTACTAGAAATGAACCAACTCCAGAGTGGGCATTAATTCAACAGTTAAAACCATTATTTGATGTAGCTTTAATAGATAATAAAACAGAAAGCTTTGATAATTTCGATATATTATTTATAGCACACCCAAAGAAATTATCTCCAGATGATAAAAAGAAAGTATTAAATTTTTATGAAAGCAAGGGTAAAGTTATGTTGCTTTATGACGTTTACTCAGAAGCGGACCCAGAATTTCAAGATCCCAGTCTACCTCCGCAAGGTGGCGGTATTCAATCATCAGACTTTAAAGAACTATTAGATAAGATAGGAGTCAAAATTGATACAGCGAAAGTATTACTAGATAGGAAATACGCAATTCCAGTTACTTCTGCAAACTCAGAAAGGCCTATTAGGCACGCAGCGATTTTGAGCTTTCCCAAAAAAGCATTCAGCCAAGATTATAATATCACAAAAAAACTAAATTCTGTCACATCAGCATATTCAGGAATAATAGAAAACACTAACATAGAAAATAAATTTGTATCCTTAATATCTTCTAGCGATGATTCATCAATCTCGAAAAGAAATGTTTTTAGATATATGCCAGATCCTACAATTCTTCTCGATAACTATAAGCCAGAAGCCAAATTGAATACCTATGCTGCATTAATTGAAAACAATGGAAAGCAAGCTATAGTTGTTGCGGATTCAGATTTAACTGCTAATTATTTATGGGTAAGAGTTCAAGATTTTTATGGCGAACAAGTTTTAGTCCCTTGGGCAAGTAACGGTGATTTTATTATTAACTCCCTGGACTATTTATCAGGCGGTAATACTCTTGCGAGTATTACCAACAGGGAATCATTCTCAAGACCTTTTCAAGTTGTAGATGATCTTAAACTTGCTGCCGAGAATAAATTTCGTGTTGAGGAAAATAGACTTCAGAAAAAATTAGCCCAATTACAAAGTAAGTTTGATGGTACTGAATTGAATGATAAGAATAGCTCTGACTATAACCTTTTTCAACAAGATTTATTAAAGGTTAGAAAAGAACTAAGGGATGTTCGTAGAAATTTAAATAAAGATATTGACAATCTTGGTTCAACTCTAAAATTTATAAATATTTTCTTAATGCCAATATTACTTAGTATTTTAATTATTTTATTTTCTTATTATCGAAAAAAACAAAAGATTAAATGAAAAAATTAATTACACTTATTCTTCTTCTTGCTATTTTAGTAGTAGCGAATTTTATATTTAATGACGAATCTTCTAAGATAAAAAAAGATATGCAAACTCTTGCAGAGGCAATTGATCTATCAGGCCAAGTAATATCAATCGAAATAAATAATAATGGAGAAACTTTGAAAATGGTAGATAAGTCTTTTGTTGGGTATCCAAAGTCAAACTCTTGCTTTGGTATTGAAAAAATAAATCTTTATTGTGCTGACGAAAAAAAAATTAATCTATTTAATAAATTCCTTAATAATTATATTAAAGACATATACGAGAACACAGAAGAAAATATTAATAGACTTGGGTTTAATGACAAAAATAATGAAATCTCGATAATAATCAAGACGGATAACAACAAGAGTAATAGAAAAACCTTATTTTTTGGAAATATTAATAATTTTAGTGAAGTATATGTTCTGCAAAGTAATAAAATCTATAAAGTTAATTTTTTAGATGGAATATTTAATATTGATACTAAATTTTGGATTGACAAGTCAAAACCGATTATTTCTCTTTTAGAAAGTGATGAATTTGACATAAAAATTAGCAAGGGCTCGTCAGATAAATTCTCTTTATGTGAATTATTAAAACACAAAGACCTTGTGATGAAGCCAGAAAATTCAATATTGAGAAACTCATTTATTGATTTGTATGCTTCAGATGTACTTACTTTACAGGAATCAAAAATTCGCAGTGAAGCTGAATTTCTTTTAACTCTAAGAATTCTCAGTAGTAATAAAAAAGCTTATATAAGAATGTGGAGAAGAGATTATTTAGTTTATATGGCTTTTGCAAATAATTCACAAGATGTTTTTGTAATTCCAAGCTCGGTTTATGACAATATAAATAGTTACTGCGAAAAATAGCCTATTCTAAAGAATCAATGAATTTTTCTGCATCCAGAGCTGCCATGCAGCCCGAGCCCGCAGATGTTATAGCTTGACGATAAATTTTATCAGTTACATCTCCAGCAGCAAAAACACCTGGTACATTTGATTGAGTAGCATATCCTGAATCATTTTTTACTATAATATAGCCTTCATCCATTTCTAATTGAGATGTGAAAATATCAGTATTTGGTTTATGACCAATCGCAATGAATATTCCATCAAAGTTAATGTCTTTTGTTGAGCTATCTTTTTTATTTCTTATAACAGCAGATGTAACTCCCATATCATTACCTTTGACTTCAGCTAATTCAGAGTCCCATATAATTTCGACATTATCTTTTTGAAATAGTTTATCTTGCAACATTTTTTCTGCTCGAAGGGCATCGCGCCTATGCACCAATGTTACAGATGAGGCAATATTTGATAAGTAAAGTGCCTCTTCGACTGCTGTATTACCTCCACCTATAACACAGACTTTTTTCTCTTTATAAAAAAATCCATCGCAAGTTGCGCATGCAGAAACTCCTTTTCCCAAGTATTCTTTTTCACTGCTAAGACCTAAATACATTGCACTCGCGCCAGTAGAAATTATTACGGCATCTGCAGAATACTCTTCACTGTCTCCTTTGAGAACAAGAGGCCTATCTTTAAAGTTTACTTCATTTATATGATCGAAGATTATATTCACATTATATTTTAGAGCGTGTTTTTCCATCCTTTCCATTAAAGCTGGCCCTTGCAAGCCATCATGATCGCCTGGCCAATTATCAACATCCGTAGTAGTCATTAATTGTCCACCTTTACTAAGCCCAGTTATCAAAGTTGGACTGAGATTTGCTCTCGCTGCATAAACTGCAGCTGTATAGCCTGCTGGACCTGATCCTAAAATAATAAGTTTGGAATGCTTCATTTAATATGGTTCCTTTAAGATTGCGATGTTTGTATGTATCAATAACGTTAATATTTAGGCTAAATATAGTATAATCAAACCTAAAAAGGAAGATGAAAAAAACTTATTTTGTTCAAATTCCTTTATTATAAATTTAGCTTGTATTTTAAGTTATAGAGAGATAATTTGAAAATCAGTAAACATAAAAAAACAAGCGGGAAATCTAACAAAAAAGTTTTATCCCAAACCTTAAAAGAAGCAATTTTATTACTTTCTTTTTCAATTTCTTCATACATATATCTTACATTAACAACTTATCATAAAGACGACAAAAGCTGGATTAATTCATCGTCAGAAGAGCTTAAAAATTTAGGTGGTCTTTTTGGATCTTATCTGAGCGAAACATTATATTTTATTTTTGGGATAGCATCGTTTCTTGTTCCATTACTACTAATATTTATTGCCGTTATGGTATATAACAAACACAATCCAAATGATGATGATAATAATACAACAAGATATTTTGGTTTTTTTCTTTTTTTATTTTCTTCATGCTCACTTCTTAGTATTCACACTGTAAACAAAAAACTTGAAGCTGGGTCAGGAGGTTTTATTGGAGATTTCTCAGGTTCAATCTTGATTACAAATCTTGGTTTAGTTGGCTCAACCATATTACTGGTATTCTTTTTTATTATAGGGTTATCTATATGGCTTAAATTAAAATGGATAGAGATATTTGAATTAGTCGGTGGTTTTACTTTGCTTATTTTAAATAATATTTTTAAATTGATTAAAAATATACCTTCATTAATTTTTTCAGAAAAAAATAAGGATTTAGAAAAAAAAGATTTAGAATTTAAGAGAAAGCTAGAAAAATTAAAAAAAGTAGAGGATATAAAAATTGAACCTGAAGTAAAAGTAACGAATATTTCAGATAGGGTTGAAAAAGAAAAACAATTTCAATTATTTGAATCAAGTTCATCCGGAAAAATTCCGCCGCTAAGCCTTTTAAATGATACGATAGAAGAAAGCCATTCGTATAACGAGGAGACACTAAAAACCTTATCAAAATTAGTTGAAATAAAGCTTGAAGATTATGGAGTTAGAGTCAATGTCGTTGGCGTGAACCAAGGCCCGGTTATAACAAGATTTGAATTAGAACCTGAAGCAGGAGTAAAAGCTGGAAAGATCACTAATCTTTCAAAAGATTTAGCTCGTGCGCTTTCAGTATCGAATGTAAGAGTTGTAGAAGTTATTCCTGGAAAAAATGTAATTGGCATCGAAATCCCGAATGAAAATAAACAAATAGTGAGACTAGCAGAAATAATTCGAACTGATGCCTTTGAAAAATTCCCTTCAAAGCTGACAATTGGTTTAGGAAAAGATATTTCAGGTTTGCCAGTAATGGCAGATTTATCTAAAATGCCACATCTCTTAGTTGCTGGAACAACGGGCTCTGGAAAATCTGTAGCTATTAATTCAATGATTTTAAGTTTAATTTATAAATCAAGCTCAGAAGATGTAAGAATGATTATGATTGATCCAAAAATGCTAGAGCTTGGAATTTATGATGGAATTCCGCATCTTTTGACCCCAGTAGTAACTGATATGAATTTAGCCGCAAACGCATTAATGTGGTGTGTTAAAGAAATGGAGCGAAGATATAAACTTTTAGCAAAATTTGGAGTAAGAACAATTGAAAGTTTTAACAAACAAATTGCAATTGATGATTCAAACGAGGAAGATCGTTTGCCACAGATTGTAATCATCGTAGATGAATTTGCAGATCTTTTTTTTGTTGTTGGAAAAAGAGTTGAAGAATTAATTGCCAGATTAGCACAAAAAGCAAGAGCTGCTGGGATACATTTGATACTTGCAACACAAAGACCTTCTGTAGATGTAATTACAGGATTAATAAAAGCAAATATTCCTTCAAGAATTGCGTTTCAGGTATCTTCTAAAACCGACTCAAGAGTTATCTTAGACCAGGCAGGCGCAGAAAATTTACTAGGCGATGGTGATATGCTTTATCTTCAAAGTGGAAGTATTACACCTGAAAGAATTCATGGTGCGTATGTATCTGATAAAGAAGTAAAGGATGTAATAAATTATTTAAAAGCAGGAACAGAAAATGAGTATCTTGATGAGATTGTTGATGAATCAAATAATAATGACTTGAAAAAACTATATTCTGATAACGATGACGATGATGATGAACTATATAAGGACGCTGTAGCAATAGTTATTGAGAGTGAGAAGGCATCAATATCTTATTTACAAAGAAAGCTAAAAATTGGATATAACAGAGCAGCAAGAATGATAGAAAAAATGGAAGAAATGGGAATAGTGACAGCAATACAAAAAAACGGAACAAGAAATGTTATTAAATCAAATTCTTAAAAAGAACAATTACTTTATATTAGCTTTATTTCTTCTATTAAGCTCAGTGGTAAAATCAAATACAAACTTTGATTATTTTGATTACATTGATAATTTACAATCTTTTTCTGCTACATTTAGTCAATATACTTATGACGAAAATGACAATCTTATTAAAAAGAGTAATGGAAATATTACTTACAAAAAAAAATCTAAATATATTTTAGAGTATATTAATCCTAATAAAATTAAGTTTATATCAGATGGTCAGTTTCTTACTACTTATGATGAAGATCTTGAACAAGTCATAATTCAAAGTCTAGGGAATAGCTCAAATCAAAATATTGTAAATATTATGACAAATAAAAAAATTATAGATAATAATTTTGATATGAAATCATACTCAGTTAACGGAGAAAATCATATAAAATTCACCCCTAAATCAAAAGAAGCGAAGAGGAACATTTTTTTATTAGTAATCAAAAATAATAAAATAATGAAAATATCATTTATGAATGATTTTGAACAAAGTGTTACAATGAACTTTAGTAATTTTAAAAAAAACCAAAAATTTCTAGATTCTCTATTTAATATAGATTACCCAGAAAATTTTGATGTAATTATCGATAAATAAAATAGGAGAAAATATGGCAGAATTAAGCCTTTCTACGGAGATTGTCAACAGCGTTGTTGAGGTTCTTCAAAAACACGATGCAGCAACTTCTGATCATTTAGTGGCAAGCCAATATTTAGCTGCAATTATAGGATTCATCGTTTCTAAAGAAAACTTCTCTGATGAGCAGAGAAATGAAGTTATTAACGAATTATCGTCTTTTATAAGATATGTCTCTGATGATCTCAGAGGAGCAAATAAGGAGACTAAACCTGAACCAAGTGGAGATGCTTTTGGTATTTGGAAGCCAGAATAGAAAATGATCAAAATTTTATTTATTGCCTCAGGAGGTGCTTTAGGCTCAATAGCTCGATACTATTTAGCAAATAGTTCACTTAAAAACTTTATTCTTTTTGACATTCCATTTGCGATCCTAGCCATAAATATAGTAGGGTCATTCTTTTTTGGGATCATAATGGGTTTCATTGAGAGCAACTATATTGTATCCGAAAATATTAAGATATTTTTTATATCTGGTTTTTTAGCTGCATTTACGACCTTTTCAACTTTCGCCTGGGAATCAATAGGTCTAATTCAACAAGAAATGTATATAAAGTTAGTGATTTATTGTATAGCGTCAATTATTCTATCAATATTATTTTGCTTATATGGATATCAATTAGGAAAATAGCATGCTTGATATAAAAATCTTAAAAGAAAATATTGAAGAAATTACCTTAAATTTAAAAAATAAAAACTATGATTTTAACAATTCTGAATTTCTAAAACTTGACTCAGAGAGAAAGAAATTTATATTGCAGTCAGAGGATTTAAAAAATAAAAAAAACGTATTATCTAAGGAAATAGGTATTATTAAATCTAAAGGTGGAAGCGCAACTGCACAAAAAAAAGAAGTTGAAGATATTAATCAGCAGCTTTTAAAATTTGATGCCTTGTTATTAGAGGCTGAAAAAAAATTTTCTAATTTCATGCTTGATATACCAAATGTTCTCGATGTGAAAGTACCAATTGGGAATTCAGAAGAAGATAATAAAGTTTTAACCTATTCTAATAATGAAAACTTATCTGAAAATAATTCAACAGATACTATTGATCATAGCGAAGTTGGGAAAATTTTAAAACTTTTTGACCAAGAGACTGCCTCTAAGATGTCTGGAGCAAGATTTAATATATTATATGGTGAATTTGCAGAATTACACAGAGCTATAGGATCTTTTATGATCGATACTCATATTAAAGAGCATGGGTATAAAGAAGTTAATGTCCCCTTAATTGTTAATAATGAATCTTTGATCGGTACTGGGCAGCTCCCAAAATTTAAATCTGATCTATTTGAACTAAAAAATAAAGAAAATTTTTTCTTAATCCCAACCTCAGAAGTTCCTCTTACAAACATATTTAGAAATAAAATTTTAGAAGAAAATGATCTTCCTATTAAATTCACCTCTCTTTCGACATGTTTTAGGTCTGAAGCTGGCTCCTATGGTAAAGATACAAAAGGTTTAATTAGACAACATCAATTCGACAAGGTAGAGCTCGTTAAATTTGCAATTCCGTCAAAATCTTGTGAAGAGCTTGAGAACCTTGTTAACGATGCCGAGAGAATTTTAGACTTACTTGAATTACCTTACAGAAAAGTTTTACTCTGCTCTGGTGATACGGGATTTTCGTCGTCTATAACCTATGATTTAGAGGTATGGCTCCCTTCTCAAAACAGGTATCGAGAAATTTCATCATGTAGTAATTTTAAAGATTTTCAATCTAGAAGGCTTAATATTAAATATAAAGATAAATCCTCTAAAAAGAAAACCTTTGTTCATACTTTAAACGGCTCCGGACTTGCTGTGGGAAGAACACTTGCAGCTATAATTGAAAATTATCAAGATAACAATGGAAATATTGAAATACCAAAGGTTTTAAGGTCATATATGCGAGATGTAGAAATAATTAAAAAAAGTTAATGAGTAAAAATACAGATAATATTTTAGGAAAACTTGAATGGATTGGAGTTAGAGATAAATCTAATGGAATATTTAGCACCAAAAGCGTAATCGCAATACAAGGTTTGGGTCTAGAGGGCGACAAAATTACATCTAAAAAATCAAAAAAAAGACAGGTTACTTTGATGCAAAAGGAACATATCTCTGTTATCTTGTCGCTAGCAAGGGAAAATGACCAAGAAAAAATAAAAAAAATAATGTATTTTTTTAAAAGGAATTTATTGATATCAAATTATAATGTCTTAAACCTTAAGGGTAATTATTTTAAAATTGGCGAAGCAGAATTTTATGGAACAGGAGATTGTAAGCCCTGTAAAAAAATTACAGATATGTTAGGGCGACCAATGTATGACGCAATGCAGGGTATGGGTGGTATAACCGCCTCAGTTGAAAAAACAGGCTTAATTAAGATAAATGATAAGCTTACTATGGGTACACACTAATGAGAACACATTACTGTAACGAAATAGACGAAACTTTTATTGATAAAAAAATCAAGGTATGCGGCTGGGTAAATAAAGTAAGAGATCATGGCGGTGTTATATTTATAGATTTAAGAGATATAAAAGGCCTACTCCAACTTGTTGTAAATCCTGATAGTAAAAATGTATTTAATATTGCGGAATCAATAAGAAATGAGTTTATTATTTCGATAGAGGGTATACCAAGAAAAAGACCTGAGGGATCGGAAAACGAAAAAATTTGTTCTGGTAAAGTTGAGGTTGTTGTTTCAGAAATAAGTATTTTGTCAAAGGCTGAGACTCCTCCCTTTCAATTTGAAGATAATGTCAATGAAGACATTCGCTTAAAATATAGAGTTCATGATTTAAAAAATAGGAAAATGCAAGAAAATCTTATTACTCGAGGTAGAGTTGTCACATTAATTAGAAATTATTTAGAAAAAAATGAATTCCTAGAAATTGAAACTCCAATTTTAACCAAAGCAACACCTGAGGGAGCAAGGGATTACTTAGTTCCAAGCAGGGTAAACCAAGGTTCATTCTTTGCGTTACCGCAATCACCACAATTATTTAAACAAATGCTAATGATGGCGGGTTACGAGAAATATTATCAGATTGCAAAATGTTTTAGAGATGAAGATTTAAGAGCTGACAGGCAGCCAGAGTTTACGCAGTTGGATATTGAAATGTCATTTGTTAACCAAGAGGATATTATAATTCTTATAGAAAAATTATTTTACACAATTTTTGATAAGATACTTGATATAAAAATTAATTTACCAATCCTAAGAATATCTTACGAAGAGTCAATGGAAAGATTTGGAACAGATAGACCTGACCTTAGAATTCCCTTCGAGCTATGCACTATTAGTAATATAGTAAAAGATTGTGGCTTTAAAGTCTTTTCAAAGCCAGCAAAGGAACAGAATCATAAAGTAAGCGCTCTTTGTATCCCAAGTGCGGCAAATCTTTCTAGAAAGGATATAGATGAATATACAGATTTTGCCATTAGTAAGGGCTCTCAAGGACTTGCATATATAAAATGTAATGATATTTCTGATCTCGAAAAAGGACTACAATCTCCAATATTGAAGTTTATTGACATAAAAATAATTAAAAAGATTTTAAGTAAAGTGGGTGCTAAAAATGGAGATATTATATTTTTTAGTGCAGGACCATCAGATATAGCAAATAATATTTTAGGCGGTTTGCGTGAGAAAATTGCAAACGACAAAAATCTCCTATCAAAATCTTGGGAATTTATATGGATTACAGACTTTCCAATGTTTGAGCGCGATCAAGAATCGAAAAAACTAAAGTGTTTACACCATCCTTTTACTATGCCAAATATAAAAAGTAATAAAGACATACAAGATAAATCAGAAGAAATTTTATCTTATTCATATGATTTAGTTTTAAATGGCACAGAACTTGGCGGTGGTTCAATAAGAGTAAATGATAAAGACACTCAAAATGAAATATTTAAAGCGCTTGGTCTAAATGATAATGAAGTTGAAGAAAAGTTTGGATTTTTTATCAATGCATTAAAATATGGTTGCCCACCTCATGGTGGAATTGCATTTGGACTAGACAGAATAATCATGCTTATTACCGAATCAAAATCAATAAGAGATGTAATAGCTTTCCCTAAAACACAAACAGCATCTTGTTCACTAACTGATGCACCTAGCGTTATTAATAAAGATCAGGTAAATGAACTGGGAATAAAAATTAACAATAAAGATAAAAAATAATGAAAAAAATCCCTAAGTCAATCTTGCTACTTGTATATACAAAGAATAAAGAAGTTCTTCTATTAAAAAAGAAGGATCACGATAATATGTGGCAATCTATTACAGGAAGCTTGCATGAGAATGAAAGTCCATACGAAGCAGCTGTGAGAGAACTAAATGAAGAAACTGGTATCAAATCAGATAAAATTGTTGACTGCGAAAAGAACCATGTTTTTGAAATTTATGACATGTGGAGGCATAAGTATGATGACGGAATTACTCATAATACTGAATACGTGTTTAAACTTGAGTTAGAAGATAAAGTAGATATAAAAATTGATCAACAAGAACATGATTCATATGAGTGGCTAACTAGAGTTAAAGCTGCGGAAAAAGTATTTTCTCATACAAATAGACAAGCAATATTTGATTTAATTTAGATAAAGGAATTATTATGGCAGGACATAGTAAATGGGCAAACATTCAGCACAGAAAGAAAAGACAAGATGCTAAAAGGGGTAAATTATTTACGAAACTCATTAAAGAAATCACTGTCGCCGCTAGAGATGGCGGAGGAGACGCTGATTCAAATCCAAGATTAAGACTTGCTTTAGATAAAGCTTTTGCAGGTAACATGAATAAAGATACGATTGAAAAAGCAATTAATAGAGGAACTGGTAATCTTGAGGGCGTTAACTACGAAGAACTGGCATATGAAGGTTATAGTTCTTCAGGAGTTGCTGTAATTGTTGAGTGTGTTACAGATAACAAAAATAGAACAGTTGCAGCTGTGAGACATGCATTCACAAAATTTTCTGGAAACCTTGGAAGCTCTGGATCAGTATCTTACTTATTTAATAAGATAGGAGTTATCTCTTTTAATGAAACCTCAAAACATGAGGAAATAGCTGACTTAGCAATAGAGAACAATGCTATCGACATAATAAATGAAGATAATTATGTTGAAATTCATACAGATAAAGCGGATTTCTTGAATATCGCTAAAGTCTTAAAAGATAATGGATTTATCTTTGATAATGCTGAGCTGGAGATGCATGCCGAAACAAAAGTTGAATTAGATGATGAGGGCGCAGAAAATTTCCTCAAGTTTATAGATTCGCTAGAAGAGGTTGACGATGTGCAAAATGTATATACAAATGCTAAATACCCACAGACTGATAATTAAAGTAAAATCAACTTATTAATAGCTGGAGAAATCATCATGTCAAAAATGCAAAGGGATAAAGGCAAAAGATTTGAAAGAGAAGTTGTAAATACTCTAAAAGAAGCAGGTTTTTATGACGCAAAAAGAATACCGCTTTCAGGGCTTCAAGAGGGTTTTAAAGGTGATATAACATTGAAAAGAAAAGAAACCTCAAAACAATTATTAGGGGAATGTAAAAGTCGCGGAGGTGGTTTTAAACTTATTTATGATGCAAAAGAACAAGATGGGGCTGACCTGCTTTTCATAAAACAAGATAGAAAACCAGTCTTGGTTGTTATGAGTTTAGAAGACTATATCAAAGGTGATTTTTAAATTATAAAACATGTTAAGTAATAAAATTGACATTAGGGTTTATTATGAAGATACAGATGCTGGCGGTATTGTTTATTACAGTAACTACCTCAAATACACCGAGAGAAGTAGGACAGAATTATTGAGAGAGATTGGCGTATCACAATATGAATTAAGCAACCGTCATAATATAAAGTTCATTGTTCATAGTCTTTCTATAAAATATATAAATCCAGCATTTCTCGACGATCTTTTGACAGTTGAAACTTCAATTTGTGATTTAAAAAAAGCATCCGTAGAATTTAGTCAAAAAGTTTTTAGAAAGGAAGAAAACTTAAAAATTGACATAATTGATTCAAAATGCAAAATAGTTTCAATAGATAATAAAAATAATGTTAAGCCAATACCAGAGGATATCTTAAAGGAGTTTTCAAAATAAATATGAATGGTTTATTACATTTAGCTCTCAATGCAAGCTTCCTAGTTCAACTAGTTATGATAACTCTTATTGGTTTATCTGTTTGGAGTTGGGTTATAATATTTGTTAAAAAGAAGGAACTTAAGGAAATTTATATAAACACAGTAAAACTTGATCAAAAATTTTGGTCAGGAATGCAGCTTCAAAAATTTTATATACAAATAAAAGAAAAAAGAAATAAATCTGCGCTTGAGCAGATTTTTTATGTTGGCTGGAATAGATACGAGGATTTGCATGGTGCTGAAAAAAATATAACACCAGACGTAATACCGCAAACTTCTTTGAGAGCTATGCAAGTTCAGATTAGTAAAGAAACTGAAACCTTAGAAACAGATCTTCAAACCTTAGCAACTATAGCATCCGTAAGTCCATATATTGGATTGTTGGGAACTGTTTGGGGCATTATGAACTCTTTTCAGTCCTTAAGTCAGACCTCTCAAACTACAATTGCTTTGGTAGCGCCTGGAATATCCGAAGCATTAATTGCTACAGCACTAGGTCTTATAGCTGCAATACCTGCTGTTATTGCCTATAATAAATTTAATAAAGATATTGCAATGATCGTTGCTAGATTCGAAAATTTCTCAGAGGAATTAACAGAAATTCTTCAGAGGACACATATTCCCGTAAGAGATGAAAGCGATGAGATATCGAAATAGAAAAAAATTATTAGCAGAAATTAATATTGTCCCATATATCGATGTTATGCTAGTTTTACTTCTAGTTTTTATGATAACCACTCCATTGCTATACCAAGGGTTAGAAGTTGATCTGCCAACAACAGAAGCAAACGAAGTTGATATCTCAAAATTTCAAGAACCATTAATAGTTGAAATTAATAGTGAGGGCGTAATACGAGTAGTTCAAAAGGACAATTTTAATGAGCAAGTAAGTGAAGAAGATTTAGCAAATACAATTCTTTCTATATACAAAAATAAGAAAATAGACAAAGTTTATGTAAAAGGTGATAAAAAAACTGAGTACGAAAAAGTAATTCGACTAATATCACTTTTGAATAAAGGCGGGGTTGAAAATATTGGGCTTATAACATTACCAGTGAATGAATAGTAACAAGAAAAAAAAATTATCAATAACCATAAAAGTTCTAATAGTTCATCTGGTAACTATCATACTATTAGATTTAAATATCTCAGCTTATGTAAAAAAAGATTCAAATAATTTTAATGATATCAAAAATGCTCAATTTATAAATTTGAAAAGTATAAGCTTAGAAGAAATTCAAAAAAAAAGAGCTCTTATAGAGGAGAAAAAAGAAAACTTGAAGCTTTAAAGAAGAAAAGAAAAGAAGAAGAGGCTAAGAGGAAAAAAAAACTTCTCGCTGAAAAAAAGAAAAAATCTGATGAGGCAAAGAAAAAAAAATTAGAAGAGAAAAAAAGAAAAATTGAGAGAGAGAAAGAACTCAAAAGGTTAGCAGAAGAAAAAAAGAAAAAAGATCTTGAAAAACTAAAACAAGATGAAAAAGAAAAGCTTGCATCTTATGAGCTTGAAAAACTTGAAAATGAGTTAAAAGAAATAGAGAGACTTGAAGCTTTAATAAAACAACAGAGAATTCGTAATGCGCA
>CACNYJ010000005.1 GCA_902624655.1 uncultured Thiothrix sp.
TCCCCAGAATCAGAGTCTTAATTGATGGAAAAGTTACTAATAAGCGGTGGAATTCCTTTAAAAGGCGAAGTAAAAATTTCTGGAGCAAAAAATTCAGTTTTACCAATTTTGGCAGCAAGCCTTTTATGTGAAGAAGATTTAATAATTGGTAACGTTCCACACCTTCAGGATGTAACCACAACTATTTCGTTGCTAACTGAGATGGGAGCAAATCTTTCAATTGATGAAAAAATGAAAGTTTCTGTTAATGCTGCTTCAGTAAAAAAGTTTTACGCGCCTTATGAAATGGTTAAAACAATGCGTGCTTCTATTTTAGTTTTGGGACCACTTCTTGCTCATTTTGGAGAAGCAAAAGTATCTTTACCGGGTGGATGCGCTATTGGCTCTCGGCCAGTAAACCTTCACATCGATGGTTTAAAAGCCATGGGGGCAAATATAAAAGTTGAAGACGGATATATTTTTGCAAAAGCAAAAAAATTGAAAGGAGCAAAAATTACTTTACCTATAGCTACAGTTACTGGAACTGAAAATCTGATGATGGCAGCTGTGTTGGCCAATGGTCGAACCGTAATAAAAAATGCAGCAAAAGAACCAGAAATAATTGATCTAGCAAATTGTCTACGTTTAATGGGGGCCCAGATAAAGGGAGATGGCACTTCAAGCATAACAGTTGATGGTGTAAAAGAATTACGAGGATGTAATTATGATGTTTTACCAGACAGAATAGAAACAGCTACATTTCTTGTTGCTGCAGCAATTACAAAAGGAAAACTTACTTTAACGCATACAAGGCCAGATACATTAAAAATTATAATAGAAAAACTAAAAAAAGCTGGTGCAGATATATCTATAAAGAACGATATAATAAATATTGAAGTAAATAAGCAATTAAATTCAGTTAACATAACAACAAATCCGTATCCAGATTTTCCAACTGATATGCAGGCACAATTTATCGCCCTAAATTCAATTTCTAAAGGGAAGAGCAAAGTAGTCGAATCAGTATTCGAAAATAGGTTTATGCATGTTCAAGAGTTAGTTAGAATGGGTGCAAATATTGATATCAATGGAAATGTGGCGACAATTGATGGTGTGAAATCGTTAACAGGAGCTCCAGTAATGGCAACCGACTTAAGAGCATCAGCAAGCCTGATTTTAGCTGGTCTTGTTGCAAAAGGCGAAACTGTTGTTGATAGAATTTATCATATTGATAGAGGATACGAGTGTATAGAAGAAAAATTAACAAAGCTTGGCGCAAATATTAAGAGATTACCACAATGAACTTAAAGCACGATATTATCTTGGCAGTTTCGAAAGGTAGAATTCTTGAGGAAGGTTTAGAGCTTCTTAAAAAACTTAATATTGAAATCTCAGAAAATATTTCAGACTCTAGAAAATTGATATACCAAACTAATAATTCAAAGCTAAAAATTGTAATTGTCAGAGCCGCAGATGTACCAACTTTCGTTTCAAATGGGGCTGCTGATTTTGGTATTGTAGGAAGAGATACGCTCGTAGAGTATGCAGATAACAATATATATGTTCCACTAGATTTAAATATCTCGAAATGTAGAATGGTTTTAGCCTCTTTACCAGGAGTTGAGTTAAAAACAAAAATTAGAGTAGCAACAAAATATGTTCAATTTGCAAGTGATTATTTCACAAAAAAAAAGAAGCAAGTTGATATAATAAAATTGTATGGGTCTATGGAACTTGCGCCTATTCTTGGATTAGCAGATTTTATTGTTGATCTTGTAGACAGCGGAAGAACATTAAAGGAAAATGGTTTAGTAGAAGTCGATTCAATATCTGAAATAAGCGCACAACTAATTACAAATAAAGCCTCAATGAAGATAAAAACTGAATCTGTTGAAAATATAATCAGTAGCTTTGAAACAATTATTTAGAGAAAAGAACATGACACTAAAAACAGATGATTTAAGAATTATTGAAATGCAAGAATTAAGTCCTCCCGATGAGGTAAGGAAAGAACTTCCTATATCTGAAAAAGCAGCTGAAAATATTTTAAATTCTAGAAAAACAATCGAAAATATTTTGGATGAGAAGGATGACAGAGTTTTTGTTGTAGTTGGGCCATGTTCGATTCACGACCCAATTGCGGCTATGGATTATGCAAATAGATTAAGAATAATATCTGATGAGGTCTCAAAAAATCTCTTTGTGATAATGAGAGTTTATTTTGAAAAACCGAGAACAACTATTGGCTGGAAGGGTTTAATAAATGACCCTATGTTAGATGGAAGTTTTAAAATAAATGAAGGAATCAGAATCGGCAGAAAACTTTTATTAGATATTGTTGATTTGGAATTACCTACCGGAACAGAATATTTAGATTTAATTAGTCCTCAATATATTGCTGACATAATTAGTTGGGGTGCAATTGGAGCAAGAACAACTGAAAGTCAATGCCATAGAGAGCTTGCTTCGGGATTATCTTGCCCAATAGGTTTTAAGAATGGTACCGATGGTAATTTACAAATTACTTTCGATGCAATTAAGGCCGCATCAGGAGCTCATCATTTTTTATCTGTAACAAAAGAGGGTAATTCAGCTATTTTTTCTACTAGCGGTAATCCTTATTGTCACACAATCCTGCGAGGTGGTAGCAGAGGTATAAATTATGATTCTAAAAGCATTGATGATGTATCTGCAAGGCTGGACAAAGCCAATTTGCCCCAACAAATAATTGTTGATTGCAGCCACGCTAACAGCATGAAAGATCATAAAAAACAAATTACCGTTGTTGAGGATCTTGCAAAACAACTCAGACTTGGCGAAAAAAGAATTAAAGGTTTAATGATAGAAAGTAATATTGAAGAGGGAAATCAAAATATCAATAGCCCAGATCTTGTGTATGGTAAAAGTGTCACAGATGCATGTATTGGATGGGAAGACACGGAAAAAGCTCTATATACCCTTTCTGAAGCCATTGAAAAAAGATAAGTCTAACTAATGCTTAATTTAAAAAAAATAAGTTCCGATGAAAAAAATTTTGATAAAATTTTAGAAAATCATATATCAAATAGACGCTCTGATACTTCAGACGTTAAAGAGACGGTAAAAAATATAATTTCAGATGTTAGGAAATATGGAGACAATGCTCTTTTAAAGTTTTCTAAAGATTTTGATAGCTTCACCGTAAAAGATGCAAAAGATTTTGAAGTTAAAAAAGAAGCAATATCTAGTTCTGTTCAATATATCTCAAAAAAGGAGATTGATGCATTAGTTTATGCAAAAAATAGAATAGAAGATTTTTCAATTCGTCAAAAATCAAAATCATGGTCTTATACAAGCGATGGTATTCAGTTAGGAGAAAAAGTAACAGCTATTGAAAAAGTTGGCATTTATGTTCCTGGCGGATCAGCTGTATACCCTTCAAGCGTTCTGATGAACTCTGTACCAGCAAAGGTTGCTGGAGTTAAAGAAATTATCATGGTAGTACCCTCACCCAAAGGTGAGGTTAATAATTTAGTATTAGCCGCTGCACACCTAGGGGGTGTTGATAGATTGTTTAGGATTGGTGGTGCACAAGCAGTAGCAGCTTTAGCGATTGGTACAAAGACAATACCAAAAGTGAATATGATTGTCGGCCCAGGAAATCAATATGTTGCTGAGGCAAAGAAAGAACTATATGGCGAGGTAGGAATTGACAGTTTCGCTGGTCCATCAGAAATATTGGTAATAGCAGATGCAGAAGCAAATCCAGATTGGATTGCAGCAGATTTATTTTCTCAAGCTGAACATGATGAACTTGCTCAATCAATATTAATTTCACCAGATCAAAATTTGCTAGACAGCGTTGAAAAAATTATTAATAAAAAAATCTCTTCGCAAGTCAGAAAAGATATTATTAAATCCTCTTTAGAGAATTTTGGATTATTTATTAAGTCAAAAAGCATTGACGATGCCATAAAAATATCAAATGAACTAGCTCCTGAGCACTTACAATTATCATTTCAAAAAAGTGACGAGTATTTGGATAAAATAATAAATGCCGGAGCAATTTTTTTGGGCGAATATACCCCAGAAGTTTTCGGGGACTATTGTGCTGGGTCAAATCATGTTTTACCAACCGTTGGAACTGCCAAATTTTCTTCGCCACTGGGCGTGCATGACTTCCAGAAAAGATCAAATGTTATAAAATGCTCAGAAGATGCTTCAAAAATTTTAGCTGAGCATTCCTCAGTAATAGCAAATGCTGAGGGCTTATATTCTCATAAAGACTCAGCTTCTTTAAGAAAAGCAAAGGCTAAAACTAATGAAAAATAAATTGAAAGATTTTTTGAGAGAAGATATTTCTAATATTAAAGAATATGAAGTTCTTGACCCCGAAGGTATGATTAAATTGGATGCGATGGAAAATCCTTTTGATGTAGATTTGAAATTCGAAAGTGAATCAATATTAGCAAATAAAGTAAATATTAATAGATATCCTGACGGGGCTTGTAAAAATTTAATAAAGAAATTGCGGGTTAGTCATAATTTAAAGAGTAACTTTAATATTTTAGTAGGTAACGGGTCTGATGAGTTAATTCAAATACTATGTATGGCATTCTCTAAGAAGGACAATACTGTTCTTTGTCCACAGCCAACTTTTAGCATGTACAAAAGTATCGCTGATCTAGTAGGGCTTAATTTTCAGGCCGTTCCTTTAAAAAATGATTTTTCATTAAATATAAATAAAATGCTCAATGATATTAAGCAGACTGATCCTGCTTTAATTTTTCTTGCATATCCTAACAATCCAACAGCAAATCTATGGGACAGAAATAATATTAAAAAAGTTCTTGAAAATACGAACGGCCTTGTTGTGATCGATGAGGCATACGGTGCTTTCTCAGGGGAATCATTTTTAAATGATATTGATAAATATGAAAATTTAGCGGTAATGAAAACTTTTTCGAAAGTTGGTTTAGCAGGATTAAGATTAGGGTATTTGATGGCTGAAAAATCTCTCATAAAGGAGCTTAATAAAATTAGACTACCTTTTAATGTAAACTCATTATCACAAAAAATCGCTGAAATAGCATTAGACAACAAAGATTATTTAGATAAGCAGTCTAAGGAGATAATAGGTTTAAGAGAGAGACTACTAAAACAAATGCTAAAAGTTAAAGAAATTGAGGTGTACAACAGCAGTACAAATTTTATTCTCTTTAAAATAAAAAATGGTTCTGCTGATGAGATTTTTAATAAACTTTTAAAAGATAAAATACTGATAAAAAATATGTCAAAGACAGAAAGCTTGAAAGATTATTTAAGAGTCACAGTCGGAACTGAAAAAGACAATAATATATTTATACAATCTTTAAAAAATGCTCTTAATTAAGTTTTTTCCCACAAAAAATTTTTTCAATATGTTAGAATAATAATCATAAATATTAGGAATTTGTAAAAGGAAATTTATCAATGTCTAGTGACAATCCTGATAATAGCAGAAGAAAATTCTTGTCTGGTAGTTTAACACTAGTTGGTGGAACTGGTGCTGCTGCCACTTTGTGGCCATTTCTTTCATCTATGGCTCCAAGCGCAAAAGCAAAAGCTGCGGGAGCACCAGTTAAGGTTGATATTAGTGAGTTAAAAGATGGTGAAAAAATTGATCTAATTTGGAGAAAAAAACCAATTTGGGTTGTAAAAAGAACAAAGGCAATGCTGGATAGTATAAATACAAATGAGGCAAAGCATAAGGATCCATTATCTGACAATACTGAGCAACAGCCAGATTTTGCAAAGAATAAGTTCAGATCATTAAAACCAGAGGTTTTGGTACTTGAGGGAGTATGTACTCACTTAGGTTGTAACCCTGCTTACAATCCAGAAGAAAATAATTTCTTTTGTGCCTGTCATGGGTCAAAATTTGACATGGCTGGCAAAGTTTCAAATGGAAGCCCGGCTGGGGCGAACTTAAAAGTTCCGCCATACAGATTTGAAGATGATAATACTATTGTAGTTGGCGAAATGCCTGCACCAGCAAGTAAAGATAATGTTTAAATAATTTTGCAATATAGATTAAATATAGCATTTTTATGTTGCAATTAGTGTAAAATCGAGTAATATTTGATTACACAGTATTTACACACTAAAAATAATTAATTACTTATTTATTTTTAATTGAAAATTGCCTCATTAAAGAAAGGCAAAAGTAATATATAAATAGTTGTTTTGAGTTAATTTTTATCTTATTTTCACACTATTTACACACTTTATAGGGAGAATATTTTGGAAAAAGTACTTTTGAGAGATGGTGAAATTACTCTCCATACTCGTGAGCGAAGTAATAAGTGGCAAATGTACATAAACATCAAAGGTACCGATATTTTCGTGAGAAAAAGTACCGGAACAGCTAATTTAGATGATGCTGCTCAAATTGCAACAAAGTATTACGACCAACTAAAATCAAAAGCCAATTCCGCGTCGAACAGTGCTAGCGGTGTAATTGGTTGGGTTGACGAAAGACTACCTATTTTAAGCTTTGTAAGAGACCACCTAACTAATTATTACGCCCCAAAAAATTTTAATTTTTGGTATTTTTTTGGCTCACTAGCTTTTGTGATACTTTTTTTGCAAATTTTCACAGGAATTTTTTTGGCAATGCACTATAAGCCAGATGCAAAACTTGCTTTTGATTCAGTTGAGTTTATTATGCGGGATGTAAATTTGGGATGGCTTATTAGATACATGCATTCCACGGGTGCATCGGCATTTTTTGTTGTTGTTTATCTGCACATGTTTAGAGCATTGATGTATGGATCATTCAAAAAACCAAGAGAACTAATATGGCTTTTTGGTGTTTTCATATATTTAGCTCTAATGGCGGAGGCTTTCATGGGGTATTTGCTACCATGGGGGCAGATGTCATATTGGGGAGCACAAGTAATTATTAATCTTTTTACAACAATACCTTTTATTGGCCCAGAATTGGGAGTTTGGATTAGAGGTGATTTCGCAATTTCAGACCCAACACTTACTCGTTTCTTTGCACTCCACATTGTTGCAGTACCAATGGTAATATTGCTATTAGTTATTTTGCATTTAGCCGCCCTTCATACAGTTGGGTCAAATAATCCAGACGGTGTCGAAATAAAAAAATATAAGGATGAAAACGGAGTACCTTTGGATGGAGTCCCATTTCACCCGTATTACACAGTAAAAGACTTTGTCGGAATTGGTGTATTTCTATTTCTTTTCTCAACAACCGTTTTCTTTATGCCGGAAATGGGAGGTTACTTTTTGGAACATGCAAACTTTATACCAGCGAATCCGTTAGTCACCCCAGAACACATTGCACCTGTTTGGTACTTTACTCCATTTTATTCTATTCTGAGAGCAATCCCAGACCCTGCTTTTGGCGCGCTTGCGATGGCATTATCAATCGTAGTCCTATTTTTTCTACCTTGGATTGATAACAACCCAATAAAATCTATTAGATATAGGAGCATGTTGTTCAGAATAAATCTTTTTGTATTCGTTACTGGTTTTTTAATTCTAGGCTATCTTGGCGTTAAAGCCCCTACTCCACTTTACAGTGCCTTAGCACTAAGATTTAGTGAAATGTATTTTATATTTTTTGCTTTATTATTCTTTTATAGCAAATCCCGCGGAAATTTTTTCAGCTACATATTTGCGGGTTCAATGATATCTTTAATTACAATTTATGATTTAACTAGAATTAGTCTCGATAATTATATTTTAATACTTACCGGTTTGTTTCTTGTTTGTGCATTTATATTATTTATGACAATTTCGCCCCTGTATACAAACTTAAATAAAGAAAAAGAAGTCCCAGAAAGGGTGACTGGATAATGAAAAATCTTTTTATTTTTTTTATTTTTTTCGCTTTGAGTATAAATATATCACTTGCTGCGAGCCAAAAAAGTGAACTTGCTCAAAAATATAAAGCGTCAAATAGCATAAGTAATAAAGCTTCTCTTCAGCGGGGAGCAAAATACTATGTCAACTACTGTAGTGGCTGCCACTCTTTAAAATATATGAGGATGAATACGTTAGCAAAAGACCTTGGAATTGACGAAGTAATATTTTCAAAAAATTTAATTTTTGCTAACAAAAAAATCGGCGAAACCATGACAATACCTATGAAGGAAGCTGACGCAATTCAATGGTTTGGAGCACTCCCCCCTGATTTGAGTTTAACTGCGAGATCAAAAGGGGCGGATTATATTTATGCTAAATTAAATACCTATTACGAAGACGATAATTCTGTTACTGGCTATAATAATATTGCATACCCAAATACTTCAATGCCTCATATTTTGGCGGAGCTACAGGGCGGCCAAAAAATTGTTTTAGACTCCAATAACAACCCAATAAGCTTCGACAAAACTTCTGAAGGCTCTTTCAGTGATAAAGAATATAAACAACTTACGAATGATATAACCAATTTTCTAGTATATGTTTCAGAACCTGCCAAATTAAAAAGATACTCAATGGGTTTTTGGGTGTTACTATTTCTATTTATTTTTACAATTTTAGCGTATTATACAAAAAAAGAATTCTGGAAGGATGTTCATTAGAAATTCATAGGTAAAAAATTATGCATACCATGACGCTTTATTCTGACCCAAATAGCGCACAATCACATAGGGTAAGGATAGTTTTAGGGGAAAAAGACTTAGTTTTTAAAGTCGAGGAGGTTTTGAGCGGTCAAAACAACGAGGATCTGCTCGCTCTAAACCCAAATAATACAACACCAACATTTGTAGATAGAAATTTAGTTTTATATGAGTCTAGAGTAATAATGGAGTATTTAGATGAGAGATTTCCGCATCCTCCTTTAATGCCAGTAGATCCAGTCATCCGGGCAAAAACTAGAATGGTCCTCCACTATATAGAAAAAGATTTATACGGACTACTTGACGATGTTAAATCTAGTGGCGAGAAAAAGTCGAAAGCCGCAAAACAAAAACTCAAAGAAAACCTTTTGCTGTCTTTGGATTTTATTCAAGGTAAAAAATTCTTCCTTAGTGATGATTTCAGTATTATTGATTGTAGTATGGCGCCTATTTTGTGGAGATTACCAGAATATGGCATTGATTTGCCAAAAAGCGCGAAACCAATTTTAAAATATGCTGACAGGTTATTCCAAAGAAACTCTTTTTTAGAAAATTTGTCAGAACAAGAAGAAGAAATAAGAAATACCCTCTAAATTGATTTATTTGGGTTCAAAATTTTTTTTGGGTCAAACTGTTTTTTTATTTCACTCATTAGTTTTAAAGTGCTCTTTTTTATTTCTTTTTCTAAAAATTTCTTCTTTATTATACCAATTCCATGTTCTCCAGAAATAGTTCCTTCTAAAGTAAGAACCAAATCAAAAATTTCTTCCAAACATTTTTTTGCATTTTCTGAATTTTTTTCTTCATCAGTATTGAATAGCAAATTCACATGTATGTTTCCGTTTCCAGCATGTCCAAAGTTAACAATTCTTATTTCGTGTTTCTGAGATATTTCATTCAAGCTTTCTAATAAAACAGTTAAATTTGAAATTGGCACAGCAATATCTTCATTTATTTTATATCCACCTAATGCTCGAAGAGCTGGAGATAGAGATTTTCTAGCTTTCCATAATTCTTCAACTTCAGATTTATTCTCAGCAATTTGAATTTTTATATGTTTTTTTTGTTTCATAATTTCGTAAAGTTTATTAGACTGAGCATTAATATAGTCTTTATCTGCATCAATCTCTAAAAGAATTGCCGCCTTCGTATTTTTTTCATAATGATTTTTTTTAATAGAATTTATCAATCCTACAGACTGTTCATCTATAAATTCTAACTTATAAGGAGTGATAGGTTGACTCATAAGACTAATTATCATGTCAGATGCACTTTTTAAAGAGGAAAAAGTTAATTCAAAAGTTTTCACTGTATTGTTAAGAGGTAAAATTTTTAAAGTTGCCTCTGTAAGGACCCCAAGTATTCCCTCAGAGCCGACAAAGAGTCGAGTTAAATCTAAACCAACAACCCCTTTTGAAGTTTTCACTCCAGTTTTATGTGTTTCACCGGTTCCTGATACAAATTCAAGCCCTAAAATATTGTCTCTGGGAGTTCCATACTTTACAGCTCTCGGCCCGGCTGAATTATTTGCTATATTACCACCGACAGTTGAATATTCTTGACTCGAAGGATCAGGCCCCCAAAAAAAATTTTCCCTCTCTAATGCATCCTGTAAAACCTTATTTATTACTCCAGGCTGAACTACGGCAAGACGATTTTCCGTATCTATTTTTATAATCTTATTCATCTTTTCAAGGGATAAGACAATCGAATTCTCTATAGGTACCGAGCCTCCTGTATTACCTGTTCCACGACCTCTTGTGGTTATGGGAATATCATTATTGTAACAATATGTGAGAATATTTTTGATTTGCTCTTTCGATTCAGCAAATAGAACACATTCGGGCATGACATGCATTTTGCTATTATCGTAACCATATGCCCAACAGTCACCTGGTTCGCTGAGAACAAAACCGTCTGGCAAGATTTTTTGGAAAGATTTTATATGTTTTTTATTAAGCATACTAAAAGGGAATTTCTCTCGCTACTCCGTTTCTAAATTTGATAATCCTTAAATCTCTTCTAATTTTATTAAAATCATCCAGTTTTAGATATCCTGTGTTCCCATCTAAATATTTACTTTTATCTAGCTGCATTCTTTCAATATTGTGAATAATTTTTACAGAATCTATTCCAAGTGCAACAAATCTTAATAATTCTCTTCTTTCTAAATTCTCCAAGAATATATTTTTTTCAGATAAATTTTTCTCATTATATATCCAAGGTATGTCACAAAATTTTATATCATTAAGATCTTTATTATTTTCCTTGTCAAGGACTCCGTTATAAATATGTGAAGTCGAATAGAAAGGAATATTTTCAGCAAAGTTAAAATTAAATTGTGGCTTGATCAAACGCATATCCTTTGAGGTTCCAACCGCAAATATTGTATTTAGATCATTCGGGATATATGGTTTGTATTGTAACTTTATATTTAATAAATTTTGAATTTTATTTTTTCTTTTAATGCTTTCTTCTATTTTTAGCAAATTCTTAACAGAATCATTAATCTTGTTCATATCTTCGCCATAGATAACCTCGTCAATAATTTTTCCGCCTAGTTCCTCATATCTGAGAGAGAATGATTCTGCGATTCTCTTGCCCCAGCTGTTTTGTGGATAAATCAAAGATGCTTTATTATTTCCATCAATAATTGATTTCTCTGCTATACAAATGGCTTCATCCTCAGGAAGCAATCCAAATTGATACATCTTCTTTTTAAATCTATTAAGATTGGAGGCATAATTCAGTGTAAGTATTGGTAATGATTCAGAACTATATAAAATTAGTTTATTTATTAATTCTTTTTTTAAAGGCCCAATAACAAAATCAAAATCACCCAAGATCAGTTCGCCGTAAATTTCTCTAATATTAATATCATTATCACCAGTATCAAAAATACTTAATCTTGGCCGAACATCATTTGGAAAAGTTTTGAGCTCCATCTCAATACCTTCTTTTATAGCTTTGCCAACCTTTGAGTATCGCCCAGTAACAGGTAAAAGTACTGCAATTCTTTTTACAGGAATTAAGTCGATAAGCTCATAAGTTTCTTTTTCTTCCAAAAGCTCATCTATGTTTATTTGTTGATCATTATTCTCATTTGATTCAGATCTGACTGTCTCTGACACATCATCCGATATGATATCTATATTTGTTGTGTCACAGCTTAGAAGTAATATACTACCAAGCAAGAGGATAATATATTTATAAAAATTTTTAATTTTTAAAGGTAATTTATTTTGCATAGTTCTAATAAAGAGAAGCAATCCATATATGGCATATTATATGTTGTTGCGACCCCAATTGGTAATTTTAATGATATATCAAGTAGAGCAATTGAAACTCTGTCAAAAGTAAATCTAATTGCTTCGGAAGATACTAGGCATAGTAAAAAGCTTTTAAACCATTTTAATATTAAGGTTAGACAGATAAGTTATCATAAATATAACGAGCAAAAAATTAGCAATATTCTAATTAATAATCTCCTGGATGGTAAAAATATCGCTCTAATTTCAGATGCAGGTACTCCTGCAATATCAGATCCCGGTGATATCTTAATTAAAAAAGCTAAAAAAAATGGAATTAATGTTTCTCCAATTCCTGGGGCCTGTTCAATAACTTCCGCTTTATCTGCTAGTGGATATGGATCTGAAAACTTTCAATTTATTGGTTTCCTCCCAAAACAAACTGCAAAAAAAGAAAAGATTTTTAAGAAACACATATCAGAAAATAATTTCTCTCTTGTGTTTTTCGAATCGCCAAATAGATTAATTGAAACACTAAAAAACATAAAAAAAAATTACTCAGAAGAATGCGTGTTAGTGGTGGCCAGAGAAATTTCAAAGGTGCACGAAGAAATTCTTGAGCAAAACATTATGGAATGTATTTCTTGGTACGAATCAAAAAATCCCAAAAAATTAAAAGGAGAGTTTGTAATAATATTACCAGCCCAAGATCATTTAAATGATAAAGAATCGTTTAATGATATAGAAAACTTTCTAATATTATTACTCGATAATAATATATCATACGTAAATGCCATAAAAGCTACATGCAGTAAATATAAACTAAAGAAGAACATAATTTATAAAAAATACATTCACCTTGCAAAAGAGTATGATTCAGATTAAATTACTAATTGAGTCAGCTATGTAATCGCTTCGCTTATGCGAAGAGGAAAGTCTGGGCTCCATAGAGTAGAGTGCCAGGTAACTCCTGGGAAGTGTGAACTTACGGAAAGTGCAACAGAAAATATACCGCAATTTTATTGTAAGGGTGAAATGGTGTGGTAAAAGCGCACCGCAGATGTAGTAATACAGCTGGCAAGGCAAACCCCACTCGGAGCAAGGCCAAATAGAAAAGTTATAGCGTTACTCGCGCTACTTTTGGGTAGGCTGCTAGATATGTTCGGTGACGAACATACAAGATTAATGATTACAACATACAGAACCCAGCTTATAGGCTGGCTCACCACCTTTCTATAAAAAAATATCACGTTTTTGTACTTAAAGTTATTTCTTAAGTTAAAAGGCTATATATATGATTTTGGGTGTTCTTTTACATTAATACTTTTTTGTAAGTTATTGACTAATAATGAAAATCTTGACATTAAATCTAATTGTTGCATTATTGTGGCTAAATGTGGGAATTAGTGGGAAATTTATCCAATGTTTAAAGGAAGAAGTAATTTAAGTATTGATTCAAAAGGAAGAACATCTATGCCTCAAAGGTATAAAAAGTTCTTTTGCGAAAACAAAAAGTGTCAGTTAGTCATCACAGCAGATAAAGATAAATGTTTACTTATCTATACCCAAAAGAATTGGCTTAGCATTGAAAAAAAATTGTCAAACTTGCCATCATATAATTCTGAAGCACGATTTATTCAGAGACTTCTAATAGGGCATGCTACTGAATCAGAAATTGATTCCCAAGGGAGATTCTTAATACCTAATCCATTAAGAGATTATGCAGGCATCCAAAAAAAGATAATTCTATTAGGGCAAGGTAATAAATTTGAATTATGGTCAGAAAGTATTTGGAACAAAAATATAAAAAGCTGGCTTAGTAACGCAGATGGATCAAACATTAATAATGATGCATTAAACGAACTTAAATTATAAAATTATGAATTACTCCCATAATCCAGTAATGTTAGAAAAAGTTATTAAAGGACTTAATATTTCTAGCGACGGCATATATGTTGATTGTACATTTGGAAGGGGAGGACATTCGAAAAAAATTCTCAGCAAAATTGGTGAAAACGGGAGATTAATCGCAATAGACAAAGATTACGAAGCTGAAAAATATGCACGAGAACATTTTAGTAAAGATAAAAGGTTTTGTTTCGAAAAGAATAATTTCAGCAGAATTGTAGAAATTATCGAAAAATACAACAATAACAATAAGGTTGATGGAATTTTACTTGACCTTGGTGTTTCGTCTCCTCAACTTGACGACCCAGAAAGAGGTTTCAGCTTTCAAAAGGCAGGACCCATTGATATGCGGATGGATAAATCAGACAAACTAACTGCTTTATCGTGGCTTAAGAAAGCAGACCAAGATGAGATTAAAGAGGTTCTAAAAATTTACGGCGAAGAAAGGTATGCACATAAGATAGCCAAATCAATAAAAGATTCTATCAATAAAGATAGCTTATCCACAACCATAGAGCTAGCTGAAATCATAGAAAAATGTTATCCAAAAAATAAAAAAAATGGTCGAAATCCGGCGACCAAAAGTTTTCAAGCAATCAGAATATACATAAATAACGAATTGCAAGAATTAGAAAGGTTTTTAGATTCCTGCTTAGATATTATTGTTAGCGGGGGAAGAATTGTTGTAATTAGTTTTCATTCTTTAGAAGACAGAATTGTCAAAAGATTTATAAAAAAACATTCAGAGGGCAAGGATGTCCCAAGCAAAATGCCATTAGTTGAAATGAGTAAGAATCTTAGTTTAAAAAAAATAAAAATGCCCTTGAAAGCAAATGATGATGAAGTGGCTTTAAATAAAAGAGCCAGAAGCGCAAGAATTAGAATCGCGGAGAGAATATGACTAACTTTAAAATCTACATCATTGCCTTATTAATTTTTTCGAATATCTCACTTTCATTTGGAATTGTTTGGGTGGAGTATAAGACAAGATCCAAATTTAGAGAATTACAAGAGCACGCAAATAAAATAGAGATATATAAGAACGAATGGAAAAAACTTTCTGTGGAGGAAGGGAAATATATTGCACATAGTAGAATAGAAAATGAAGCAAAAGAACATTTAAATATGATTTTACCCAAAAATAAGGAGTTGATTAAAATATATGATTAAATTAATAAAAAATTTTAGAAGGCAGGATTTTCTATCTTTATTAATTTTCATAGGAATTTCAATTATTCTATATAGGTGTATCAATCTTCAATATTTTGAGACCGATAATTGGGTAAGTAGCTCTGAAGCAAGAGAAATAAAACCAGATAAAATTATTGCAAGCAGAGGGGTAATTGTTGATAGAAATAACGAAATTCTTGCAGAAAGTATACTCTTAGATACTTTAGGAACAACTGACCCAAAGTTTTTCTTAAAAATTAACTCTGAAAAAAAAATACAAGATTTGTGTAAAATTATTGATAAAAAATATGATGTGTTAAAAACATCTTTACTTATTAAAAAAAATAAAAAATTTGCTTTTATTGGAAGACAGTTATCAGAAGACCAAGTTAAGAAAATTAACGAATTAGAATTAAAAGGAGTTGATTATCAAAAAGAATTTCAAAGATTTTATCCTTGGGGAGAAGCAATTGGCAATCTTGTTGGTAAGACTGATAAAGATCATAAAGGCCATAACGGTCTCGAAAAGTCATATAATAATTACTTGACAGGTAAAGATGGCACAAGAAAGGTAAGAATAGATCGACATGGAAAAATAGTTGATAATATTACGATATTATCACCAGCCGAAGATGGAAAAAAATTAACTCTGACAATTGATGCAAGATTACAGTATGTTGCATATAGAGAGTTAAAAAGTAAGATAAAAGAAGTAAATGCTAAATCCGGATCAGTTATAATCTTGGATACGACAAACGGCGATATTTTAGCATCTGCTAGTTATCCTTCATATGATCCAAATGATAAAAATGCCTATTCAAATTTTAAAGAGAGAAATAGAGGAATCATAGATCCAATTGAACCTGCATCAACCATCAAACCTTTCTTACTGACGGCTGCTCTTCACTCAGGAAGTATCACATTAAACCAAACTTTTGATACTAATCCTGGATATCTAAAAATTGGCGGACATAAGTATAGAGACTTTAAGAACTATGGATTATTGACCTCAGAAGATATTGTTATTAAGTCCAGCAATGTTGGTAGTGTAAAAATCTCTCAAAAATTTAACAAGAAAATTTATCATGACCTTTTAGAATTTATAGGAGTAGGTGATATGGTAAATATTAAATTTCCCTCTGAACAATCAGGAAAACTTCTTCATTTTAGTGAATGGGATAAAAAAGATACGAGATCACATGCAATTGGGTATGCACTAACGATGACACCTCTGCAAATAGCAAAAGCATATAGCGTTATTGCAAATAAAGGAGTTGTTATAAATCCACGTATAAATAAAGACTCTTTCATAATTAAAGAGGAAACAAAGAAATATAAAAATAGCTTCACAAAAGTTAAAAAAGTAATCGAAAAAGTTGTAGAGAATGGAACAGGAAAAAAAGCATCATTAGAAGGCTATACAGTTGGAGGAAAAACTGGAACAGCAGAAGTATATAATAAAAAATATGACAAGAATAAACACAATTCACTTTTTGCAGGAATTATACCAATTTCAAAACCAAAATTAGTAATAGTTGTTGTAATTAATGAGCCTGAAAATAAACCAAATCAGTTTTATGGATCTTTTGTTTCCGCGCCTGTTTTTAAAAGAATAGCTTCAAATTCACTTAGAATTTTAAATATTAGTCCAGATAACCTTCTAGACAATAAAAAAAGAGTTTCAAATAAACTTGAAAATTTTGATATCACTACTATTAAAACCCCGGAGGATAATTATGTCTTTTGAACTAAATGATACTAGAGAGCAAAAAGCTGACATCAAGGTCGTGGGTGTCGGAGGATGTGGTAATAATGCAATTGAATATATGATCAGAAATAAAATTGATGATGTTGATTTTATCTGTGTAAATACTGACGCACAAGATTTAAAAAATAATCCTGTAAGCGAAAATCGTAAATGCAATATTGGATACAATATCACAAAAGGCCTAGGTGCAGGCGCAAATCCAGAAATTGGTAAGCAGGCCGCAATAGAAGATCGAGATAAAATTAAAGAAGCAATTGAAAATTGTGACATGCTTTTTATTACTGCAGGTATGGGCGGAGGAACTGGCACAGGTGCTTCTCCAGTCATTGCAGAACTAGCAAAAGAAATGGGAATTTTAACCGTTGCAGTCGTAACAAAACCGTGGGAGTACGAAAAAAAGAAGAGAATGGAAAATGCAAAAATCGGTATTGAGGAGTTAAGAGGAAGAGTTGACTCTCTGATTGTAATTCCTAACGATAAACTTTGTGATGATGATGATATGAAGCTTTCAGAAGCAAAGAATCAATCTAATTCAGTTTTAGAGAGGGCAGTAAGTGGAATTGCAGAATTAATTACGAAGCCTGGTGAAATCAATTTAGACTTTGCAGATGTCAAAAGCGTAATGTCTAATGCTGGCTCTACAATGATGGGTAGTGGAATCGCAGAAGGTGTTGATCGCGCTGAAGACGCAACCCAACAGGCAATCGCATGCCCACTTTTAGAGGATGTAGATGTTAGCGATGCTAAAGGTTTGTTAATCAATATTACTTCGGATGGAAGTCTTACAAGTGGGGAGTTTAAAACCATTGGAAGATATATCGGCGAGATTGTTGATGAGGAAGAAGGCGAGGTATTTTACGGTACTTCGATCGACGAATCGTTAGGCGAGAAACTTAAAGTGACAATAGTTGCGACTGGAATGAATAATTCAAGATCTAATCAGAAAGAAATAGATTCACCATCTGTTGACATTGTTCTTCAACCCAAAACTCATAAGGAAGAAACAAACTTTGAGCAAACCCCAGAGACTGTTTCTGTTCTTGAAGACGCTATAAACGAAAACATTTCTCCAGAGCTGATAACAGATAATTATGGTGAAATTGATGATTTTCACGATGATAATCAATTAATGGAGTTAAACAAACAAGCTGAATATGAACAAATGAAAGAACAAAGCAAATTGGATCTTTCTAAAGATAAAAACGCAAATCTCAAGAAATCTATAGAACATAGAAAGGATAGCAATGGTGAGTTAGATTTAGATTTCTTAGATATCCCAGCTTTTTTGAGAAAACAAGCAGATTAACAAAAAATAGGAGATTATTATGAAAAACATTTTATATTATGGAATTATTTTTATAGGATTCACATTATTAATTGGTTGTAATACTTTTGACGGCATTGGCAGAGATATTTCAGCTGCAGCAGAGTGGGTTAGCGGAGCTGCAAATGATTAATAACTTATTAATAAAATTAAATGAATCTAGAAAAACTATTAAAAAATAAAAAATTTACTGAAAGTAAGATCAGTATCAAAGGATTAAGTGAGGATAGTAGAAAAATAAAGAAAAATTATATTTTTTTTTTAAAAAATACAAATACCAAATCTGAAAAATACTTAGCTGAAGCTGTGAATAATGGAGCTTCTTTAGTCATCCATAATAAAACTATATCCTTTGACATAAAAAAATATACCAATAAATGTATTTTACATGGAGTTTCATGCGTAACTAGCAAGATGGCAGAAATTTCAAAAAAATACTACGGACATAACCCGAAGCAAATAAAAATATATGGTGTAACTGGAACAAATGGAAAAAGCTCAGTAGCAAACTATATTGCCCAACTAAAAACTATTAATAAAGAGAAGTGCGCTACAATTGGCACAATTGGTGCTGGTATATATCCAAATCTAAAAAAACAATCATTAACAACGCCTATCACAATTGAAATAATAAAAAAAATCGCAGGTTTCGAGAAAAAAAAAATTAAGAATTTAACTTTAGAAGTTTCCTCTCACGGTATCGCCCAAAAAAGAATATCAGGTATTCAGTTTGAATCCGTAATTTTTACAAATCTATCTCAAGATCATTTAGATTATCATAAAAGTATGAAAAATTATTTTTATACAAAGTTAAGTCTTTTTATAGATTATAAAAATAAGAAAAAGATAATTTGTGTAGATGATATATATGGTAAAAAATTAAAAGAATATTTATCTAAAAAAAAATTTGTTAGAACTGTGTCAGTCAGAGATAGTAACTCAGATTATTATGCTAGTAAAATTAAATTTTCCGAATCTGGAACAGAATTTATCTTAAATTCAAAATACGGCTCAAAAAATATTAAAACGAAATTATATGGTATTTTTACAGTGTCAAATATTATTTCTTCAATCGCAGCAATAGTAAATAGTAAGAAAGATTATAATACTTATACAAAAAATATCCCTAAATTGAAACCAATAGATGGTAGGATGAATAGATATCACAAAAAAGACTTTCCCAATGTTTTTATTGATTTTGCCCACTCACCCGACTCAATCAAAAAAGTAATGCAATCCATAAAACTACATTACCCTGACAAGAAAATTATAACAATTTTTGGTTGTGGCGGAGAAAGAGACACCGGGAAGAGAAAGATAATGGGAGGAATTGTTAGCAAGTACTCGAGTGATATAATACTTACAAATGATAATCCAAGAAATGAGGACCCGAAGAAAATTGTAACTGATATTGTAAAGGGTTTTAATCCAGGCTGCAGTTATAAAATTATTTTTGATAGGAAGAAAGCAATACGAAAATATGTTAATAAAACTAATAAGGAAAAGATAGTTTTAATTTTAGGGAAAGGACATGAAAATTTTCAAGTGTTCAAAGATAAAAGCATATTTTTTAGCGATAAAAGGGAAGTGCAAAAAATTTTAAAATAGTTTATGAATAAATATTCTTTAAGTGAAATTTCAAGTTTTATAGATGGCCAGCTTTTTGGTAGCGATAAAAATGTATCAAAATTTTCAATTGATTCTAGAACTATTAATAAAGATGATGTTTTTATATGTATAAAAGGAAAAAGTTATGACGGCCATGATTTTATAAAAGATTCACTAAAAAAAGCCTCGTGTATTGTTTGTTCAAAAAAGATTCAAGATATAGATCTTAAAAATAAATCGTATATTTTAGTAAAAGATACGATTGATGCACTCCATAAAATTAGCGAATTTATAAGGCTTCAAAGCAAAGCAAAATTTATTGCTATAACTGGTTCTAATGGGAAAACAACTGTAAAAGAGATGTTAGCTCATGTTTTATCCGGTTATAAAACTACTTG
The DNA here is from genome assembly GCA_902624655.1 of uncultured Thiothrix sp. Classification (GTDB taxonomy): domain Bacteria; phylum Pseudomonadota; class Gammaproteobacteria; order Poriferisulfidales. The sequence goes on from CACNYJ010000005.1 coordinate 20,016, forward strand.
TACCCAGGGAAACTTTAATAATCACATTGGTGTACCTCTTACCATCTTTTCTTCAAATCAAGACGACGATTATGTAATTGTTGAAATTGGAGCTAATGGGTTGAATGAAATTGAACCTTTATCAAAAATTGTAAAACCTAATGTAGCGGCAGTAACAAATATCGGATACGCACACATTGAAGGTTTCGGATCCTTAGATAATACTGCAAAAGAAAAGTATAGTATTTTTAAGCACCTGCTAAGTAATGGAACAGCCATAATTAATTTTGATGACAAATATTCAAATATTATTAATAAAAAAAATAAGATTTTTTTTGGACATGATCAAGGTTTTCACATAAGAATATTAGAAATATGTAGAAATTTTCTTTATAAAACCTCTTTTTCATTTATAAAAAAGATAAATCAAAATACTTTTAATTTTAGCTATAAAAAATTTAATAAAGATTTTTCTATAAAATTAAACGGTGAACATAATTTTTCAAATACGGCTTGTGTTATTTCTATCGCAATAGCTCTTGGACTGAAGTTAGAAGATGTTCAAAATAAAATCGAAACCTTTGAATCTGTTTCATCAAGATTAAAGGTTTATAAGATCCATAATAATATTAAATTAATTGATGACTGTTACAATGCAAACCCAAGCTCATTTAAGGCAGCTTTATCATTTCTTGCAAAGTGCGATCAAAAAAAATTGGTTTTAATGGGTGATATGGTAGAGTTAGGAGATAAGTCTGAATCTTTTCATACTGAAATTGGTGTGTATGCAAAAGAAAATGGTATCGATGAGTTTTTGAGCATAGGCAAATATAGCAAGAGGGCTTCAAATATTTTCGGAGAGGACGGCCATCATTTTGAAGATGCCGAGAGCCTGAAGTCATACCTTAATAATAATTTAGAGTCTTCGTCTTGTATTCTAATAAAAGGTTCAAGAAGCGCAAAATTAGAAGAATATGTAGAATTTTTAAAAATGAGGATTTAAAGTAATGTTTCTATATTTAATTGATTACCTTAGCAGCTTTAGTTCAAGTTTTTTAGTCTTTGAATATATAACTCTTAGAGCAATCTTAAGTATTATCACAGCTCTAATAATTTCCCTATTAATTGGCCCAGCGATAATAAGAAAATTTTCCCTTGAAAATATTTCTGAAGTTATCAGAGAAGATGGCCCAGAATCTCATCTTGGGAAATCAGGAACACCAACAATGGGAGGTCTTTTAATAATTTTTTCTTTAATGGTGAGTACTTTAATTTGGGCAGATTTAGAGAATAAATACATTCTATATCTAATTTTTATTTCATTGTCTTTTGCGATAATTGGTTTAATAGACGATTATCAAAAATTAAAGAGAAATAAAAAAGGCATATCAGCTAAGCAGAAAATTATTTTACAATTAATTTCTGCAGGCACACTAGCTATAATTATGTATAATTTTTTAGAAACTCCACAAGAACAACAACTTATAATTCCTTTTTTTAAAGATATTATAATTGATTTAGGGATATTTTTTATTCCATTTGTAATATTGGTAATAATTTCTACAAGTAATGCTGTTAACCTAACCGATGGCCTTGATGGCCTCGCTATAATGCCAATTGTATTAGTGAGCGGTGCATTTGGTATATTTGCATACCTGAGTGGTAATATAAACTTTTCGGAATACTTATTAATTCCTTATATTAAAAATTCAGGCGAAATTACTATTTTTATTGGAGCGGTTGTCGGCTCAGGCCTCGGTTTTTTATGGTTTAATACTTATCCTGCTCAAGTATTTATGGGGGATGTTGGAGCTCTATCTTTAGGAGCAGCTTTAGGTTTAATGTCCATAATTGTTCGTCAAGAGATAGTTTTAATCATAATGGGCGGGATATTTGTTATTGAAGCACTATCAGTAATAATTCAAGTGACATCATTTAAATTTAGGGGCAAAAGAGTTTTCTTAATGGCGCCTTTTCATCACCACTTTGAACAAAAAGGATGGGCGGAACCAAAAGTTGTGGTTAGATTTTGGATTATAAGTTTTATACTAATATTAATAGGTTTAGCAACATTAAAAATACGATAGAGATAAAATAGATGATCACAAGTAAATTACCCACAGCGATAATTGGCCTTGGTAAGACAGGCATATCAGTTGCAAAATATTTTAAAAAAAATGGAATTGAATTTATGGTATACGATACAAGAAAAGATCTTGAAATACCCATTAGCATTAAAAATGAAATTAAAGAAGAGAATATAATTTTAGGACCGCTTAAAAATAAATTAATCTTATCTCATGATAATTTTGTCGTTAGTCCTGGCGTATGTTTAGAAAAAGATTTCATAGAAAATATAGAGAATCAAAATAAAAACATTCAAACAGACATTGATATCTTTGATTCATATAAGCGAAAAAATATAATATGTATAACTGGCTCAAACGGCAAAACTTCTGTAACTCTTATTTTAGAGCACATGCTAAAATTTTTAGGTAAGAAAGTAAAAGCAGGAGGGAATGTTGGAACTCCTGTATTAGAACTTTTATATCATGATTATGAATATCATATTTTGGAGTTATCAAGCTTTCAATTAGAAATGACAAAAAAAATTCAATGTGATGTATCTTTAATCACAAATATAACTCCAGATCATTTAGATAGACATAAGAGTTTTGAAAACTACAAGAAAATCAAACATAAGATATTTCTAAATTCCAACAGTATTGTTATAAATCGAACTGATAAGAATATAAATGTTAAAAATGCTTCTTTAGAAAATTCATTCGGTTGCGATACGCCGCCAAATAAGTCTAGTTTTGGCATAATTAAACAAGACGGGACAAATTATATTGCAAAAGGCTCTGAAAAAATTCTTAGTGAAAATGAAATAAAACTTATTGGAGGGCATAACCTGGAAAATATTTGTGCATCCTTGGCAGTCATAAATCTTCTAAACTTAGATTTAGAAAAAGCTGTAAATGGTATTAAAGATTTTAAGTCCATTAATCATAGAATGGAAAAATTTTGCGATAAAAATAAAATTACTTGGATAAATGACTCAAAATCTACAAATATAGAATCTACAATATCGGCTGTAAAATCTATACCTGGGAAGATTATTCTTATCCTTGGGGGAAGGTCTAAGACAAATAATTATGATAAGTTACAAGAAGTTTTGCAAAATAAACCAGTATACTTGATATTATACGGAGAGTGTAAAAATTTGCTGGATGAAAACATTCAAACAAAAAAAAACAAAATCTTAGTTGAGGATATTAAATCAGCAATTGATGAGGCTTATATGATAGCGAAAACTATTCAAAAAAGTGAGGAAAGAAAAATAACGATTCTTTTATCGCCAGCATGTTCAAGTTTTGATATGTATTCCTCTTATGAAGAACGTGGTGACCATTTCAAAAGCGAAGTATTAAGAAAACATGGTTAAATAAATGTTAAAAAAAAATAATAATGATTTAAGTAATTTAATAAAACCTTTCTTTGATCTAAATTTATTTTTTTTGGTCCTCACTATTATACTTTTTGGATTACTTACATTATTTTCTGCTTCCATAGAATTGTCTGCAGAAAAATCAAATGTTGGACCTTTTTTTTATCTTTATAAACAATTAGGATGGTTAATTATTAGTATTATTTTGTGTTCATTTTTTGTCAATATAAGCACAGAAAATTTAAAGAAAAATTATAAAGTTTTACTTTTATTTTTCCTTTTTTTATTAGTATTAGTTGAGCTATTTGGAAAAACTGTTGGGGGGAGTACAAGATGGTTGAGCATAGGTTCATACGCATTTCAACCTTCTGAATTTTTTAAACTATTTTTTATAATTTGGCTTTGCGCTTATTTAGATATTAACAAAAAAAATATAAAAAATATTAAGATCTTTATTACCCCTTTTATTTGGTTATCGATCAGTGCTTTCTTCTTAATAAAACAACCTGATTTTGGCTCAACTTTTATTTTATTTTTTATGACTTTACTAATGCTTTTTATAGCCAAGGCAAAATATTCTCATCTTTTATTTATTGGATTAACCGGATCCATATCTGCAATTTTAATCATAATTTCTAATCCATATATGTTAAAGCGTTTAGCTTTTTTTAATCCGTGCGATAATTATTTCAATGACGGCTACCAATTATGCTCCTCTTTAATGGCTATTGGTAGCGGTAGTATTTTTGGAAAAGGTTTGGGCGCGAGTACCTCTAAATTATTTTTCTTACCCGAAGCACACACAGATTTTATTTTTGCAGTTTTGGGAGAAGAGCTTGGTATTTTTGGGATAATTTTTTTAATTTCTCTTTTTTACTTACTTTTTAGAAAATGCTTTAAAATTGGTGACAAAGCATTAAGGGTTGACCTTAACTTTCAAGGGCTACTTGCTTATGCGATTGGAATATATTTGATGATACAAGTTTTACTTAATCTCTCAGTTAATTTAGGTCTTTTACCAACGAAAGGCTTATCCTTGCCTTTTTTTAGTTATGGTGGAAGTAACTATTTAGTTTCCTTGTTAGCAGTTACAATTATATTTAGAATCTACAGAGATGTTTATAAGAAAGCACTTCATAGTTCAATTCGATAAGACAATGAAAGAAAAAGAAAAAAATTTAGTCATACTTGCAGCTGGTACTGGAGGACACGTCTATCCAGGGTTATGTATAGCAAAAAATTTGACATCAAAAAATATAAATATTTTTTGGATTGGAACAAAGAACGGTATTGAGAAAGATTTAATAAAAGGCAAAAATATAGCTTTTCATTATATAGATTTTTCAGGTGTCAGAGGAAAAGGATTGGTTGTAATTCTTAAATTACCTTTTAAAATAGCTAAAGCTTCATACCAAGCATTAAAAATTCTAAAAGAAATATCACCTAATGCTATTTTATCCATGGGAGGCTATATTAGTTTTCCATGTGTAATCGCGGCTTTTTTTCTTAATATTCCAATAATAATTCACGAACAAAATATTGTTTTTGGCTTAGCAAATAATATATCAAGATTTTTCTCAAAACTTATCATAGTTGGATTTCCAATGAAAATTAAAAATAAAAAATATAAATTTTTAGGAAATCCATCAAGATACGAAGGTTTTCCAAGAAAAAAAATAAGTGATAATAAAAAAATATTTAATATCGCAATAGTTGGCGGAAGTTTAGGAGCGAAGGTGTTTAATGAAATTGTACCAAAAGCTATTTATGAATTACTAAGAAAAACAGAATACGAGATAAATATTCTTCATCAAACAGGTAAAACTTATAAAACTGCTGAAATTCAATATAATAATTTTAATGTAAATTTAGATCTTAGAGAATATGTTGATGATATGAGTGAGGTTTACAATTGGTGTGATTTGATAATATGTAGAGGTGGGGCGATAACTCTAACGGAAATTATGAACCAGGGGATTCCAGCAGTTGTAATACCGTATCCATACGCTGTGGATAATCACCAAATGCGTAATTGTTCTTTTTTAGAAAAGAGAAATGCAATAATTCTTGTCGATCAAAAAAACCTTACAGAAAAAAATCTTGCCAATATTATTTTAAAATTAATTAATAATGCAGATCTTTTAAATTCTCTATCAGAGAATATTTATAATTTGAATAAGAGTAAATCCACTATTGAAATTTGCAATGAAATTGAAAATATAATGGAAACAAAATAATGAAAAACGAGCGAAAAAATACAATAATGTCTCGTGTTAAAAAGATACATTTTATAGGTATTGGTGGAAGTGGAATGTCTGGAATAGCTTTAATATTATGTGATCTCGGATATGAAGTTTCCGGATCCGACCTTAATACATCAACAACAATAGATAATCTCAAAAAAAAATATATCAAAGTCTATATTGGTCATAAAAAAGAAAATATTTTATCCAAAGATGTTGTAGTTGTATCTAGTGCGATAAGCAAAGAAAATCCAGAGTTAATATACGCAAAGAAACTTGGCATACCAATAATAAAAAGAGCAGAAATGTTAGCAGAATTAATGAGGTTTAGTTTTGGCGTCGCTATTGCGGGTACGCATGGAAAAACAACCACGACTTCAATATTGTCCCATATCATGAATGAGGCAAATTATGATCCAACTTATATTATTGGAGGCAAAATAATTGATTCAAGTAATGCAAAACTTGGATCAAGTGAATATCTTATAGCTGAGGCTGATGAAAGCGATGCTTCATTTTTACATCTCCAACCACTTATGTCGGTAATCACAAATATTGATAAAGATCATTTAGAAAATCACAGAAACAGCTTTGATTTTTTGAAAAAAAATTTTATAGAGTTTATAAATAACTTACCTTTTTACGGACTCTGTTTGTTAAATATATCTGACATAAACACAAAATCTATTATTCCTAAAATTTCAAGGCCAATAAAGACTTTTGGTTTTGACGAAGATGCAGATTTTCATGCGTTTGCAAAAGATTTAAATAACATTCCGGCAATCTTCGAATACAAAGAAAATAATAAAATATATGAGATGCAATTTAATATGCCGGGCGAGCATAATGCTTTAAATTGTTTAGCAGCACTAGCAGTTTCAAGAGAATTAGGTATCCCAGTGAAAACTATTCAAAAATCTCTAAAAAACTTTCCTGGTATAAAAAGACGATTTGAAGTTCTTGGTAGTTATAAAACAAAGGGTAAAAGCTTTACGTGGATTGACGATTATGGGCATCATCCTTCAGAAATAAAGCAGGTCGTGAGAACAATTAGAAAAGTCTGGGAGAAAAGAAATATTATAATGATTTTTCAACCGCACAGATATTCAAGAACTGCTGAACATTTTAATTATTTTATTGATGTCCTAAAAAGTATTGATAACCTTATTCTAATGGAAATATATTCAGCTAATGAGAAAACTATTGATAATATTAGTTCAGATGTGATTGTCTCTGAAATTAAAAAATTTAATAAAAATGTATTATTAATCAATGATCACGCAGAAATAGCAAATTATTTGGATAATAAACTTAAAGATAATGATATTCTTTTAACAATGGGTGCTGGAAGTATTGCTAAGTTTATTAATTATTATAAGAACAACATATCTTAAATATATGGAAAAATATGAATCTATAAAAAAAAGTATTAAGGGAAATCTCAGGAGAAATGTTTCTCTAAAAAATTATAATACTTGGAAAGTCGGGGGTATGGCCGAGTATTTTTTTGAGCCTTTTGATTTAAATGAATTAATATTTTTTTTAGAAAATACAAAGGATATTAAAATCACATTTCTTGGTAATGGCAGTAATGTTTTGATAAGAGATGGGGGTATAAAAGGATGCGTAATTTGCCTTAAAGAGACTCTTAAAAAATATGAAATTTCAAAAAATGGAATCTATACATTTGAAGCTGGATTTTCATGTATGAAAATTGCGCAATTAACAGCTAAAAATGGTTACGGTGGCCTAGAATTTTTATGTGGAATACCTGGATCATTAGGTGGCGCATTAGCAATGAACGCTGGATGCTATGGTGGTAATGTATGGGAAAAAGTTTCAAAAGTATTTTTAGTTAACGAGAGTGGCAAGTTAATTGAAAAGTCGAAAAATGATTTTGTTATCGGATATAGAAATGTTAACTTAGAAAATGGAAATTTCTTTGTTAGCGCAACATTTGAATTAGAAAAAAATAAACTAAATAACTCGCAAGACATTATTAAAGATTATCTCAAAGATAGGAGGAATAAGCAGCCAACTGGACAACCTAGTTGTGGATCGGTTTTTAAAAATCCCGACAATTCTCATGCAGCGAACCTTATAGATTCATTGGGTTTAAAGGGTTTTAAAATTGGGGGAGCTTACATATCAAAAAAACACGCAAATTTTATAATTTCTGAGAAAAATACCTCTTCAGAAGATATTGAAAAATTAATCAATCATATTCAAAAAAAAGTTTATCAAGAGAAAAAAGTCTTTTTAGAAACCGAAGTAAAGTTTATAGGAAATGATTTATGAAAAACCGGTATGGTAAAGTTTTGGTTTTAATGGGTGGTTGGTCAAATGAGAGAGAGATATCTCTTGTATCAGGCAAATACGTTTTCGAATCGTTGAGAAGCTCAGGTATCGATGTTTCTCAACTAGACTTAAGAAAAGATAATCTTAAATTAATAGAGGAAATTAATCCTGAGAGGGTATTTATTGTTTTACATGGAAAAGGAGGAGAAGATGGAGAAATTCAGAAGTATCTAGAATCTTTGGGAATTCCATATACGGGAAGTAAAAGTTTATCGTCAAAATTATGCATGAATAAAAGGCACACAAAAGAGATTTTATTATCAAAAAATATACTAACACCACGTTTTGAAAGAATTACTAAAGAAAATACCTCTAAAATTGAAAGTAATTTTAAATATCCTTTTATTGTAAAACCCTCTGCTGAAGGCTCAAGCATTGGTGTTTATATTGTAGACAATAAAGAGGAATACTATAATGCGATCGAAGAAAATAAAAAAATTAGCGATGATTACATTGCTGAAGAGTACATTGAAGGAATCGAATATACTGTAGGTATTATTAACTCTTCTGCTCTACCCGTCATTAAGCTTATTCCCCCTGGTAAGTTTTACGATTTCGATGCAAAATATAACTCTCAAAACATGCAGTATATCTGCCCATCAGGATTAGATAATAATATTGAACAAAACTTAAAAAATATCTCTTTAAAAGTATTTGAGCTATTAGATTGCAAAGGGTGGGGTAGAGTCGATATGATTATAGATGATAGAAAAAGACCTTGGATTATTGAGCTAAACACAGTTCCTGGAATGACATCTCATAGTTTAGTACCTTTAGCAGCTAAAGAAGAGGGCATAAATTTTAATCAATTAGTTTTAAAAATTCTAGATTCTTCATTCGAAAAAAATGATTTTTAAAAAAAAATTATTAATATTTATTATTTTTATTGTTTCACTAGCTTTCTTGTTTATATATGCTGATAAAAGTAAAAGTACGTACTTTCATATAAAAAAAATAACATTTAGCGAAAAATTAAAAAATTCCAACCAAGAAGATCTAACAAAAATTATAAAAAACTATTTAGATGACAAATCATTCTTTAATTTCAAAATTGACTATTTAATTTCAGAATTAGAGAAATCTGAATGGATTAGAAATGTAAATATTAGAAAAGTCTATCCAAATGAAGTTAGAATTATTGTAGAAGAGCATGAGCCGGTAGCTATTTGGAATAGTAAAAAGTATATAAATAATTTTGGCGAATTGTTTAATGTAAAAAAGATAACCAAAGATTTGCCTATACTGTTGTCAGACGAAACAAGAATAGATAAAATTTTTGGTTATTTTTCTCAGTTTAGCGAAAATCTTATAAAAAATAATATAGATCAAACTATTTTAAAGATTGAAGAAAATGAAATAAGATCTTTAACAATTTTCTTAACCTCAGGATTTCATATAAAACTTGGATCTAAAGATGTAGATCATAAGATAGGTCTTTTTTTTAAAGTATATAAGTCACTTAAAACTAGAGATTTGGAAAAAATAAGGTATATTGACATGAGATACTCTAATGGATTTTCTCTTGGGTTAAAATAGTAAAAAATATGGCAAAAAACGACAAAAACCTAATAGTTGGATTAGATATAGGCACATCAACTGTGAAAACAGTTATCGCAACTATTGATGAAGATAATGAAATTAATTTTGAGGGTTATGGTGTTTCAAAGTCTCTTGGAATGAAAAGAGGTATGGTAATTGATATCAACTCTACAGTGCAATCAATACAAGATTCAATTGAGACAGCTGAATTAGTCGCAGGACATAAAATTAAATCAGTGTTCGCAAGTATATCTGGGAATCATATTCAAAGTTATGATGCTAACGGGCGAGCGGCTATCTCAGATAATAAAGAAGTTTCAATAGACGATTTGAACTCGGTTGAAGAATCTGCAAAAGCTATAACTTTATCAAATGATCAAGAGATTCTTCATGTTTTACCAAAAGATTATGAAATTGATGGGCAAGACGGAATTAAAGTTCCGCTTGGTATGTCAGGAATTGCAATAGATGGTAGGTACCATTTAGTAACTGGGGCAAAGAACGCAAGAGATAATATTGAAAAGTGTATTAAGAAATGTTCAATCGATCCAGAGGGTATTGTATTAGAGCAGTTGGCTTCAAGCATATCAGTTTTGACTGATGACGAAAAAGATTTAGGAGTTTGCCTAGTTGATATAGGTGGCGGCACTACCGATATTGCAATTTATAGTAATGGAGCAATTGAATATACATCCTCCATTTCTTTAGGAGGCGACCAAGTTACTAATGATCTAGCCCAAGCACTTAAAACATCAACATTTAATGCTGAAGAATTAAAGAAATCCCATGGATGTGTCGCATCAGAATTCGATAGTAACGATATAGTAGAAGTTCCTGGTGTAGGTGACAGACCATCTCGATCAGTTCAAAAATATACACTTATCGAAGTAATGAGTTACCGTTACCAAGAAATATTAAATTTTGTGAATGAGAAAATCGCACAAAGTGGTTTTGATGCACGAATACCTGCAGGAGTTGTTTTGACCGGAGGAAGTTCTCAGTCTGCGGGTATAGAGGACCTAGCTGAGGGAGTTTTTCATAAACAAGTACGTGTAGGAATTCCTCAATATATTTCTGGGGGTTCAGAAGACATTATAAAAAATCCAGAATTTGCAGCTTGTGTTGGATTACTAATTTACGCTAGGGAAAAGACGAGTAATCAATTAGTGCATCAAGAGGAAGATTTTCTATCTTTTCTTAAAGGTTTTTACAGAAAATTATTTTATTAATAAAAAATTTTCAATAAAAACAATGATCAACAGACGGTTGGCATAATTATTGCATTTAGATATAATAACTATCTTATATTTAAGAATAAGAAAAATGATTAATCAAAGAACTATTAAAAACACAATAAAAGCTACAGGAATTGGCTTACATACTGGGAAGAAAATTACTCTAACTTTAATACCCGCTCCTGCTGAAACAGGTGTCATTTTTACAAGGACAGATGTAGATCCTCATGTGGATATAAAAGCATGTCCTGAAAATGTTGGCGACACTACTCTTTCTACTACACTTATTTCTAATAATGTAAAAGTATCAACTGTTGAACACTTATTATCAGCTATTGCTGGCTTAGGTATTGATAATCTCTTTGTTCATCTAGATGGACCTGAAGTTCCCATAATGGATGGTAGCGCAGGCCCGTTTGTGTTTCTTTTACAGTCTGCTGGAATAGAAGAACAAAATAAGTCGAAAAAGTTTATTAGAATTTTGAAACCTATTGAAGTAAAAGATGAAGTTTCTGGAAAATGGGTAAAGTTTGCACCTTTCGAGGGATTTAAAGTCGCATTCACGATTGGTTTTGACCACCCAGTCTTTAATGATAAAACACATAAAGCAGTTCTAGACTTTTCAACAGTCTCATTTGTTAAAGAAGTAAGCCGCGCAAGAACATTTGGTTTTATGCGTGATGTGGAGCTTTTAAGGTCTAAAAATTTAGCTCTTGGAGGCAGCCTAGATAATGCTGTTGTTGTTGACGATCATCGAGTTCTCAATGAAGATGGTTTGAGGTATGAAGATGAATTCGTTAAGCATAAGATTCTTGATGCAGTTGGAGACCTATATCTATTAGGAAAAAGTTTGATTGGTTCTTTTGAAGGTTATAAATCTGGACATGATCTAAATAATAAGCTTTTAAGGAAACTACTTTTAAATTCTGACGCTTGGGAAGAAGTAGGCTATAAATCGTCTGAAGAACTACCGATTAATTATATGGATGCATATAGATATGTAGATAATTAATCCTTTGGATTTTGTATTACCTTTAGTTTTATCTTGTTGACTTTGCTCCTTAAAACCTTTGCAAACTCAATATTTACGTCTTTAATTATATCTCTCTGGTAATTTCTTATTACACCTAAGCCTGAGCTATTTATTGAACCAAGAGTAAGAACCCCACCCTCTAAATTACATGCATAACAATCAAATTGAGACGAGGAATATTTGGATAAATACTGGGTTATCATTTCTAGTATTTTAGCTTTTTCTAATATACTATCATCAATATGGCTATCAAGTTTTTTCATGTATATAATAATATTATAATTATTTATATCTGTATAATATCAATCTTTATAAAAATTTTAACAAAATGCAAATAGTAGTTTTTAAATCTAGTAAAAATAAATCAACGTCATATAAATTAAATGGATATGTTTTTATTCTTATAATAATCTCATCTGTAATAACTTTGAGTTATTTATTCGCTTCAGCATCATATATCTATGGATATAAAAAAGGTTATAGTGAGCTTAATGACGATAGAATTTCCGATATCCAAAAATACCAAAAAGAAATCGAGCTGGTCAAAATTGAAAATAAGGAAAAAATTGAATTTTTTTCTCAAAAACTTATTAATATATCTTCCCAAATCGAAAATATTAACTCATTAGGAAATAAATTATCAAGTATAACGAAACTCAATAAAAAAGATTTTTCATTTAAAAATCCCAGATTTATCGGTGGAAAAAGTAAGGTTAATATTGAGTTTGAATATAATTCTGAATTTGAAAAATATCTTGACAACATGTTATTGAATTTGCAAAAAAAAGAGCAAGACTTGAATTATGTGTACAAGATAATAAATAATATGGAGATGAAAGAGCAATTTTATCCATCAGGTTTCCCGTCTAAAAAAGGATATATTTCGTCGAATTATGGCCAAAGAAAAAATCCGTTTAGTAAAGAGACCCATTTTCATAAAGGTGTAGATATAGCGCATAAGACAGAGACTGATATAAGGTCTCTCGCCGCAGGGGAAGTAACATTTTCTGGGAAAAAATATGGATATGGAAATTTAGTTGAGATTTCTCATCTAAATGGCTATAAAACAAGATATGCACACAATAATAGAAATCTTGTTAAAAAAGGTGATTTAATTAAGAAAGGACAAGTTATAGCAAAAATGGGTTCTACTGGCCACTCTACTGGCCCCCATGTTCATCTTGAAGTTCTAAAAAATAATAAACATATTAATCCTAATAAGTTCATTCATTACAGAGATAAATTCTCAAATAACGACTAGATAAAAAGGTTTTCACATGGGGTTCTTAAAAAAAATTGTTGGAAGTAGAAACGACAGGATATTAAAAGACTATCGTAAAATTTTAAACGAGATTAATACCATCGGGGATTCTCTTAAATCCTTAAATTTGGATGAATTTCCAGAAATAACTAATAAACTTAAAAAGGAATATGAAGATGGCAAAAGTTTAGATGAAATTCTTCCTTATGCGTATGCACTTGTTAGAGAGGCATCTGAAAGAGTAATGCAGATGCGGCACTTTGATGAACAAATATTAGGTGGAATTGCACTCCATAAGGGAAAAATTGCCGAAATGAAGACAGGAGAGGGTAAAACGCTCGTAGCAACTTTACCTGCGTATTTAAATTCATTGAGTAATAACGGAGTACATATAATCACTGTAAATGACTACTTGGCAAAAAGAGATTGTGATTGGATGTCAAAACTTTATAAATCATTAGGCTTATCTACAGGAGTAATTTTATCAGGCCAAAATATTGAGGAGAAAAAAATTGCTTATGAATCGGATATTATTTACGGAACAAACAACGAATTTGGATTTGATTACTTAAGAGATAATATGGTTTTTTCTATAGAGGACAAAGTACAGAATAAGCTTAATTTCGCAATTGTAGATGAGGTTGATTCTATTTTAATAGATGAAGCAAGAACACCTTTAATAATATCGGGTGCTACAGATGAAAGTTCAAAAATATATAAGAAAATAAATTCATTTGTTAAGAATCTTAAAAAGGGATCAGAAGATGATGAAAACTGCGACTTTTTTTTAGATGAAAAATCAAAACAAGCCTTTTTGACAGAAAATGGTCATGAAACATATGAAAAACTATTACTTGATAATAATGCTATAAGTAAGGAAGCAAGTCTTTATGACGCAAATAATATTAATCTTTTGCATTATATAAATACGGCTTTGAGAGCTCATTATTTGTATTTAAAAAATATTGATTACATTATAGAGGAATCTAAAATTGTAATAATAGATGAATTCACGGGTAGAAAGATGCCTGGAAGAAGATGGGGGGATGGTTTGCATCAAGCAATCGAAGCAAAAGAAAAATTAAATATTGAAAACGAAAATCAAACTTTGGCATCAATTACTTTTCAAAATTATTTCAGACTTTATGAAAATTTATCTGGAATGACAGGTACGGCTGATACAGAAGCACAAGAATTTCAGGAAATATATAGTTTAGAGGTTGTAGTAATACCAACAAATAAGAAAATGGTTAGAAATGATTATGGAGATTTAGTATATTTGACAATGCAAGAGAAATTCAACGCTATAATCGAAGATGTAAAAGATTGTAATGAAAGAAATCAACCAGTATTAATCGGCACCGCTTCTATTGAGTCATCAGAGTATCTTTCAAATTCATTAAGTAAGTCTGGTATCAAGCACAATGTTTTAAATGCAAAGCAGCATGAAAAAGAGTCATTGATAATAGAAAATGCAGGATCTCTTGGAAGCGTTACCATTGCAACAAATATGGCTGGAAGAGGGACAGATATTGTTTTAGGAGGAAAAAAAAACATTGATAATTTTGAAAATTGGAGCGAATTAAATAAAAAGGTAATTAATTCTGGAGGACTTCATGTCATCGGGACAGAAAGACATGAGTCAAGAAGAGTAGACAATCAGCTTAGAGGAAGAGCTGGTAGACAGGGCGATCCTGGCTCCTCAAGATTTTATCTTTCTCTTGAGGATAATTTAATGAGAATTTTTGCATCAGATAGAGTTAGTAGCTTCATGAAAAAGATGGGGATGGAGGACGGCGAGTCAATAGAACACACATGGGTCACAAAAGCGATAGAAAATGCACAAAAAAAAGTCGAGGGCCATAACTTTGATATTAGAAAACACTTACTTGACTATGATGATGTAGCAAATGAACAAAGGAAATTTATATATTCTCAAAGAGATGATTTCTTAGATACAAACAAAAGAAAAAATATTATTAGTTTTCATATAGATGAGGTTTTTTCAGAACTAATTAATATTCATTTATTCAACGAAGAAAATAATATCGATCAATTAGAAGATATTCTTCAAAGAGACTTTAATATTTCAATTAATGTTTCTGAAATTATTAATAAATCAGATACAAAGGAAAAGGCTGTAAGCAATTTTCTGAATGAGATTAATTCTATATATGAAAATCTAATAAAAGATGTTCCAGATGAAATTTATTTACAGATTTTAAAAGAGATATATATAAATATAAATGATAAAAATTGGATAGAGCACATACAATCTATGGACTATTTGCGTCAGGGTATCGGATTAAGAAGTTATGCTCAAAAAAATCCCAAGCAAGAGTATAAAAGAGAAGCGTTTGATATGTTTGCTAGTATGCAAAATAATTTGCATTATTCATTTATAAGTTTAATATTTAGATTAAATTATAATACCTCTTTTGAGAAAAAAGATTCTCCTATAGAAATAAATCTTACACATGAGGAATCGAAAAATTTTGAAAATTCAAAAAGCGCTAAAGCAAAGAATAAAAATAGTAGAAAAAAAAATAAAAAGCAAAAAAGAAAAAAAAGAAAATAATTATTTCTAGTAAAAAATATGAAAATTTATCCAATAAAAGGAATTAAACTAGCATCAATTCATTCAGGTATGTATAGTAAAAAAAGACTTGATCTTTCTATTCTTAAATTACCCGAAAATTCTATTGTAAAAGGTGTTTTTACTAAGAATAAAGCAAGATCGAGTACTATCGACTTTAGTTATGAAAATCTAAAGAAAAAATCACCAAAGTATTTAATTATTAACTCTGGAAATGCAAATGCTGGAACCGGAAAATACGGAATGCTAGACATAAAAAAATATTGTGGCGAGCTTGCAAAAATAACATCTTGTAAATTGAATGATATATTAGCATTCTCAACAGGGGTAATTGGAGAAAGAATCGCTGTTAACAAAATTTGCAAATCATTACCAAAACTTTTTAAAATTCTTAGTGAAGACAATTGGTTGAGTTTTGCGAAATCAATAATGACTACTGATACACAACATAAAATCTACTCAAAAAGAATAAAAATTAAAAATGAATGGATTACTGTAACTGGTGTTTCCAAAGGATCTGGAATGATTATGCCAAATATGGCAACAATGTTATCTTTTATTGCAACGAATATGAATATAGATAAAAAATCTTTATCTAAAATCCAAAAAGAAGCTACAAAAAAATCTTTTAATATGATTTCAGTTGATGGAGAAACTTCAACAAATGATGCAAGTATAATTATATCTACTAGAGAATCGAAAATATCTTTCAAAAACTTAACAAACAAAGAAAAAGAAGATTTTGTAAAAATTATTTTTGATGCACATATTCAATTAGCGAAAATGATCGTAAGAGACGGAGAGGGTGCAACAAAATTTATTACAATAAATATAAAGAAATGCTTATCTTTCGAAGAAGCAAAAAATATCGCTATGTCAATAGGGAATTCTTTACTGGTAAAAACTGCTTTGTTTGCTCAAGATCCAAATTGGGGTAGGATTATTTGTGCAATTGGAAATGCCGGTATAAAAGCAAAAAATATAAATAGATATACTGTATCATTTGGAAATAATATAATTTTTAAAAATGGTTGTGTAGCAGAAAATTATAATGAAAAAAAAATGTTAAAATACCTTAAGAACAAAGAAATTGAAATTAATATTTTTTGTAATTCTGGTAATAACGAGGCAACAGTCTGGACTAGTGATTTAACATATAAATATATTAAGATAAATGCCGAATATAGAACTTAAATTAAAAAAACATAACAAATACTACATAACGCCTGATTATACAAAAAAAAATGAAAAACTATTTTTTGAGGTTATTGACACTGCCTTAAAAAATGGTATAAAAATCATTCAATTTAGGTCAAAAAATATTAGCAAAGAATTATATAGAAAAATAGCATCAAAAATATCAGTTAAATGCGAAAACAATAAAGCTTTATTTATAATTAATGGATTTGAAAATTATGATAATGAAATTCGTTGTAATGGAATACAGTTTACTGCTAATAACATTACAAATTTAGACTTTTCAAAAATCGACAAGGTAAATTATTTTTTTGGCTCATGTCATAATGAAAATGAAATAGATATATGTAATAGATACAATTTTGATTTAATTTTATTATCACCTGTAAAAGATACTAAAGATAAAAATGGCTTTGGCTGGCAAAGATTCAAAGAACTTGCATCTCGGTCCAGTATCCCAGTATTTGCACTTGGTGGCTTAAATTTTGAAAAAGATATTCGTATTGTTGAAGAGCAAGGAGGTTGTGGTATTGCTGCAACAAGTTATTTTTACAACTTATACCAAGATAGATAAAGAAAGTTCAAATCGCACATCTTCCGAGACTGGCTTTGATAATCTACTATGTCCGTAAGAAGTTTTAAAAACTGCGTTTATGTTTTGTCTGTTTACACTAATATCAGGGTATATATTCACATTTTTTTCAAGCCTTATCCTAACCAAATCAATTTTTTGATTATTCTCTAATTTTTTTTCAAAAAAAGAATTATTTGATGTAAATTCTTCAAATCTTGAGCTTCGCCTTTTGATATCCAAAATTAGCTTGGATGACTCAAAGAAATGAGAAAAAGGATAACTCCAGGCATTTATATTTTCTATAATAAAATTTTTCTTTGAAGACAGAAAGTTCAAATAGGCTGGCATATCAAAAAAATTGTCTCCCGCAGGAATATGTAATTTACTTTTTATTTGCATCAAAAAATCATTATCGAGAATTGTTTTTGACGGATTGCCCTCAAGATCTTCTAATTTTGATAAGCATTGATCAATTTCGTTTTTGTATTTGTCGTAAATTGATATATCAATTATTTCATTCTCATGTAATTTTTTTATCAATAAGTTACTTTTTTCAAGTTCCTTCAGGGACTCAATTTTTAAATTTATTCTTTGTGATAAATCTGAAATTTCTAACAAAGTGATAATACTAGATTTTATACTCCAAATATTGTCTTGTAATAATAAAGAATTAAGTTTTTCATTTAAATATTCACATTTGAGGAAATTTCTAACATTTTCCGCAACTGGTTGCTCATATATAATATAATTACTCATAGCCTTTTTATTAATTCCTTAACACTTACTTCTAATTGTAATATTGAATCGTTATTTTTTATATAATAATTTGAATTTTTTTTCATTTTTTTGTCAAATGAATTTTGGAGCTTGACTATTTCTCTTGATATTTTGTTATTATAATTTTTCCTTTTACTTATTCTTTTAAGTCGAATATCTTCATCTGCATCTATATATATTGTTTTATATTTATTCTCAAAAATGTTATTTTGAATTAAGGGAAAAATAAAAAAAATCATTTGGCTATCACCATTATTAATAATTTTTTTAAATTCTTCGAATACTTTTGGATGAACATATTTTTCTAATGCAATTCTCTTTTGTTCATCTTTAAAAATATATTCTCTAATAATTTCAATATTTACCATATTATCTGAAACGTATTCTGGAAATAATTTACTCATTTCAGAAATTACTTGTTTTCTTGAATAAATATTTTGTACGGTTTCGTCTGCACAATAGCACTTATAATCAAGGTTTCTTAAAATTCTCTGCACTTCCGATTTTCCTGATCCTATGGGACCAGTTATTATATGTATTCCCAATTTAAATACCTTAACAATAGTTATAAATATATGTTATATATCTTATATTAATAAGAATTTATTTGATATTGATATTATGAAAGAAAAACTTGAAGTTGTTATTGCTCAATTTAATTCGATTGTTGGAGATTTAAATGGTAATACAGACAAAATAATCGAGATTATTAAAGAAAATAGATCGCTAGATACAAAAAAAATTACTATTTTTCCAGAACTTGCTTTATGTGGTTATTCACCAGAGGATTTGCTTCTCAGGAAAGACTTTTCAATAGCTGTAAAAAAATCAATTGAAAAGATTCAAGAAAATGTTGAAAGCAACGAGTATTTGGTTCTTGGAGCTCCTAATTATTCTGAGGATATGTCTGAAATATGGAATAGTGCTTATATTATTAATAACAAAAAAATTAATCACATATATGACAAACAGTTTTTGCCAAATTATGGTGTATTTGATGAAAAAAGATATTTTTCAAAAGGTAATGGTAATTTTATTATTGAAATTAATAATAATAAAATTTGTATACTTGTATGTGAAGATCTGTGGAACTTTGAATATTTATATGAAAAAAATATAAAAGATATAGATTTTTTAATTAGTATAAATGCATCACCATTTGAAAATACAAAGGTTTCTAAAAGAATTGACGTTTTTAAAAAAATTATTGAAAAATATAATTTTAATCTAATTTACTTAAATTCGGTTGGAGGTCAAGACGAAATTGTTTTTGATGGGTCATCATTTCTGATGGATAGAAATTCAAATTTAATACACAGGTGTAATACTTTCAAAGAAGAAAACTACAAATTTTTTATATTAGATAAAGAATTTTCAAATGAAAATATTTATAATTTGAAATCTAATGTCAATGAGTTTGAAGATCTATACGAAGCAATAAAGGTTGGAACTTATGATTACATAAAGAAAAGTAATTTAAATGGAGTTATTCTAGGACTTTCCGGCGGCATTGATTCGGCTCTTACACTTGCAATTGCTAGCGACATTTTTGACAAGGACGATATTGAGGCGGTTTTGTTACCCTCCATTTACACATCAGATTTAAGTGTTCAGCTAGCCATAGAACAATGTAATTTACTTGGCATAAATTTTTCGACAATAAGCATAAAGGATATTGACAATATAATTAATAACACCTTAAAGCCGAGATTTAATGGCTTATCGAAGGATATTACTGAAGAAAACATACAAGCTAGAGTGAGGGGACTATTATTGATGTCAATTTCAAATAAAACCGGGAAAATCTTATTAACAACCGGAAATAAAAGTGAACTCGCAGTTGGTTATTCAACTTTATATGGTGATATGTCTGGAAGTTTTGCTCCACTTAAAGATATATATAAAACAGATGTATATAATTTGGCAAGATATAGAAACAGAATTTCAAGAGTAATACCTGAGGGAGTAATAGAAAGGTTACCTACTGCTGAACTTGCTCAAGATCAATATGATATAGATACTCTTCCACAATATGACATCTTAGATAAAATATTAAAAGAATTTATAGAGGAAAAAAAATCGTTAAATGAAATTTGTGATTTAGGCTTCGAGAAAAGCCTTGTTTCAAATGTAATTAATATGGTCATTAGAAATGAATATAAAAGAAGACAATATGCTCCAGGCGTTAAAGTTTCAGAAAAATCTTTTGGAAGAGATAGAAGATTTCCAATTGTTTCAAGATTTAAATACTAGTCCTCAAGAAGCTCGATAATGACCTCTTCTGAACCAACTGTATCTACTTCTTGTCTGTTAATATTATTTTTATCACTTTCTGCTTTCTCTTCTTTCGCATCAATACTTTCTTCTGGATTTTTCTGCCCCACAATTATATCTTTTGCAATTACATCAGAAGTATCACCTTTTGAAAAATATTCCAACAAATTCGTACTTGTTTCTTTTATTTCGTCAACTACTTCGTCAATATTAATAAGATCTTTAGATTCTTTATGAACAATCGTGTATTTTTTTGGTTTTATATTTCTGGGTATTTTTAGCAGATCTGAATTAGTAAAATATTCGACGCTATATACACCAGAAAAGTCATCAAATTTTTGATCCTCTATATCAAACCCTAAACCAATTGCAATATCATCAGCAGTCTCGCTAAGAGCAAGAATGTTCCTTTTTATATTGTTATCAAGGACATCTTGAAAGAATTTTGATTCATAGTCAGGGTAATTAAGTTCAATTATTTTACCAATACTTCTCGCATTGTCGATCATCATAAGTTGGCTATAAGAATTTCTTAAAAAATAAAGTGCATCAATATTTGCAGGAGCGTTCGGATACTTTTCAATTAAATAATTACATCTGTTGATTACAGCAATAAATGCTTTTCTTTTGTAATAGAAATTTGCAACATGTAATTCATACGATGCAAGTGTATTTCTTAAATAAATCATTCTTTTATAAGAATCTTCAACATAATCTGAATTATTATAATTTTTAAAAACAACGCTAAAGTCTTCAAAAGCTTCTCTTAAATTAACAGGATCTTTATCGATTTGTACATGAGGTAATGCATAATTAAAAAAAGTTTTACCTCTATTAAAATTTGTTAAACCTCTAAGATAATAAGCATAAGGTAGCAGCTTACTTGTATTGTTCATAGATATGAATCTATCAATAATAGATATCGCTTCATCCCATTTATTTAGTTTATATATACAAAATGCTAATTCAATATGGCTTTGTTCGGCATACTTTGAGAAAGGATAACTCGATTCTATTTTTCGATATTCCTCAGCAGCTTGATCATACTGTTCTCTTCTAAGAGCACTCTTCGCTTTTGAATAAATTTCTGCCGCAGATTGAGTTTCACCGCTTAAATCAATGACATTTCCCCGACTATCAATCTTCGTCCCTTCTTCTTTTCCTGTAAAGCTTGAACAGCCTACAAGAATTAAAATTAAAAGTGTATAAAATCCAGTTTTTATCATATTCTATATAAGTATTTTTATTAGTTAATATCTAATCATGGGCAATAAAACAAATAATAACAATATTATAGAATATATAATATCCGAAGAAAGTAAAGGATTGCGAGTGGACCTAGCAATCTCAAAAGCTTATGAAGAATATTCTAGAAGTATAATACAAAAATGGATTAAAAAAGAAAAAATATTAGTAAATGGCAAAGTCACAAGGCCAAAAGATATCCTCTCCTTAAATGATAAAATTACAATTTTTCCCGAAAAAAGTATAAGCTCAGACGAAATAATACCTGAAAATATAAAAATAGATATTAATTTTGAAGATGAAGATCTTATTGTGATTGAAAAAAAAAAGAATATTGTTTCTCATACCGCAGATAGTATAAAAAATGGGACTATATCAAATGGACTTGTATATAAATATCCGGAATTAATTAATCTGCCAAGGGGAGGACTAATACATAGACTTGATAAAGATACATCAGGTCTATTAATCGTAGCAAAACATTTAAAATGCTTTCAACTACTAACTCAAGCAATGCAAAATAGAGAAATCGTCAAAAATTATATTGCTTATGTTCACGGCCAGATTATGAAAAATAATATAATAAATAAACCAATTTCAAGACACAAAACAAATAGAAAAAAAATGGCAGTTAATATAGGTGGCAAAGAGGCAATTACATCATTTGAAGTATTAGAAAATTATAATAATTGCACAAAATTAAAAATAAATCTTTTGACAGGAAGGACTCATCAAATTAGAGTCCACATGCATTATTTAGGGTATCCTATAATTGGTGATCAAACATATGGTTTAAATCCAAATAAATGCAAAAGCTCAAATAATTTTATAAAAACATTTCCTCGTCAAGCCCTTCACGCTGAAAAATTAAAATTTTTACACCCAATATCAAAAGAAAAACTAGTATTAACATGTGCTTTACCGGACGATCTTTGTGCTTTACAACAGGAAATAAATAAAGATGAATAACATAAAGCCAAACTGGAATGTCTCTAAAAATGTAAAAGTTTTGATAACAACAAAAAACTTTAATAACAGAAATAATTTTAACCTTGCTATTGATTCTGAAAATAATTCTCTTATTAAAAATAATATTACTTACCTAAAAGATAATTTTCTTTCATCAGAGCCATTATTCGTTAAACAGATTCATGGAAGAAAAGTAATTAATATTGATAATATTAATTATTCACATGTCGCAGATGGAATTATTACTCAGCAAAAAAATAAAGTGATTGCTGTCAAAACCGCGGATTGTATGCCTATTATCATTTCAAGCCTTTGTGGAAGTATCATTTGCATTTTACATGTTGGTAGAAAAGGCATAGAGTTTAATATTATAAAAAAGGCATTCGATACTCTTAATAGTTTTAATTTTTCCTATGAAGCATGGATCGGACCTTGCATATCAAAAGACTATTATTTAGTAGATCCGAATATAAAAGCTAATTTTGAAAAAATCGACAAAAGATTTTTGAATTTTTTTGAAAAAAAAGGGCATAAATTTTTAATGGATTTAATAGGACTGGCAGCCATACAACTAAAAGAATGCAAAATATCAAATATATTTTATTCAGATTTATGTACTATCAGAAATAAAGACTTATTTTTTTCACACAGAGGATTTGCAGATAGAGAAAGATTTGGAACTTTTGTTTGGATTGAATAAAAAAAAGGCGGTAAATTCATACCGCCTTTAATCAAAAACTTTAAAGATTATAAGTCGAAGTTATCTCTGTCATCTTCGTTATTACAATCACGTTTTTTAACGCCATTCTCTTTCGCATACTTTTCAGCACCTTCGTCGATAATAGCTTGTGATAATGCTACGTCACCTTCAATCCAGTCACTAGCTACTTTCCATTGACGCTTACCAGCATCCCATTGTTGGAACTTAGCTAGATGTCCACCAACGTGGTCCATACATGTGATATTGATTTCAGGAACGAGACCTGTAGCACCAAGTGCATCTAGATCTTTTTTGTTAAGACGTAAATTCTCAAAACCCCAACGTACTTGCGCACTGTTGACTTTTGGTCCAAAACGTTCTTGAGCTGTTTTTAAAGCTTCAGTATGGAATACTCCAGCTAATACACCTAGGTTCCAATATACAGAACCGATACGGCTTTTATCAGCTAGGTCACCTTTACCAGCTTTGTAAACTGTGTCAACGATATCATCAATTACTTTAGCAACTCTTCCAGCTGGGTGAGTTGTAATAGCGTAATATCCTTCGGCAGCATCTCCAGCAGGAATAACGTCTCCATCTGAGTTACTCCAGATGTTTCCGATTAATCTTCCAACTGAAAAACCAGTTCTTACAGCTGTTTGCATAGCTACAGGGTTCATCACACCCCATCCTCTCAATAGAACATAATCAGGCTTCATCTTACGAATTTTTAGCCATTGAGATTGTTGCTCGTTACCAGGATGTGGTACTTCGATAGCTGTATGTTCACAACCATGCTTTTTACACATCATGTCCATAAACATTATAGCTTCACGACCATATGGCGAACCGTGGAATAACATAGCGATTTTTTTACCTTTTAACTTTGCTCTATCTCCTTCAAGTACATCACCAATGAAGTGCATCATAATTGAGTGCTCGTCATATGTATTAATACCAGGCATAAAGTAGTAAGGGAAAACGTCACCACGTTGTCCAGCTGTTTTTCCATGGTTTACAGCGATGATTGGCATTTTGTCTTTACGACCTGTTTCAATCAAAGCAGTAGAGATACCCACACTTAATGGGTCAAAGAAAACAGCTCCACCTTCTTTGTCTTTTAAACGTTTATAGCATTCAACGCCACGTTCTACAGAATATTCTGTTTCACACTCTGACCAGACTAACTTCATTCCACCAACACCACCATCACGCATGTTTAATAGATTGTAGTAGTCTAAGATTCCACCAAAATATCCTGTACCACCCACAGCGTATGGGCCTACACGGTAACTTGGAATTGGAACATAAAGTGTATCATCAGCAGCCTGAACAACTGGTGCTGTGAAAGACATTGAAGCTAAAAGCGCTATACTAGTAATTATTGCTTTTATTTTCATTTGTACTCCTCCTTAAGAGGTTCATGTTGCAGTTAACTGCAGAATGAACAATTTTTATTATTGTTTTCATCCTACTTACTAAACTCAGGCCTATTTCAAAGCATAACAGAGATTTTCTGATCCTCCTGATTACCTGAGTCCCAGACAACAAAAGTTGTGTAGGGAACTTTCTAATTTACTAGAAAATGCGATGCGGTCAAGTGTTATATATATATTTAAGTATTTGATTATATAATGATATTAATTTAAATAACTAAATCGGTACGTTATTGATTTTTTTCAAATATTACTTTTAAAACTGCTTCAACCGTATTTGAATCTGCTTGTACAGAATTAGAACTCTCAGAGATTGTAAAGGTTTTATCGGACACTCTTTCTTTAATTTCAAGATTATTATTTTCCAAATATTGCTTGCCAACAATTAACTTATATGGCACCCCGATTAAATCGCTATCAGAAAACATTATTCCAGGGCTTACATCTCTATCATCAATTAAGACATCTATGCCATTGCTTAAGAGCTTTTGATAAAGATTATCTGAGTAATTCTTTATTTTTTCGTTCTTTGAATAACCGATAGAGATAATATTAATACTAAATGGTGCAATACTCGTAGGCCAAATTATTCCTTTTTCATCATTTGATTGTTCAATTGCTGCTGCTGCAATTCTTGAAACCCCAATTCCATAACATCCCATTGTCATTGTAATATTCTTATTTTCTTTATTTGAAATAGTAGCATTCATTGCATCAGAATAATTTTTTCCAAGTTTAAAAATATGTCCAACTTCAATTCCTCTTTTAATCTTTACTTTACCTGTTCCATCAGGTGATACATCTCCCTCCTTTGGTGGTTTAGGAAATAATTCTGCATTAATGGCATAATCCGATTTATCCGAAAAAATAAGTTCATCCTCTCCATTCTCAGCTATTACATGAAACTCGTGAGATTCACTACCGCCAATTTGACCATTATCTGCATCAACGACTTTAAACTCAAAACCTATCTTTTCAAATATTTTTTTGTATGACTCGAACATAATTTCATATGTTTTGTTCAAACAAGCTTCGCTTTCATGAAAGGAGTATGCATCTTTCATAAGAAATTCTCTCGCTCTCATTACACCAAATCTTGGTCTAATTTCATCTCTAAATTTTGTTTGAATTTGGTAAAAAGTAACAGGTAATTGCTTATAACTTTTTATTTCATTTCTAACAATATCGGTTATGATTTCCTCGTGTGTTGGTCCAAAACAAAATTCTCTTTCATGTCTATCACTTAACCTGAGTAACTCTGGGCCATACTTTTCCCATCTCCCTGTCTCTTTCCAAAGTTCCGAGGGTTGTATTGCTGGCATAAGAATTTCAAGTGCATTTGCATCGTTCATTTCTTTACGAATTATTTTTTCGATTTTTTTTAAAATTCTCAGACCTAATGGCATCCAAGTATATAAACCAGATGCTAATTTTCTAATCATACCTGATCGAATCATCAGCTTATGGCTTATAATTTCAGCATCGTTAGGTGTGTCTTTAGTTGTTGTTATGCCTGACTGTGTGTATTTCATTTTTTTGAAACATTTAAGTTATAAAGATTATATGATATATGATATAACTAAATATTATAAGTGGAGAATATACTAGTCACAAAGGGGAGAAAATGTCTGATAGGAGATTACAAGTATTCTATACTGTAGCAAAACTTTTAAGTTTTACAAAAGCTGCTGAAACATTGCATATGACTCAGCCTGCGGTCACTTTTCAAGTAAGACAGCTAGAGGATCACTTTAATACAAGATTATTTGATAGGACTCATAATAAAATTGTATTAACAGATGCAGGTCAAAAGGTATTTTTTTACGCTGAAAAGATTTTTGAATTAAATTCAGAAATGGAACACTCTTTAAGAGCTCTCTCTGAAGATACATCTGGGACACTTTCCATTGGAGGAAGCACAACAATTGCGCAATATTCCTTTCCATCTCTTCTAAAGGGTTTCAGGGAGAAATATCCTGATCTAAGTATTAGGATTTGTGAGGCAAATACCGAAGGAATTGTTGCAAAGGTCGAAAGTTCAATGATTGATTTAGGTATTGTTGAGGCGCCAGTATCAAATCAAGATTTAGATGTTGATATTTTTAGAGCAGACGAACTTGTTTTAATTACACATCCAGAACATGAACTTGCCAAAAGAGAAAATGTTAAGCCAATAGATATTGTAAAACTACCTTTTATTACAAGAGAAGAAGGCTCAGGCACAAAGTCAGTTATTTTCGACTATTTTGCAAAACATGATATAGAAAAAAATAATATTAATATATGTATGGAACTTGGAAATTCAGAGTCAGTGAAAGGAGCTGTAGAAACTGGTATAGGAGTTTCCATTCTTTCAAAAACAACAATTGAAAAAGAATTACAATTAAATAGGCTCTCGTATGTTCCATTGAATCCAAAACTTACTCGTAATTTCTACTTTGTAAAGAAAAGACATAAATTTAGACTTAAAGTCACTGATGAGCTTATAAATTATGCAAAAAGTTTTGAGTGAAAGTTTAAGTATAATTTTTAATAAAATTTAAAACCTCATCAGCGTGGCCTTTAACTTTTACTTTTCTCCATTCTTTGATGAGCTTACCTTTTTTATCAATCACAAAAGTGCTTCTTTCAATCCCCATATATTTTTTTCCATACATATTTTTTTCTTTGATTACGTCGAACATCTTACATATTTCTTCATTCTCGTCACTTATCAGATCAAATTTATATTTATATTTTTTCTTAAAATTTTCATGGGATCTAATACTATCTCTTGATATTCCGAAAATTTCAGCACTTGAATTCTTAAATTTTCTATAGTTATTCGAAAAGTCTATACCCTCCTGAGTACAACCCGGGGTACTATCTTTTGGATAAAAATAAAGAACCAAAAATTTTCCCTGAAAATCTTTTAACTTAAATTCAATTTCACTAGTTGATTTTGCTTTAAAATTGTTAACTTTTTTACTAATTTCTACAATTTTCATAAAATATGCCTCTAAAGTTTTTTAAAAATAAGTTAAAATAATATGTATGTATCTTAAATTATATAATATATATTTCATAGAAAAATAGGATTATTTTATGTTTACAGGAAGCATGGTAGCAGTAGTCACACCAATGAATGAAGATGGATCGATAGACTTTGAAAGTTTTGAGAGATTAATTGAATTTCATATTGAAAATAAAACTGATGCGATTGTGCCAGTTGGAACAACTGGTGAATCTGCTACTCTAAATCACGAAGAACATTGTGAAACAATAAGTTTTGTTGTTTCAAAGGTTGCAAAGAGAATTCCTGTAATTGCTGGCACTGGAGCAAATTCAACCTCTGAAGCAATTGATCTTACAAAATACGCTTATGATGCAGGTGTTGATGGTTGTCTGTCTGTAACCCCTTACTACAATAAACCTACACAAGAAGGCCTTTTTTTGCATTTCAAATCTATAGCAAATGCTGTACCTGTTCCTTTGATTCCCTACAATGTTCCTGGTAGGACCTCTTGTGATATGTTGCCCGAGACAGTAGAAAGATTCTTACCTATAAAAAATATTGTTGCTATAAAAGAGGCGATCGGCGACGTTGACAGAATAAAGAAATTGGTTAGTATTTGTGGCGAAAAAATTAACATTTTAAGTGGAGATGATCTAACAGCCATGGAGGCTCTTCTAAACGGCGGGAAAGGAGTTATTACTGTTACCGGAAATATTGCTCCAAAATATATGCATCTAATGTGTAAGGCTGCTATTGAAGGAGACAGAGATTTAGCTAGCGAGTATGATAAAAAAATTGCAGGCTTGCATAGTGATCTATTTTTAGAATCAAATCCAATCCCAGCAAAATGGGCTTTATATAAAATGGGTTTAATAAAAAAAGGTATACGGTTACCTCTCACGGTTTTTTCAAAAGAACACCATGATAAGCTTTTAGAATCAATGAAGCTTGCAGGAGTATAGCTAATGTACAATAAAAAAAATTTTTTTTTGATCCCCACTTTATTTTTTTCACTTGTAAGCTGTTCGGACAAACCAATTACACTCGATGATATTACTGGTATAGGAGACGACATTACCGAAATTTTTGGAGGAGAAGATTCAGAAAATTATGGTAATAGTAAAAGTATAGCATCATTAGAAATTCCTCCTTCTCTAGATAATCCAAATTATTCTGATTCTTTGAAGGTTCCTAAATCAATAAATGATAAAGGAGAAATTATTGATATGACTGATGCTCCAGTTTTACCTACATATTTAGATATGAGTATAGTAAAACAAGGAATTGCAAGATGGCTTGTTGTACAAGCTGACCCAGTATCACTGTGGCCATACTTAAGCCAATTCTGGATTTCGCAAGGCTACGGTTTATCAATAAACGAACCAGTTAGCGGAATTCTTGAAACAAAATGGAAGAAAAATCAAATTAATTTTGATAGTGAGAGTGATCTTTTAGAGACAGATGACTTTAATTATCACGCAATAAAAGAAAAGTTCAGAATACGGCTTGAAAGACAACCAGATGGGTCTACAAATATATATGTATCTAATCATTTACTTGAGTTAGATGATGTCGATAATAAAGGAAATATAATATGGAAAAATAAAAGGTCTGATGTTTCTCGAGAGGCGGAAATGCTGGTTAGACTCATGGAGTATTTTGGATTAAAGAGAAGCGAGGCTGTAGATATATTTAATGAAGGAGAGAAAGAAAGAGATAATAGTAAAACTTTTATTGATCTCATAGATTTTTATGGAGTGCCAGCAATATTAATCAAAGAATCCTTTAGTAAGCTTTGGAGAGAAGTTGGTTTATCTTTGGATAGAAGCGGACTATTTGTAGTCGACAATAATAGAGATAAAGCAATATATACTGTTAAAACTGACAAGGCTTTAGAATCAGAGAAAAGCTATGAAGTTAAATTAACGAAAAAAAACAATGAATATCTTATTACCGTACATAATTTAGATAATTCTAAGTTGCCGTATAAAGAGGCGAGGAAAATTTTAAAATATATAATTTCGTCCTACAATACTAACATCGTAAAGACTAACTAGCCCGGGAATGAATGTAGTTTTGAAAACTTTAGATAAGATATCTTACTTTTTTTGCTATCGTGAGTATCTTTCTTTTTATCCTTCTCGATATAAGCGTAAGCAGAGTGATTGTGAATAGATTCAAAGTTTTCAGACTCAATTTTATATGCAGTTATTCTATCATCTTTGTTTAAAGTTACAGCAACATCTCGGATAATATCTTCAGTGAATTTTGGATTATCGTATGCTTCTTCCGTCACATACTTTTCGTCTGGTCTTTTCAACAAACCATAAATTTGACATGATGCTTGATCTTCAAGCATTTCAATAATGTCATCAATCCACACTGTATCTTCAATTTTTATATGAGCAGATATATGTGATCTCTGATTATGAGCGCCATAGTCAGATATATTTTTAGAGCATGGGCATAAACTTGTAACTGGAACAGTGACTTTTAAATATTTGTTAATAACATTATTTTTAATTTCACAGGTAAAATTAACCGAATAATCAAGAAGACTTTCAACTCTTGAGACTGGAGCAGCTTTCATTTTGAAATAGGTAAAATCAACAGAAATATAAGCTGATTCTGAATCTAGAATATTTGTTGTAGTTTTAACAAGGTCTTGAAAGTTTTCAATATTTATAATATCGGCTTGGTCTTGAAGAATTTTTACAAATCTTGACATGTGAGTTCCCTTTACATCATGGGGTAGACCAACAGACATAATGAAATTACCTATTACTGCCTGTGTATCGCCGTCTCTGTCTGAGATTTTAAAAGGATACTTTATATCTTTTATACCAACTCTGCTAATTGGAATATTTCTAATATCAACCTTACTTTGGGTATCTTGTAATTCTTTTGAAGGTTTGTTTTCGGTTTTTTTGTCTTCTTTTTTTATTGCCATAGCTAAATATTAAAATAATTATTTATTTCTTGATGTTACTAGAGTGATTTAAATCATACAAGTCATTATTTTCTGTAAATTTTTTTATTTTCTTTATAATTTCTAACTTCGAAATACCACCAAGCTTCAACTGTTCCTCTCTTGTAGCATGAGGTAAAAATTCGTCAGGTGCGCCAATATTAATTACGTGAATATTTTCAATCTTTTCATTCATGATTATTTCATTAACTAAACTTCCGGCTCCGCCTTTTGCAGTATTATCTTCAACAGTAACAATCAAATGATTATTTTTAGCATTTTCTATTATTTCCTTTTTATCTATAGGCTTTATAAACCTCATATCAATCAGTGTTGCATTAATTTCTTCAGCAACACTTTTGCAAATATCTAATACTGATCCAAAACATAATATTGAGATTTGTTTTCCTTTAAAAATTTTTCTTGAAATGCCAATCTCTAAGTTTTCAAGATTATTATTTATTGATACACCCAAACCTTCCCCTCTTGGATACCTTACAACAGCTGGACCATTATGAAGGTAGCCTGTATAAAGCATATTTCTACATTCTTGTTCATCCGACGGCGCCATTATTAAAACGTTTGGAATACAACGTAAGTAAGACAAATCAAACATACCACTATGTGTACTTCCATCAGCTCCTACAAAACCGGCTCTATCAACAGCAAAAAGCACATCTAGATCTTGCAAAGCGACATCGTGTATTAATTGATCATAGGCTCTCTGAAGAAAAGTGGAGTAAATACAAACGACTGGTTTTTGTCCTTCACAAGCAAGTCCAGCAGCTAGAGTTACAGCATGTTGTTCAGCTATTCCTACATCGATATATCTTTCAGGAAATTTTTTAGAGAAATTTACCAAACCTGAACCCTCGCGCATTGCTGGAGTAATCGCAAAAACTCTTGGGTCTTTATTAGCAATGTCGCATATCCAGTCATCAAAAATCTTTGTATAAGTCGGTTTTTGATCTTTAGATTTCTCTACACCTTTATTGGTATCAAAAATCGGGACAGCATGATATTTTACCGGATCTGATTCTGCTGGAAGATATCCTTTACCTTTTTTGGTAATAACATGAAGTAACTTAGGACCCTTGATTTTTTTTAGATTTTTAAGGGTCTTTACTAAATTTTGAGTATTATGCCCATCTATCGGACCATAATAATTAATTCCCATCTCCTCAAAAAGCATTCCGGGTGCTAATAAACCTTTTATATGTTTTTCAGTTTTTGTTAAAAACAAGCCTCCAGAGGGAGGTACTTTTTTAAATATATTTTTACTTCCTTCTTTAACCGTCGAATAAGCTTTGCTTGAAAGTATTTTTGTTAAATAATTTGTCATAGCTCCAACATTTGGTGAAATTGACATCTCATTATCATTTAAAATAACCAATATATCTTCTTTGATAGACCCCATATGATTTAATGCTTCGAAAGCCATTCCTGCACTAAGCCCTCCATCACCTATAACTGCAATAATCTTTTTATCTTCATTCTTGTAAGACGAGGCAATGGCCATTCCGATAGCAGCACTAATAGACGTGCTAGAGTGCCCAACACCAAAAACATCGTACTCACTTTCCTCTCTAGAAGGAAAAGGATGTAGCCCATCTTTTTTTCTAATCGTGTGAAGCTCGTCTTTCCTACCTGTAAGAACTTTATGGCCGTAACATTGGTGTCCAACATCCCAAATTATCTTATCTTCAGGTGTATTGAATGAATAATGCAATGCAACTGTTAATTCTACTGCCCCAAGACTTGCACCAAAATGCCCGCCACACTGTGAGACTGTCTCAATTAAATAATGTCTTAATTCATCAGACACGTCATCCAAGTCACTCAAAGACAATATTCTAAGATCAGATGGGTTGATTATTTTATTTATAAATTCGTATTTCATAGTTTAAATCTTTATTAGAATTCTCTTTCAAAAATATAGTTTGAGATTTCTGCAAAAATTGTTTTATCAAAATCAAGATTTTTTAACTTCGTATTAAAGAAATCTTTTTGCTCATTTAGTTTTTTTTGTGCCTCATCTACACCCAGCAATTTAACATAGTTGGGTTGGTTTCTAATTTCATCTTTATTACTAGTTTTTCCCAAAGTTTCAGAGGAACTCGTATAACCCAGCAAATCATCTTTAATTTGAAAACACACTCCCAAAGATAGACCTAATTCGAGCATTTCCTTTGAATATTCAGGATAATTTTTACATAACATGTAAGGTAACATAATACATGGTGCTATTAAATTACCAGTTTTTAAGGTATAGATTTTTTCTAATTGTTTTAAATCGACATCTTTATTATTTATAGCAAGGTCTAAATACTGGCCACCAGCCACACCGCGAAGCCCAATTGCATTGGAAAAGAAATTGACCCAGTTCAGTTGGGTCTCATGCGATATTTTGTCATTTTTTTTTTGACTTAATATTTGAAAAGCAAGAGACTGAAGTGCGTCGCCCGCGAGCACAGCAGAAGATTCATCAAAGGCAATATGACAAGAAGGAGACCCTCTTCTAATATCATCATCATCCATACAAGGTAAGTCGTCATGTATTAATGTATAGGTATGAGTTAACTCAATAGCTACTGCGGGTTGATCAAGCAATTCAGGATCCAAATTTAAAGCCGATCCGGTTGCATAAACTAATAGCGATCTTACGTACTTACTTCCATTCAGACAGGAATATTTCATTGGTTCAATTAAGTTACATGAACCATCCCCATAGGTATTAAATACGTCTTCTATTCTATTTTGAATTCTCTCAGTAAATTTTTTTCTGAATTCATTAAAATTCGTTTTATTATTGCTCATATTTTTTTATTACAGATTTTGCTTTCTTTAAATAAGATTCTATACCAGAAATTTTATCAAGTGCGCTTAAGTAGTATTCCGAAGCCTTTTCAATACTCATATCTTGATTTTCAATATCCTCTATAATCTTTTCAATTTCTTTAAAAGTTTTTTCTATATCAATTTTTTCAGAAAGGCCTTTTTTTATCTTTTTATTGTTATTAATGCTGTTCTCTATATTCATAATCTCCTTTTCAGCTTCTTCAGAAAGCTTGATGCCTTTTTCAAAAAGATTTATGGATTCTTCAAGAGGAGTTTTCGCTGAATTGAGTTTTTCTATTATTTTTTCTAAATCATCAATAATATTATCGTAGTTTCTTTTTTTTTGCTTTTTCATAATTTAATCAAATATTATATTTTTCTTATTATTATATATTAAAAAAGATCTTTGCTTTGATCTTGCTATCATAGTTATATTTAAATCCTTTGCTAATTCAATTCCCATGTTTGTTACGCCAGAACGTGATATGATTATTGGTATTCCCATATGCTTTGCTTTCATTATAATTTCGGAAGTTAATCTCCCTGTTGTGTAAAATATAATTTCTTCTCCAGCTATATCATTTAACCACATGAAACCAGAGAGTGTGTCTGCAGCATTATGTCTACCAACATCTTCAACAAATTCTAGAACATTTTGTCTATCACAAAGAGCACAACCATGAACAGCTCCAGCTTCTTTATAAATGTCATTGAATTTTGTGATTTTCGCCAGAAGATCAAAAATCTCTGATCTTTTAATCTTTACGTCTGGAAGCGTATTATTATAAAGCTTTTCAATTGTACTTCCAAAAATTGTTCCTTGCCCACAACCCGTTGTAACAGTTTTTTTTTCAAGCTTATCAATTATTTTTTTTATATCTTTATTTTTCGTTATTACATTAGATATACCAATATCCCATTTCACATCAACACTTACAATTTTTTCTATAGAATCAACAATCCCCTGATTTCTTAGATAACCCAAAGTAAGCTCCTCAGGCCTAGTACCAAGTGTCATTAGAGTAATAAGCTCTTCATCATCAATTTTTATTGTAAGTGGAAGTTCACCAGCGACTTTAGAACCAACCTCTTCCCCTAAATGATTGTGCGTAAGTACTTTGTTAGTAGGAGATAAGCCACTGTTCGAAAGAACTACTTTATACTTATTATTTTTTTTGCTCATTTTTAATCTCAAGTTGAACTGTTTTAATGGCGTTATCCATGTTCTCGATTATTTTGAAGGTATGTCCTTGTATATTAATAATATCGTTAATTTTTGGCAAATTCTCAAGATGCTCTAATAGAAAGCCATTAATTGTTTTTGCCTCCTTGGTAACAAGTTTTATATTGAAAATTTGATTTATTTCTCTAATGTGAACCCCACCATCAACAAGAAAGATATCTTTATTATCTGTTGCAACAATTTCCTCGTTATCAGCAGGGTCACTTGTAAAGTCTCCAACTATTTCTTCAAGAATATCCTCTAGTGTGACAAGACCTTGTATCTCTCCGTACTCATCAACAATAAAACCAATTCGTCTTTTTT
Organism: uncultured Thiothrix sp.; assembly: GCA_902624655.1. Classification (GTDB taxonomy): domain Bacteria; phylum Pseudomonadota; class Gammaproteobacteria; order Poriferisulfidales. Next base: position 55,230 of record CACNYJ010000005.1, read on the forward strand.
CCTTTTGAAAATTTAAAAGTTGTCTATACAAAGAAGTCCCCGACACTATATAGTATGGTTTTTTCATTAAACTTTTAATTTTTTCTGTATCAATACTTTTGCTTGCTAACATTGGGGCAATATTTTTTACATGGACCAAACCCAGAAGGTTTTCAATATTATCCTCAAATACTGGGATTCTCGTATATGGTGTATTTTTAAAATTATTTACTACAGATACAATATCTTCACCAAGATCTATTCCATATATATCACTTCTCGGTATCATAATATCTTCAACAGTTGCTTTCTCAAGATCTATAATGCTTTCTAGCATTTTCAGATGAGGTTTTGAGAATTTAATAGATGTTTCCCCCAAAATAGTTTTTAATTCCTCAGAAGACAAAGTACTTTTTGATAAATTTTGTTTTAAACCAAGAATTTTAATCAAACTATTTGCAATAAGATTTATTAAAAAAACAAATGGATAAAGTAAAAACAACATAGGTTTATACAAAAGAGAGGAAGAATAAGCTATTTTTTCAGAATGCATTTCCCCTATGGTCTTGGGTGTTAGCTCAGCAAAAATAAGAATAAAGATTGTCAAAAGACCAGTTGCAATGGCCAACCCTAGGTTACCATATAATCTTAAAGCAACTAAAGTTGTGATCTGTGTTATTAATATATTGGTCAAATTATTTCCTAATAAAATTACACCAATAATTTTGTCTGGGTTCTCCAAAAGTTTTTTAGCAGCTTTTGCTCCCTTATTATTAAGTTTTGCTTGGTGCCTCATTTTATATTTATTTACAGACATTAGAGCAGTTTCTGAGCCCGAAAAGAAAGCAGAAAGTAAAAATAAAACCACAAGTATAATAACTAAAATTTCAGTTGATATATTATCCAATTTAATTTTCCAGATTTAATGTTTTAATCATAATATTATTTCTAAAACTAACTTTGTTCCAAAATAAGACAAAAAAAGAAAGAAAAAACCTATCAATGTAATATTTGCCGCATTGCTTCCTCTCCATCCATAAACTTTTCTTCCTAAAATCAATAGCACAAAAATCAACCATGCGAAAATAGAAAGAATTGTTTTATGAGCTAAGTGCTGAGCAAAAAGATCTTCAAGAAAAACTAAACCTGAAATTAGACTAGCAGAAAGAAATATTACACCAAGAATTAATAACTTAAATAATAAATTATCCATAAAATCTAATGAAGGAAGCCTTGTTATTAAACCCATAGGCTGGTTTGTTTGTAATTTCCTTTCTTGTAGCTTTAATATTATTGATTGTGCGGCAGACAAGCCAAGAATGCTGTAGCTAATCAGTGATAAAATTATATGAATAAATATATAGTTATCTAACGCAACATTTACAGGGTTATTTTGAAAATCAAATAAAAATACAAGTGATACAATTGGCAAAATTATTATTCCTAAAAATTGAGTATTCCCTATAATTGAGGATATATATAAAGTAATAGAAAACATAAAAGCAACAAGAATCAGTGCATAGTTAAGAGATAAATTCACACTTAAGCCATCATTATAAATAGGCGATAGCTGATACGAGTGTAACAATATTCCAGCTAACCAAAATAACCATATTAATGTTTGTAACAATTTACTTGTTTTAACTGATGATAGAAAAGCCCATATTAAAAAGGCCGGCACAATATAAAACAGAAACGTTAGATAATTTAGGGTACTATCCATAAAGTAAGGCTTTGCTTAAAAATAAGAACGCATAATTTGGTGAATTTTCATATACTACATTATACATTTTTTTTTAAAAAGTGCATTTTTCACCTATATTAAGCATTATTTAAAGAAATTTAAAATAAATGTATATTTTTAATAATTTTAAAAAAATGAGACTTAAAACAATATTAATATCTGTGTTTTTACTTTTACCTGCTAGTACTTTAGCAACAGACTATGACATTGAGCGAAGTAAATACAAGAAGGCTTTAAAATACTTTAATAATAAAGACTATAAGAATTTTGATAAATTAAAGTCTCAGCTTATAAATTACCCCCTATATGCTGATCTTGAGTATAAAAGCTTACATAAATCAAAAGTAAAAAATGAGCAAAAAATCATAAAATTTATTAAGAAATATAAAGCAAGCTATGTGTCAAGAAAAGCTTATATAAATTTAATTTACAGGCTATCCAGCAAAAGTAAATACCATGAACTTATAAAAAATTACGAAAATATTGGGTCTACAGATTTACACTGTCTTTACATAAGGGCAAAAATAAAAAGTAATATAACAAAGGGTATCGATAAAGAAATAATTCCTATATGGCTAAGTCCAAAGTCCCAGCCAAAATCATGTGATTTTTCATTTAAATGGTTTTACAAAAAAGGTAAATTAACAGATGAGTTAGTTTGGCAAAGAATAAAAATATCTTTAGATAGGAACAATTACAGCCTTGCGAGATATTTAGTAAGATTTTTATCAAAAAAAAACAGGTTTTGGGCAAATAGCCTTCTTAAAACTTACATAAATCCGAAAAAAAATATAATATCAAAATCTTATAAGGATAATTCTAGATATAGAAATACAATATTAAGATATGGTCTAAAAAGAATCGCAAAAAAAGATTATGCAAAAGCAAAACAATATTTAAAAAAATCACAATCTTTTTATGCGCTACAAGATAAAGATTATGATCAACTTTTACAAGACATTTTCATACAGGGTTTAGAGACAAATCAAAGAGATATCTTTAATGATAAAGATTTGATTTTTTATAATAATAAAAATGATAATGATATATATTTAAATAAATCATTAGCAAATTATGCAATATACAATTCAAAGTGGCAAAAATTAATATATTATATTAACAAATTACCAACTTATATTTCACAGCAACAAAAATGGACTTATTGGAAGGGCAAGGCATTTTATAAGCTAAATAAAGGAAATTTTCATCAAGTTCTTGAACAATTAGCAAAAGAGAGATCATACTATGGTTTTTTGTCTGCACACTTGATTAATAAACCTTTAACTATTCAAAATATTCCTTATCAAGCACCTAAAGACGAGCTTAAAAATTTAAGCTCAAGATTTGAAATAAATAGAATTTATGAATTTTTTATTCTTGGCAAAAAAAGAGCTGCAAGAAAAGAACTAAAATATCTCATGGAAAATAGCAGTGAAATAAACTTTAGTTCATTAAGCCTTTTGTTTCATAAATGGGGTTGGAGTGATGGAGTGATTTTAAGTTATGGTAAATCAAAATATTTTGATCATATTGAAGCTAGATTTCCAATTTTGTATGAAAAATATTTTGATAAATACTCAAATTCAAATATAGAAAAAAGTCTTTTGTTAGGGATTGCTCGCAAAGAAAGTATTTTTATTCAATACGCGAAATCATCAGCAGGTGCTATTGGATTAATGCAAGTTTTGCCAAGGACAGCGAACTGGGTTCTAAAAAAATCTAAAATGAAAAAAGTTTCGAGAAACTACTTATATAATAAAAATATGAATATTTATTTGGGTTCTTACTATTTTAGATATCTTTATAATAATAAGAAAAGTTATGTTGAGGCTATAGCTTCTTATAATGCAGGTCCAAATATTGTTAGAAAATGGAGAAAAAATAACAAATCTTCAGAAGATGCATGGATTGAATTCATTCCATATGATGAAACAAGAAGCTACACAAAGTTAGTTCTTGAATATGCACTTGTTTATGATTGGATTCAGAACAAAAAAAATACAATAAGAGTCTCGAAATTAATTAATATAAATAAATAACACTAACTTAGAGCTTGCGTTAAATCTTCAATAATATCATCGATATGCTCAATTCCAATTGATAGTCTTACCATATCTTCAGGCACGCCAGCAGCCTCAAGCTCTTTTTTATTTAATTGTCTATGAGTTGTTGAAGCTGGGTGACATGCCAAAGATTTTGCATCTCCAATGTTAACCAGTCTTACAATTAATTTAAGTTTATCTATAAATTCTCCACCTGCTTTTGATCCACCTTTAATGCCAAAACTCATTATTGCTGAAGCTTTTCCATCCATATATTTATTCACTAAATGATTATCTGGATGACTTTTCAGTCCAGGATAATTTACCCAGCTAACTGAATTGTGATTTTCCAAAAATTCAGCTACTGCAAGTGCATTCGAACAATGTCTATCCATTCTTACAGCAAGACTTTCAATACCTTGGAGAATTTGAAAGCTATTCATTGGAGATATTGCTGCACCCATATTTCTTAGTGGGACTACTCTTGCTCTTGTTATAAAGGCTGCCGGACCACAAGCTTCGGTAAACACCATACCATGGTAAGCTGGGTCTGGAGAAGAAAGAAGAGGAAATTTATCTGAATTTGATTTCCAATCAAATTTTCCAGAATCAACAATCATCCCACCAATTGTTGTTCCATGCCCACACAAATATTTTGTTAGAGAATGAATTACAATGTCAGCCCCATACTCAATTGGTCTGCATACATAAGGACTTGGAACTGTATTGTCAATAAATAAGGGGATTCTATTTCTATGAGCGACTTCTGCGATTTTTTCGATATCAGTGACATTTGCAGCTGGGTTTCCGATTGATTCACAGAATATTAATTTTGTATTTTTATCAATCATTTTTTCCAGACCTATTAGATCTTTAACATCACCAAATCTTGCTTCAATTCCCATTTTTGGGAAAGTATCTTTAAATAGGCTTACTGTTCCTCCATAAAGAGAGCTTGTTGAAACAATATTATCTCCGTTTGAAGTTATATTGAGTATAGCCGCAGAAACTGCCGCCATCCCTGATGAAAAAGCCAGCGCACCGACACCTCCCTCCATTTGCGATACTCTATTTTCCAAAACTTCAGTTGTTGGATTCATTATTCTTGTGTAAATATTTCCCTTTACCTTCAAATCAAAGAGATCTGCACCGTGTTGTGTATCATCAAAAGCATATGATGCAGTTTGATAAATTGGCACCGCAACAGACTTTGTAGTTTTTTCTGGCTCGTATCCACCGTGGATAGCAATTGTTTCTATTTTCATAAAATCCTCAAAAATTTTTAATTCAACTTATTCTATAAACCTTAATTTACTATTGAAATAATATCTCATAGTTTCGATTATTTGTAATATTTTTTTAATTTGCATGTGTAATTTTACCTAAATTTGGATATAATGAATTAAAGTAATTGCAGACTTATGATAAATGGAGATAAATTGAAAACAATGAAGTTTTGTATACATTTAGTTTGGCTTTTCCTTTTTAGCGTCAATAATGTATTTGCTGACTCAACGCCAGAGGAACTCTCCTCAACGTGCCTTGGATGCCATGGGGTTGTCAGCTATAATAACATTTATCCAGCATATAAAGTCCCAATGCTTGGAAATCAGCATAAAGATTATATTGTTGCGGCTCTAAAAGCATACAGATCTGGAGAAAGATCGCACCCAACAATGAGAGCACAAGCAGCAAATTTAAGCGACAATGATATATCTAAGATTGCTGATTACTTTTCTTCTTTTAAACTTAATGAGCAAAGAACTCAAAACTCAGAAATAAAAATTATTGATGAGGCTAATGCATGTGTTGGTTGTCATGGTCCAGATGGAAACAGCTTGGTTCCTACATTTCCAAAAATTGCAGGTCAATACCAAGATTATTTATTACACGCTTTAAAATCTTATAAAAATGGAAGTCGAAATAATGCAATTATGACAGGGATTGCTGGTACTTTAACAGAAGAACAGATGATTAAACTCTCAAAATTTTACGCTTCACAAATAGGAATGCAAAAAATTAACCAAGGAACATTTGCCTTAAAGACATTTGATTAACCAAACTTAATCTTTATTTTCTTCGTTCGTGTATGTCTCCATGCTGATTGCATGAAGTTCTCCAGAGCTTATAAATTTATCCAAAGCTTTGTAAACAATTTTATGTCTATTTACAGTATTAAGTTCAAAAAATCCATCAAATATAATTTTTGCTGTATATTTACCTTGGCTACCTTCAACAGTGGCAGTTGACCCTTCTAGAGAAGATTCAATTATTTCTTTTATTTTAGCTTTGTCCATATTTCACTTTAACCTTTGGATTAAAAATTGTATATTAATAATACTTGAAAATGTAGAATTCATAAAATGTTATTTAAGCAGCTTTTTGAAAATGAATCATGTACCTACACCTACATGATATCTTGTACAAATAAAAAAGAAGCAGTTCTAATAGATCCTGTAATTGAAACAATAGATAGAGATTTGCAAATTATTAATTCTCTAGGCTTAAAATTAACCTATGCAATTGATACGCATATTCACGCCGATCATGTAACAAGTGCGTCAGCCTTAAGAGAAATTACAAAATGCAAAGTGGCTGGACCAGCAAATGATAATCTAGAATGTAGAGATGTTAATTTTATTGATAATGATTCACTAATTATCGGAAACTCTATAAAGATTAATGCTTTTCATACTCCGGGACACACAGATACGCATTTCTCTTATACGTTAGATTATAATTCTGAGAAAATGTTATTCTCGGGAGATGCGCTTTTGATTGATGCCTGCGGAAGAACTGACTTTCAATCGGGATCTTCGGAGGTCTTATTTAGCACTATAAAGAAAATATTTTACGCTATGCCAGAAAATACAAAAGTATACCCAGGCCATGATTATAATAATAAGAGTTTTTCGACAATTTATCATCAAAAAAGAGATAATGAATTAATAAACTTTGATATAAGTTTAAAAAACTATATTAAGAAAATGAATAATTTAAAATTAGCAAAACCTAAGAAAATTGACATAGCAGTCCCAAGAAATAATGCTTGCGGATTATCTAATTAGCATCAAAATAAGGATCTGTAATATTTGAAATTTTCTCCATATCGATTAACTCTCTTCGCCATCCACTAATAAGTCTCGAATCACTATCTTTATTCTTTAAAAAACTGAATATCATTTTTTTTGGTGAGACTATTTGATATGAAATATTATTTTGAATAGATATCGATTTATAGTACTCATACAATGCATCCGCTATTTTTTTATACTCATTAAAATCGTAAATTTTTTTATCAATAAAATCTCTCTTTTTCTCCTTCTGATTTGCAATATGAAATTTTATTTCTTTGATGTCCTCATCAATAGAAATATATTTATTTTTAGGTAAATGAATCTCACTAGATTTTATAAAAGCTCTTGAAATATCAAGTATGTTTTTCTCTGATAATATCCAATTTCTCGGAATATTTAGTTGAATAGCTTTCCCCTCTCTCCATACAGAAATTCCTTTAGCTACTTTTTTAGTTTTTATTTCTAAAGAATTTATTGATTTAATTCTTTTCCATGCATTCTCTAATCGGGGGTCCCAATCAATATCATTTATAAAGTTTTTCATCTCTTCTTTGAAATAATCTATTTTTTTTGTTCGAATTAGTTCTGATTTTAAAAAACTATATAATTTATTTAAATAAATAACATCGTTTAAGGCATAATTAATTTGGTTTTTACTTAAGGGTCTTTTTTTCCAATCAGTCATCTTTTCTGATTTATTAATATCAATATCGAAAATATTCTTTGTTAATTCAGCATATCCTATTTGATATTTATATCCTAAAAAAGAAGCGGCAAACTGAGTATCAAAAATATTTTTTGGAATTTCACCAAATACTATTTGAAGTATTTCTAGATCTTGCCTACATGAATGAAAAACTATTAATTTATCATTAAAAAATATTTTCTTAAAAAGTTTTTTGTAATCAATATCTAGAGTCAAATCTATACATGAATGATTCTCTCCATCTGAAACCTGAATAACACAGGGCTCAGGAAAGTAAGTACTCCGCCTCATAAATTCGATATCAATTGAGATAACCTGAGATACTTTAATAACTTTTAGGAAATCCTGAATTTCTTTTAAATCTTCTAGCAGCTTAATATTCTGCATTTTTTGCTATGATGTATATTTTTGACGTATAAATCTTAGCACGTTAAACAAACCTGGCCAAATTATAATAGAAATCAAAATTGAAAAAGTCACATGCATTAAATTAAAACTAATTCCGAGGATGTTATTTACTGCCGTGGACATTAAAAAGTAAGGTATTAAAATTATTAATAATGAGACCATCTTATTCCAGCTTGATTGTAACCTCATTTGTGGATAATAAATTAATATTAAGTATATTGTTACTGTAAAGCACAATGCATGATATCCAATAGGCGTTATTAATAAAATATCTATAATTACCCCAGAAACAAAAGCATATGTAAGACTTATATGTTTTGGAAAAGCGAGTGACCAGTAGATTAAAATTAAAAGTAGAATGGGTGGCTTAGTAGCAGCCAATAAATCTGGAAGAGGAATTAAATTAAGAATTACTCCAATCATTAAAAAGATTATTGTTACAACATGAACTTTATTAATAATTACCATAACACCATCACCTCTCTATTTGACGATAAAGCGGAACTTGGTACCACACTAACATCTAAAAAATCTTGATTCATATCCTTCTTTATTTTTGATATTTTTCCAATCAGGTATCCTTCAGGAAATACATTATCAAGTCCCGAAGTAATTAAACTATCGCCCTCAACAACATCTTCATTCAACGCAATATACATTGCTTTTAATTTTCTATTATCTCCAGTTCCAGAAATCACAATCCTTTTTTTTGTTCTTGTATTAACACCAAGAAGTGCATGGCCTGGGTCAGTAATTAAGGTAACCACAGAGAAAGTTTGATTTATCTCAGATATTTGGCCAAGAATACCTGTGCTGTCAATTACTGTTTGCCCAATATACAAATTTTTATCTCTTCCTTTATTAATTATAATTTTATTTGAAAATGGGCTTAAATTTACTCTAATAAGCTCTGCTAAAAGAATTTTTGAGGAGTTTACTGATGTAGAAGAGTCCAATAATTTTTTCAATCTATTATTTTCTTCAGTCAATGAGGGTATCTTTTGTATTATACCAGATTGAATTTGAATTTTTTTCTTTAAAATTTTATTTTCTTCTATCAAATCATTTTTATTCTTAAAAAATGTTTGGATATTATCACTTAGTTTCGAGGGAAAATTTGCCAGATTGTATACTGGCTGAACAAGATAAGATATGTTATTTCTCACTTTATTGCCGTATTCTAGATCTTTATCTAGATATAGAAAAAATATAGATAATATAAGAAAAACAAAAAGTTTTAAAAATGTGATGTTGCTTTCTTTAAAATGTAAATCACTTTTCATTTTATTTATTTTTAATTATTCTAAAGCAATAGTGTCTTGACCTTTTTTATCAATAAGTTCTAGCGCTAGCCCACCACCGCGTGCAACACATGTTAGAGGATCATCAGCAATGATTACAGGAATGCCTGTTTCTTCCTGAATAAGTTTATTTAGGCCAGTCAAAAGTGCTCCACCACCTGTTAGTACAATTCCATTTTCGGCAATATCTGTACTCAACTCTGGCGGAGTAGCCTCTAAAGCTGTCTTCACAGCGTTTGTAATTCCTTTCAACGGATCTTGAAGTGCTTCAAGTATTTCATTGCTATTTATTCTGAAACTTCTAGGGATACCCTCGGACATATTCCTACCTTTAACCTCCATCTCTTTAAGATCTTTGCCTGGGTAAGCAGTAGCTATTGTATGCTTTATTTTTTCCGCGGTGGCTTCTCCAATTAAGATGCCATAGTTCCATTTAATATAGTTTAAAATTGCATCATTAAATTTATCTCCACCAATTTTGACTGATTCCGAATAAACAATTCCACCTAATGATAGAACGGCAATTTCTGTAGTACCTCCACCAATGTCAAAAACCATAGATCCAATAGCTTCGTTAATAGGAAGACCTGCCCCCAGTGCGGCAGCTACTGGCTCTTCAATTAAGTATACTTTTCGAGCTCCAGCACCCTCTGCAGATTCTTTGATAGCTCTTCTTTCGACTTGAGTTGCACCAGAGGGCACACATATTAGAACTCTTGGGCCTAAAATAAAATTTGTCTTGCTTGCCTTCTTTATAAAGAATTGCAACATTTTTTCTGTGGTTGTGAAATCAGCAATTACACCATCTTTTAATGGTCGAATTGTTTCTATATTTTCAGGAGTTCTTCCAAGCATTGTTTTTGCTTCAAGACCAACAGCTTTTACTCTTTTTTTACCGCCTTCATCAGAAATTGAAACTACGGATGGCTCATCTAAAACTAGACCCTTATTTTTCACAAAAATAATTGTATTTGCTGTTCCTAAATCAATTGATAAATCACTAGAAAAAAGATCTAAAATCATTAAAACCCCCGAATTTTCTGATATGCTACATTATATTATAATAAGATTTTAACTGAGGTTTAGCTAACCTACAAGGTCATCTGCGATAAAATAACAACAAAACGGAAATTTATAATGTTTGATGAAGATAAAGTAAAAGAAGTTTCAAAACTTGCCATGATTGAGCTTGACAATGATGACGTAAGTTACTTTTCAAAAGAGATCGTTGATTTTTTGAAATTAGTTGAAAGTACAGAAAATATTGATTTATCAAAAATTGAGCCTTTGTATCATGCTCCTGAGGCATCCTTAACTTTAAGAAAAGATAGTATTGATGATGATCCAAAAAATGATGGAATAAATTCAGCACCTGATCATGACGGAAAGCATTTTATTGTTCCAAAAGTTATTGAATAAGAAAAAATATGGATATATATAAAAAATCTCTCAGAGAATTAGCTGCTTTATTAAATAGTAAAGAAATATCATCAAAAGAACTAACAAAATACTTTCTGGAAAGGATTACAAAGTTTGATTCTAAATTAAATTCTTTTATTTCTATTAATGAAGATTATGCAAATCAGCAAGCAGATAAGGCTGATAAGTTAATTGCATCAGGAAAAAATAATTTTCTTACAGGAATACCAATTGCGCATAAAGATTTATTTTCTACAAAAGATATCTTTACCACTTGTGGTTCCAAAATGCTAGAGCATTACTTGCCTCCTTACGATGCAACTGTGGTCAAAAAGCTAAATGATGCCGGAATGATAAGTATTGGAAAAACAAATATGGATGAGTTTGCTATGGGCTCATCAAATGAATCAAGTTATTTTGGCGATGTGAAAAATCCTTGGAACTTGGAAAAAGTTCCTGGTGGCTCGTCTGGTGGCTCCGCCTCAGCTGTCGCTGCAAGATTATGCCCGGTGGCAAGTGGTTCTGATACAGGAGGATCGATAAGACAGCCAGCAGCATTTTGTGGCCTAACAGGACTTAAGCCAACTTATGGCTCTGTATCTAGGTATGGAATGATCGCTTATGCGTCAAGCTTAGATCAGGGAGGACCGATTGGCAAAAGCGCTGAGGATTGTGCTGTGATTTTTGATGAAATAAAAGGTTTTGACAAAAACGACTCCACAAGTAATTATCAAATTGATTTTAAAAAAACTCGAATGGATTTATCTAAAAAGGATGTCAATAAAATAACAATTGGCATACCAAAAGAATACTTTTCGCAAGGCATAGACGAAGACATATCAAAAATCATCTTTCAAGCAATAGAAGAATTTAAAAATTTTGGTTTTAATATTAAAGAAATAACTCTGCCTGATCACGGATATTCAATACCAGCATATTACATTATTGCATCTGCTGAGGCCTCATCAAATTTATCAAGATACGATGGAGTTAAATTCGGATATAGATGCAAAGATCCAATTAACTTAGAAGACTTATATTTTAGAACAAGAAAAGAAGGATTTGGCACAGAAGTAAAAAAAAGAATAATGATTGGTACTTATGCACTATCATCAGGATTTTATGATGAATATTATATGCGCGCTTTGAAAATAAGAAGAATTATACGAGATAATTTTAAAAAAGCTTTCCAAGAGGTTGATTTTATTTTCTCACCAACCTCACCAACAACCGCTTTTAATCTTGGTGAAAAAACTTCAAATGCGCTTGAAATGTATTTATCGGATATATATACAACACCAGTGAACTTAGCGGGATTACCTGCTATCTCAATACCTGTTGGATTTAATAATGAACTTCCGGTTGGGATGCAAATAATTGGGGACTACTTTTCTGAAAGTAATATTTTAAATATTGCTAATTATTTTCAAAAGGAAACTGATTGGCATAATTATATTCCAGAGGAATTTAATCATGAGTGATTGGGAAAGTGTAATTGGTTTAGAGATACATATTCAATTAATGACAAAGAGTAAAATCTTTTCAGCTTCTTCAACTGCTTACGGCGCTGTGCCTAATGAGCAAGCCTCGTATGTTGACTTAGGTATGCCGGGCACACTTCCAGTTTTAAATGAAATAGCAATTAAAAAAGCAATTGAGTTTGGTTTAGCCATAAATGGGCAGATTTCAAAGAGGTCAATTTTTGCAAGGAAAAATTATTTTTACCCAGATCTTCCAAAAAATTATCAGATAAGCCAACTAGACCTTCCTATAGTAGAGGGCGGACATATAAATATTCAAAATGACCAAAATATAGCGAAGAGAATAAATATCCTGAGGGCCCATTTAGAAGAAGATGCCGGTAAATCAATACACAGCAAAAAGGATAACTGCACATTTATAGACTTGAATAGAGCAGGCACGCCATTACTTGAAGTTGTTTCACAACCAGATTTAAGATCAGCAAAAGAAGCTGTTGAGTATATGAAAAAAATTCATGAGATAGTTACTTTTCTAAAAATTTCTGACGGCAATATGCAAGAGGGCTCATTTCGGTGCGACGCAAATGTATCAGTAAAAAAACATGATGACAAGGAATTAGGTACACGCACAGAACTTAAAAATATAAATTCATTTAAGTTCGTTGAAAAAGCAATAAATTTCGAAATTCAGCGACAGATTAAGCTAATTGAAGATGGCGGAAGAGTAATTCAAGAAACTCGACTATACGATGAAAACAAAAATATTACAAAATCGATGAGGTCAAAAGAAGAGGCAAATGATTATAGATACTTTCCAGATCCAGATTTACCTCCAATTGAAATAGATGAAAAATTTATAAAAGAAATTAAGGATGGTATGCCTATGCTACCAGACGAAAAGCGAGTAAGTTATCAAAAAAACCATGCTTTAACCGATGAGCAAATAAATATTCTTTTGAATAACTCAGACATATCTAATTTTATTGACGATGTCATGAAGAAATCCAAAATAGAGCCAAAAAAACTAATGAATTATTTTATTTCTTCAATATATTTAAAAATGAATAAGGAAAATCTATTGATGCAGGATATGATGATAACACCAGATGATTTTTGTGAAATTATTAGCGCAGTTGAAAATAAAAAAATATCAAAAGGGAATATCAAACAAATTATTGATATGCCTTTAACTTCAACGGGCTCAATAGAAAAAATTATCGAAAAATTCAAAAAAGCACAAGACGATGATCAAAAGAATATTAATTCTCTTATAGATAAAGTAATTAATGATAACCCGAAACAAGTCGAAGATTATAAAAAAGGAAAAACAAAAATTTTAGGTTTTTTTGTTGGCCAAGTTCTTAAAAATGCAAAAGATTCAGATCCAGGAACTATCAAGGAAAAAATTATAAAAATATTAGATAATGTTTGAAAAAATGGAAATCCTGTTAAAACCTATTACATCTTTTTTTGTAAAATTGTAATTGAGGCCACATTTCGAAGAAAAATTCTTAAGATGTAAAGTTTGATTATGGGAATGCTCAATAACAAGGTAGGAATTTTTTTTCAAATAATTTTTTGCTTCAAACATTATAGCAAAAATATCGTAAAGCCCATTGTCTTTTGAGTACAAACTAGTATCGGGATCATCTAAACCCTGATAATGTTTAGAATTTTTTTTGGATAGATAAGGAGGATTTGATACAATAATATTGTATTCTTTATTCTCTAAATTTAAAAACCAATTTGATTTAATAAATTTAATATTTTCATTTACTTTGTTTCTTTTAGCATTTTCCTTCGCATTTTGTAAAGCATTTATACTTATATCAGTGGCCGTTATTTTAATATTATTATATTCTTTCGCAATAGCAATACTGATCAGTCCTGTACCTGTTCCAAGTTCAAGTAAATCGAAATCTCCATCATTTTTTATTAAATCCCTAAAAATATTTTGATAGATATCAATATCTTCCCTCGGGCAAAAAACATCTTCTGAAACATGGATATTAAATTTATCAAATTGAATAATATTAGATTTCATTACTTGCAAGAAGATCTGCCTGATATTCGCTAATTAAAGGGGAAGTGATTACGTGTAAATTACCATCAAGGAAATCTTCCAAATTATAAATCGTTAAATTTATTCTATGATCTGTAATTCTTCCTTGAGGAAAATTATAAGTTCTTATTCTATCTGATCTATCTCCAGTTCCAACAAGTTTTTTTCTTATCTGAGATTGTTCATCCATTTGCTTTGATCTTTCAGCGTCAAGTAACTTTGCTTGAAGTAAAGACATAGCCTTCGCTTTATTTTTGTGTTGAGATCTACCATCTTGACATTCTACTGAAACGCCAGATGGGAGGTGTGTAATTCTTATAGCAGAATCAGTTTTGTTAACATGTTGGCCACCAGCACCAGAAGCCCTAAATGTATCAATCCTTAAGTCTTCTGAATTAATTTTGTAATCTTCTATTTCTTCAACCTCAGGCATAACAACGACAGTCGCAGCAGATGTGTGAACGCGTCCCTGTGATTCAGTCTCGGGAACTCTTTGAACCCTGTGTGCACCAGATTCAAATTTTAATTTAGAGTAGGCTTTATCTCCATTTATTTTTATAATAACTAATTTATAACCACCTTTGTCTCCCTCACTTTCAGAAAGTAACTCGACATCCCAGTTCTGTCTTTCGGCAAATCTACAATACATTTTATAAAGATCCCCAGCAAAAATTGCTGCCTCAAGCCCTCCTGTACCTGCTCGTATTTCTAAAAAAACATTACTTCCGTCATTTGGATCTTCGGGAAGCAAAGATATCTCTAAATTTTTTTCAAGTTTATCAATTTCTTCTCTAGCAAGCTTGACTTCCTCATCAGCAAGTTTTTTCAAATCTCCCGAAGCAGTTTTAGAAATTTCTTCAGAGTCTCTTAAAGCCTCTTCACTCTCTATATATTTTCGATAATCTTTCACAATAAGCTCTAACTTTGCATATTCAACTGAAAGATTTTTATATTTTTCTATGTTATTAATTACATCTTGATTAGAAAGAGAATTTTCTATTTCTAAATGCTTTTCTGAAATTTCGTTGAGTTTTTTTCTAAGGGAATCTTTCATTTTTTCTTGTTAATCAAGAAAATATCACAGACTAAGTTTATTAGTTTTCTATTATTTGTTTGCCCAGCTTTATTTAAAGCGATTGTAGGTTTGTGCGATAACTTTGAAGTAAGGTTTATACTTAATTGATTAATTATGTCTGATGGGTCCTTACCGAGCTTTAGTTGATTCAGTGATTTATTAACACAGTCTTGTCTTATTGACTCACAATCATCCCTGTACATTTTGATAACCGAAAAAGCTGATTGGGATTTTCTCCAATTCATATACTCTTCAACTTTTGTATCTATTATATTTTGAGCGTCTGAAGCAGCATTTCTTCTTGCTTGGTAATTATTTTTAATAAGCTCTTGTATATTATCTAATGTATATAAAAATATATCTGGAAGATTTTTTACTTCTGATTCAATATTTCTTGGGACACCGAGATCAACCATATATATTGGCTTGTGTTTTCTAGATTTTAATGACGTTTCTACAGCACCTTTTCCTATTAGTGGGATACTTCCAGAAACAGCACTAATTACAATATCTGCATCTTTTAAGCGACTTGCAACATCTTTAAGTGGTATTGCGAATCCACCTACTTCGTCTGCTATTACTTCTGCTTTCTCAATAGTTCTATTCGCGATAAATATATCATTTATATTTTTCTTTTTTAAATTCTTGGCAGCAATGTTTATAGAATCGCCTGCACCAAGAAGAAGAGCATTCTTGGTTGATAGGTCGTCATAAAATTGATCGGTTAGTGAAACTGCCACATTAGCCAATGAAAGTGAGTTTGCACCAATCTTTGTATCAGTCCTAACTTCTTTGGCAGTTGAAAATGCATATTGAAAAAGCCTATCTAAATTTTTTCCAATTGTTCCTGCATTGTGAGCATTAATAAAAGCACTTTTGAATTGTCCAAGAATTTGTGGTTCTCCAATCACCATAGAATCTAGACCAGAGGCGACATTTAATGCATGCCTTACAACGTTGCTATCAGAAAAACTGTATATGTTATTTTCGAATTCCTCCATTGACAATCCTTTTTGTCGAAGTAACCAGTCAGAAATATTATCAACATATTGCAAATCTTCAATTTCAATATAGAGTTCAGTTCGATTACAGGTCGATAATAGAAAAGCTTCATCAACTAGTGGCATACTATGAAGTTTTTTTAGAATTTTTTCGGACTCGTATTTGTCAACGGAAAGTTTTTCCCTGATATCTAGAGAAGCTGTTTTGTGACTCATTCCTATTGTTACTAAACTCATCTCTTTCCCACTCTTAATTAATTAGCCCGTTATGGTAGATTGATTCCTGTTCAAAGTATATTATAACCAAATATGAGAAATAATAGAGAATCAATCATAAGCTATACTACTAAAATAAGGGTATTTTTTAAACATTTCATATTAATAAATCTCTTATTTATAAGTTTTGCCTATCCCTTAAGTGATACAAATGACAATCGATCCCAACTGATTTTTGTTGACGATAATGGAAATGATAGCTATGTCATGCAAAAAGCATTCGAGGCGGAAATATTAGCCCAAAACCGTGACTATCAGGAAGCTTCAGAAATCTATCAGGAAATTATCAATAAATCTGATGACCCAGAAATTGCAAGAAGAGCAACACAACTGGCAGGCTTAGCAAACAATTATGAATTAATGCTAGAAAATTCCGAAATTTGGCTAAAACTTGCTGATGAAAAAGATAAAGTAACTATAAGGCACGTAAGAATCTCTATATTCTTAACATTAAAAAAAACAGAACCAGCTATTTATGAAACATTAGAAGTAATTAAAAACTCTAAGGATAAAGATAAATTTGCTCTTGTCTACGACACCTTAAAAGTTTTTGAAGATGAAACAATAAAGGAAATTTTTGATATTGTTTATAAAAAATATCAAAATGAATATTTAGCCAACTTCTACTACACACAAGTTTTATTAAATAATGCATATTTTGAAGATGCCATTAAGGTAATTAAAAAAGCGTATAAATTTAAAGAATTCAAAAAAAAAGAAAGTAGATGGGGTATTTTTTTAGCTGAAGCTTACTATGAGTTAGGAGAAGCTGACCAATCAATTAAAACTTTAAAAGATTATTTAGGTTATTCTCCGAAAAATATATATTTAAATAATTATTACATAAATATTCTTACAAAAGAAAGAAGATATGATGATGCTTTAGAGCATTATAGATTCATGTCAGCAAATAAATTAATTAACTTTTCAGATCTAACCAC
Source organism: uncultured Thiothrix sp. (assembly GCA_902624655.1). Taxonomy (GTDB): domain Bacteria; phylum Pseudomonadota; class Gammaproteobacteria; order Poriferisulfidales. The sequence continues at coordinate 72,742 of CACNYJ010000005.1, forward strand.
CGCAAAGAAAATGGCATTATTAAATATCGAGGCGGGAAAATTTAAGGATTCAGCGGCTTTTATTGATTCAATAAAAGAAAAAGATATCAATAGCTTTAATTATTTAAAAGGATTAGTTAATTCTAAAAAAAATAATTACAAAAAGGCTGAAAATTTTTTTAAAGAAGTAGAAAATGATGACCCAAATTACTTTAATTCTGTTAAAGAGTTTTCAAAAATAAAAATTAAGAATAAAGAATATACTTTATTAAAAAAATTTTTTAAAGACCAATATAAAAACCTTAACGGGATGTCGGATTTAGAAATCAGGTTAATATTAATTGAAACTGAAATTTTCTATAACGAAAAAAAATTTAAACACTCAATGAGTAGAATCAACTCAGGTTTAGAAAAGTATAAGAATCATGGAGCATTTTTATATACTAGAGCTATAGTCGCAGAAAAACTAGATAGATTTGATATTTTAGAGAAAGATTTAAAAAAATTAATTGAGTTAGAACCAAAAAATGCTCAGGCTTATAATGCCCTTGGCTATACTTGGGCAAATAATAATATTAGATTAAACGAAGCTCATAAATATATTGATGAAGCGCTATCATTAGAACCAAACGATGCTGCAATATTGGATAGCAAAGGATGGATACTTTTTAGACTAGGAAGCTATAAAAAGGCCGAGCCTTATTTTGCAAGAGCCTTGAAATACAGTGACGATAGCGAAATTGTTAGCCATTTCGTCCAAGTTCTAATTAAACTTGGAAAGAAAAAGAAGGCAAGAAAAATATTTTCAAAATATATTAAACTTAATCCCGATGATGAAAAATTAAATGAGATAAAAAATTTTCTAAATGAAATTTAAGTTAATATTTATTATGTTTATTTCTTTAACTGGATGTCAGAGCATTCAAATTTTCAAACCAGAACAAAAAGTTGAAGAAAAAAAAGTAGAGAATGTATTTTATGAAAATTTCTCAGCAAAAGGGGTTGTCAAATTTTATGCAAAAAATAGAAATATTTCCTCTAGATTTAAATTTATTAAAAATAAAAATGATGAAAAAATAGAATTTCTCGATGTATTTAAC
>CACNYJ010000006.1 GCA_902624655.1 uncultured Thiothrix sp.
TATGACATTGATACCCGAACTGACATGAACTGATAAGAATAGCTATCATCAATAAATTTACCTTTATATTTAGAAGCAAGAGTTTCTGTTTCGGCGATTCTGTTTTTTGTCAGAGGATGTGTTCTTAAAAATTCTGTTTGATTACTGTCGTTCGTTTCTTTCAATAAAGTTCGAAAGAATGAACCTATTCCTTTTGGATTAATATTTGCATTTGCTAATATCTTTACAGCCATTCGATCCGCTTCATACTCGTGAGCTCTAATATAATTTATTGTTTTTTGAGTTTCTAGAGCTTGTGTAGATAATAAAGATTTACTAATTGTGCTGCTGTCATACATGCCGGCCACAACCGCAGTGATAACTGACAATGCAGTTGATAAATCAATTGTAGAAGATTTTTCATACATTCTTGATAGATGACGTGCTTTTACATGAGCTATTTCATGAGCAAGAACACCTGCAAGCTCAGCTTCTGTTTTTGTTTTTTTAATAATCCCTGAGTTTACCCCAATGATCCCACCTGGAGCCGCGAAAGCATTTATGTCTGGGTTATCTATGACTAAAAAACGGTAATTTATTGTATTTTTATAGTCTGAAGCAAGAAGTTTATTGCCAAGAGCTTGTACATAGCTGTTTATCATTGGATCTGAAACTAATTTAAATGATCCTAAAATTTGTGAATAAATGATGTCTCCAAGCTTATTCTCTTGAGAAATACTCATAAATTTTGAGGAAGAATCACCTATTTTTGGAATGTTTATATTATGGGCAAAAGCTGTAGACCCGTAAATTATGGATATTATTAGTAATTTTAGTACAGATTTAATAGCTTTCATAAACAAGTAGTATTTTTTATAATAATGTTAATGTTTACACATTAGTATATTAAGTATATCCTATTTTGCTTATGTGAACATTCTAGTGTTATAACACATTTTTTGAAGTTGAATAATTAATATGGAGATTATATATGGCCGAATATGACCAAGAATTAGACGCCTGTGGGCTTAATTGTCCTTTACCAATTTTAAGAGCGAAAAAATCGCTATCAACAATGGAAACAGGACAAATATTGCATGTTGTTGCAACGGATCCAGGAGCAATCAAAGATTTTGAGGCGTTTTCTAATCAAACAGGGAATAAACTTATGGATTCTAAAGAGGATAGCGGTAAATTTTACTTTCTTATACAAAAAGCTTAAGTAATATTTTACTCAAACTTAATGAAGCAAAATATTGATAATAATAATGAAAAATTCACTGGAGCTGAAATTTTTGTTAAATGCCTTGAGGCTGAAGGCATTGAGCTAGTTTTTGGATATCCTGGCGGAGCTGTTTTGCATATTTATGATGAGCTTCATAAACAAAACGAAGTTTCTCACATTTTAGTCAGACATGAACAAGGAGCCGTGCATGCTGCCGAGGGTTTTGCGAAGTCATCAAATAAACCTGGTGTAGTTCTTGTAACTTCAGGCCCTGGCGCTACAAATTCAATTACGGGCATTGCAGACGCATATATGGATTCCGTTCCAATCGTTGTTTTTACCGGGCAGGTAAGAACCGCATTAATTGGCAATGATGCCTTTCAAGAAGTAGATACAGTCGGCATCACAAGACCATGTGTAAAGCATAATTTTATGATTACAAACGTAAAAGACATGGCTAGCACAATTAAAAAAGCTTTTTATGTTGCTACTTCAGGGAGACCAGGCCCTGTTGTTGTCGATATTCCAAAAGACATTACTGAAGATAAATGCGAATTTAATTATCCAAAATCAGTATCAATGCGTTCATATAATCCGCACATAGAAATTAATAGTGATTCAATAATTGAAGCAGCCGAAAAGATTTTGTCTTGTGAAAAACCGGTAATATATGCCGGCGGTGGAGTTATTAATAGCAATGCTTCTGAGGAGTTAACAAATTTTGCTAAATATTTAAATTTTCCGGTTACCAACACTTTAATGGGACTAGGATGTTTTCCTGGAGATGATCCTCAGTTTATTCAAATGTTGGGTATGCATGGCTCTTATGAAGCAAATATGGCAATGCACGATTGTGATCTTTTAATAGCAGTTGGAGCAAGATTCGATGATAGAATTACTGGAAGACTTGATAAATTTAGTCCAGACGCTACTGTAATTCATATTGATGTTGACCCATCCTCAATTTCTAAAAATATTAGGGCACATATTCCAATCCATGGAGATGTTAAAGACGCCATAAATAAACTCTCTCAAGAAATTATTGGAAAAAAATTAAGACCAAAAAATATTGATAACTGGTGGAACCAAATAAATGAATGGAGAAAGAAAGACTCATTTAAATATAACCAAGAGGGCGACATTATAAAACCTCAGTTTGTTGTTGATAGCTTATATAATGTTACAAATGGAGATGCTTTTATAACATCAGACGTTGGACAGCATCAAATGTGGGCGGCGCAACTTTACAAGTTTAATAAGCCAAAACGATGGATAAATTCAGGCGGACTTGGAACGATGGGCTTTGGGTTGCCATCAGCTATGGGAACGCAGTTTGCAAATCCAGATTCCTTAGTATGTTGCGTTACTGGTGAGGCAAGCATTCAAATGTGTATCCAAGAGCTATCTACTTGTTTACAATATGGCTTACCTATAAAAATAATAAACTTAAATAATAGATATATGGGTATGGTAAGACAATGGCAAGAATTTTTTTACGAGAAGAGGTATGCAATGTCGTATATGGATGCTCTTCCAGACTTCGTAAAACTTGCTGAAAGTTTTGGTCACGTCGGCTATAAAGTCGAGAAATCTTCAGACGTTGAACCAGCTTTAAGAGAAGCTATTAACCAAAAAAATCGTTTAGTTTTTCTAGATTTTATTACCGATCAAAACGAAAATGTCTTTCCAATGATTGCTACTGGGGCTGCACATAATAAAATGATACTCTCCTAAAACTGAGTGAAAAAAAATAACGGTAAATACCATGAGACATATAATCAGTGTACTTCTAGAAAATGAGTCTGGAGCTTTGTCAAGAGTTGCTGGTCTGTTTTCAGCAAGAAGCTTTAATATTGAATCTTTGTCAGTTGCGACTTCAGAAGATTTGACAGCATCTAGAATGACAATTGTTACATCTGGTGATGATGCTGTAATTGAGCAAATTGTAAAACAGCTTGATAAACTCGTAGATGTAATTGAAGTATCTGAGATAACCTCGAACGAACATATTGAAAGAGAAATAGTTTTTGTTAGAATCAATAATTCAGAAATTGATAAAAAAATAATGGACAAATTAGAAAGTTATGAATTTTTAAAAATTCATAATTCAAAAAGCAATGATTTAATAATCGAATGCGTTGATAGCCCTGAAAATATAAATCAATTCGTAAGCACAATAAAAAAAATTGCTGTTAAGATTGTTAGATCAGGAGCAGTAGGAATTAATAGTAATTAAAAAAATCGGAGATAACATAGATGAATATTTATTATGATAAAGATGCAAATTTATCAATTGTAAAAAGTAAAAAAGTTGCAATCATAGGTTTTGGTTCACAAGGCCATGCACATGCAAACAACTTAAAAGACTCTGGGGTTGATGTTGTTATTGGTCTTCACGATGGATCTAAATCTGCTGACAAGGCTAAAAAATCTGGTTTTGAAGTACTAAGTGTTTCTGAGGCAACTAAAAAATCTGATTTAGTAATGATGCTAATTCCAGACGAAAATCAAGCTGATGTTTTTCATAATGAAATTGAACCAAATTTAAAAAAAGGGAGCACTCTTGGATTCGCGCACGGTTTTAACATTCACTTTGAAACAGTTAAACCTAATGAAGAAATAAATATTATAATGATAGCTCCGAAAGGACCTGGTCATTTAGTTCGTTCTACATATTTGGACGGTGGTGGTGTACCAACTTTAATTGCAGTTAAACAAGACCCTTCTGGTGAAAGTAAAGAGTTAGCTCTTTCATATGCATCAGCAAATGGTGGTGGTAAGGCTGGTGTCATTGAGACAACTTTCAAAGAAGAAACAGAAACCGATTTGTTTGGCGAGCAGGCGGTTTTATGTGGTGGCGCAACATCACTAGTGCTTGCTGGTTTTGAGACATTGGTTGAAGCGGGCTATAAGCCAGAGATGGCATATTTTGAATGTTTGCATGAGTTAAAATTAATTGTTGACTTAATGTATGAGGGCGGAATAGCAAATATGAGATACTCCATTTCAAATACCGCTGAGTACGGAGATTTAACGAGAGGTCCAAGAATTGTAAATGCGACAACAAAAGATGAAATGCAAAAAATATTAGCTGAAATACAAAGCGGCGAGTTCGCAAAAGAGTATATTGATGAATATAAATCAGGAAATACAAATTTTGATAGAATGAGGGGAAATGGGGAAAAACACCCAATTGAGGCAGTTGGCTCTGAACTTAGATCTATGATGCCTTGGATAAGTGCTAACAAATTAGTTGATAAAAATAAAAACTAGGATATCATTTTAATTAATACGCGTTTAGGTGATGAAAATATTATGAAATTAGATAGTGGAATCTTACATTTTATACTTTTCTGGGGATTTTATGCTTTTCTAGCATATCTTGTTGTAAATCTTGTAAAGTAATAGAATTATTTCGATAGCGCTAAGCATGTATCACATGTCTTGGCGTTTGTTTTTATAAATATGATAAGAAATAAAATTTATTTAGTACCCAATTTACTTACAACAGGATCTGTTCTGTGCGGTTTTATTTCGTTAATATATTCTTTCGATGGAAATCTTCAAATTGCTGCGAACTTAATTTTTGCATCGTTTGTTCTCGATGGACTTGACGGAAGAGTTGCTAGAATCACAAAAACAACAAGTGAGTTTGGGGCGCAATATGATAGCCTTGCAGACGTAATTGCTTTTGGAATTGCTCCGTCGATTCTCTTATATCAGTGGTTTTTAAAAGACATTAACTTTTTTATAAATTCTTGGTTAGAGCTTGGTGTTATAATATCATCTCTGTACTTAGTTTCTGTTCTTCTAAGATTAGCGAGATTCAACTCAAGCAAAAGTAATGATTTTTTTATCGGACTACCTTGTCCACTTGCTGCAATACTTGTATCTTTGTCATACACAGTACTGAACAAAACAAATGTGGAGATTGTATTTTATAAAGAGATATCTGCATTCTTAGTATTATTTGTTTCCTTTTTAATGATTAGTAAATTTTCTTATTTTAGTTTTAAGAATATTGGTGATAATGAAAAAATAAAATTTTATTGGTTATTATTAATAATATTTCTTTTGTTTATTACTCTAATTAATCCTCCAATGGTTCTTTTGCTATTAGCTATTGTTTATTCTATTTCTGGTATGGTAATGAATATTTATAGGCAGTATAAAAAAGGAAAGCTTATTTTCAGTGAGAAAGAACAAAGATAAATGTCAATTAATAAAGAAAAGTTAGTGATTTTTGACACAACGCTTCGTGACGGAGAGCAGAGCCCTGGAGCATCAATGACTGCTTCAGAAAAATTACGTATCGCAAAAGTTCTCGAAAAGCTTAATGTTGATGTCATTGAAGCCGGATTTCCAATAGCAAGTAAAGGTGATTTTGATGCTGTTAGTGATATAGCGAAATCAATCAAGGGCAGCACTATATGTGGTTTAGCAAGAGCTATTGATAAGGATATTGATGCCGCAGGGGAGTCATTAAAGTATGCAAATAGCTCAAGAATACATACTTTTATAGCGACTTCAGAAATTCATATGCAGAAAAAGTTGAATATGAGTAAGCAAGAGGTTATTGATCAAGCAGTAAAGTCAATAAACAGAATTAAAAAATATACAAATAATATCGAGTTTTCTCCAGAAGATGCCGGAAGATCTGAGTTTGAATTTTTATGCTCAATAATTGAGAAGGCTATAAACGCTGGGGCAACAACAATTAATATACCTGATACAGTAGGGTACTGTATACCTGGGGAATATGGAGAGCTTATAAAAAAGTTAATTCATAATATACCAAATTCTGACAAAGCGATATTCTCAACCCATTGCCAAAATGATCTAGGGTTAGCTGTAGCGAATTCATTGTCAGGAGTAATGAATGGCGCTAGACAGGTTGAATGCACTATTAATGGTTTAGGAGAAAGAGCTGGAAACGCCTCACTAGAAGAAGTAGTAATGACGGTTAAAACGCGACAAGATCTTTTTCCGTGTGAAACACAGGTTGAAACAAATCATATTGTTCCTGCATCAAAACTTGTGTCTAGCATTACAGGCTTTTCAATACAACCGAATAAAGCAATTGTTGGCGCAAACGCCTTCGCACACGAGTCTGGTATTCACCAAGATGGCGTTTTAAAACACAGAGAAACTTATGAAATTATGAAAGCTCAAGATGTTGGCTGGTTAAAAAATAAAATCGTCTTAGGCAAGCATTCTGGAAGAAACGCATTAAAAACAAGGTTTTCAGAAATAGGTTACGAAATCAAAAACTCAGACGAGCTTAACTTATTATTTGAAAAGTTTAAAGATCTTGCTGACATAAAACATGAAATATATGATGACGATTTACATGCTTTAATTTCCAACAATTTTGGAGAAAAAAGTAGCTCAGATTATATTTTAAAAACTATTAAATCAATTAGCGATTCTAACTCTGAGCCTTATGCAAAGATAATTTTAGAAAAAGGCTCAACTTTAGCTGAAAGTGAATCAAACGGAGGTGGTCCAGTAGATGCAACATTTAAAGCTATTGAGAAGATCGTAAAAAGTGAATCAAATTTACAATTGTTTTCCGTAAATAATATTACCGATGGCACAGATTCTCTTGGTGAAGTTACAGTAAGAATTGAGAAGGGTGGTGAGATTGTAAATGGAGTGGGTTCTGATACAGATATAGTGATAGCATCTGCAAAAGCCTATTTAGATGCCATTAATAAACTTAATAGAAAATCAGAGTTAATTCACCCTCATGATAAAGAATAGCAATAATTATGAGGACAAAATCACTTTTCTTAGTCACTTAAATATTAATTTTTGGGTTAAAAAACCTAAAAGCATAGACTTTATAAAGTTAATTTTAATTTGCAAGTCTCTTTATAAGAATCATAAGGATCTGCTAGAAAGTTTTCAGGAAAACGCAAAAAAAAGTGAACCGGGTATTCGTTTTGATTTTTTTGATAATTTAGATAAATTAAAATTGGATCTTGGGAAAGAAACAGCTTCTATATCAAAGTATATGGTTTTATGTGATACTTCTACAAAATCTTTACTCACAAATGATTTATATAAATTTGATGAAATATATAAAAATAAATTAGGTAACAAAATATTTATATTTAATACTTTGTTTGAATCAGATAATATATCTAATGATATGAAGAAATTAATATGGGTTGACTTTCAATTTTTTACAAAATATGAGTAGTATTCAAAATTCACTTGTTACAAATTTTCTCGATATGGAAGAACATCATATTCCTGACGTTTTAGTTATTGAGCGAGATTCTTACGGTTACCCATGGTCTGAGAAAATATTTTATGATTGTATTAATAATAATTATTTTTGCAAGGTATTAGTTCTTGATAACAAGCTAATCGGCTATTTAATAACCTCTATTGTTCAAAATGAGTGTCATATAATGAATTTATGTGTCAAAAAAGAATACAGAAATTTTGGTTATGGCAAGAAAATTCTAAATCAGCTTTTTAACGATTTAATAAAACTTGATTGCGAGATAATATTTTTAGAATGTAGACCAAGTAATGAACAAGCTATGAAGCTATACAGTTCGTTAGGTTATAATGAGATTGGAAAAAGAAGAAATTATTACCCAGCGCCAAATGGATATGAAGATGCCATTATACTTGCAAAAAATGTCAAAAAATAAGCTAGACGTAAAAAATATAATATTAAGCATATTATCTTCTTTTATCGGTATTCAATCTAACGATAATAGGATGAGAGATTTTGAATCAAATAAAGCATCATATTTTATTATATTTGGCCTTATAATGACTTGTCTTTTCATAATTTCATTATATCTGTTTGTTAATTATATTTTATTAGACAATAGTTAATTTACTTCTCTCTTGTAACTTGAAAACCGCAGTTTTCACAACCATTATAAGAACTCATTAGGTAATACTTAGTTTTATTTTTTAAATCGAAATTAATTCTTTCAATTGTATCTAATATAATATCGGTAGAATTAATAAATTCATCTTTTTCAAATGTTATTCTTTTCGTAATTTTTTGAGAAACATTAATAAAATAATATTCAAAAATTTCAACGTTAGGATTTAATAAAGAGTACATTGGAAGTTGTAGATGCTCTCCATTTAAGACAGACTTTTTTGAAGGAATGTTTGTAGAAGTTTTAAAGTCGCATATCGTTTTTTTACCTTTATTAAAATATTGAATATCATACCTTCCAGACAAAGTTATATTATCAAGAAAGACTTTTTTAAATGGTACCTCGGTCTGAAAATCGCTTTTAGATATACCATCTTCGCTGTAGAAAAATTCAGTAGCAATGGTCGGCAATAAATCCTTCCATAATTTTAATTCATAGGGTGAATTTCCTTGCAAATAATATTCTTTTTCATTGATATTCGATATGTCATTAAGTTTAGAGATAATCTCTGATTTTACATTAGATAATGGTCTATCCTTAACATAACGACTTATAACTGAATGGACATAATTTCCAAATACTAAGTATTTATTTGGCGATAAGCCCTTATCTATATAATTAAATTTTTTGTTATAATAAAAACAATAAATGCAGCATAAATAGTTTTCAATATCACGATAATTAAGGTATTTAAAACTACTATCAAAATAAATAGAATCCTGCTTTATATTATTTTTTGATATTTTTATGTTATCTTCCTTATCATTCAAAACTTTATTATCAGCAATATGATCTACGAGGATTTTAAATTTTGATTTTGAATATATTTCATTATTATCTGTCTTATGAAATGTTAGGCAAATACTATTTGTTTGTTTCGATAATCTAAAAAAATCGCTTATATTTTCTCTTTCCTCCAAATTTGAATTAATACTGAAATCTGAATATATTATATTTTTTTCTGAAAAATTATTTAGTATTTTTTTTGGATAATTCTTGTTAGACATTGAGCTAATGTATATTTTATCGTAATCGTTTATCAACGCGTGGTTAATGTCTGTGTATATAATTTTACTAATATTAGGGTTTGAAAAAGTGCTAGTTTCCAATTTATTTTTTAATATTTTTGACCACTCGAGCATACTTTTCTTACCTTTTTTTGAAACAGTTCCTAAATTTTCTAATACCCTTAAAAATTCTTTACCAGCAGTATCTTCATTTATAAGCTCACTTGATCCAAAATCATCAATTTTGCTTGAAATAAGCTTTGAAAATTCTTTAAATGTATAAATATCTTTTAAATTATTTTCAATAATAAAATATTTATGAAAGGAATTTTCATTTTTAAAAAAATCTTTATTATTAAAAAAATTTTTAATTTCAGATTCAATATCACCCTTTTGGAAATCTAAAACTATTTTTAAAAAATCTTTTTTTTCTTCATTAATACTACCCAATTGAAAAAAGGGGGACATAATAATATCTCTCAAATTAATAAAATTATTATTTTCAAAAAAATAATCTATTATATTATTAATATATGCGCAGCATGCACTTGTTGATAACAACCATCCGCCTTCATCACTAATCTCAATATTTTTTCTTGCAAGTATTGCTCGTAACCTTCGTGCAAAATATCTATCGTTGTTGATCAATGCAATACGAATAAGGGGATTTTCCTCAAAGTTTTTTGATATGTCACTAGAAATAAATTCCAGTTCGTCTTCATGTGATTTAAAATCATACGACTCGTAAATTTTATTATTTATTTTAAAAAGCTGATCTTTATTTTGAATCTTCTCTACTTTGTTACTATACATAAATGAAGATGGAATATTTTTTTGAACCCATAATTTCTCGATTTCAAAGAATTTATTAATATTTATGAAGTGATGGTCAGCATCAGAAAATAATAATAAATCCTCACCAATTAGTTGCATATATCTATTTACATAAGAGTTCTGTTCTTGTGTATATGATATCCATAATTTAAGTATTTCAAAGAAGATTTTAGACTCATAAGATAAGACATCGCTTTGAAATAATTTACCAATATTAATTTTATCATTATTTTTTATACATATTTCTCTCTGAAGAAGAATATTATTTATACAGTCATATATGTTATCAATCTCATTCGAAAAATTATGTTTTTTTAATTTTTTATTTGATTCATAAAGTATTTCTCCAAGGAATAACATATCCTTATTTTTAAAATTTATTATGCTTTCGTTATGTATCTCAAATACATATTCATCGTTTCTATATAATTTAAAATTATCTACGCCTCTTGATTTTAGAGATGAAGAAACAAATTTTTTTGATATGCTTCCATCGACTATTATAATTTGTCTTTTTTTATTATTTTCTTCTATGTGCGAAATTATCCGCCTTATTATTGAATCATTCATTTATTTGTGTATATTGTTTTCTTTTAAGGTTTATTATATAAAATATCATATAACTTATAACTTTCGAATCTGATTATGAGCGTTATTAATTTTCAAGAGTACAAGTCCCAACTAAGTAAGCCAAATTACACATCTAAGCCTAAGATGGGCAAAAATCTTTATAAAAAGAATCTTATTGAGAAAAGAGCTTTTTTCAATGAAAATCTGAAAGAATATATAAACAATCCATATATTGAAAAGTGTATGTTTTCCTTAACCGAGTGCCTTATTAAGTTCTCCACAAAAGACCTCTCAACTGAATTTTCATTAATACTGCAAGATTATTCTCCAGAAGAATTTGATTTAAACTTTGCCACTTGGGAATTTTGTATATACGATACTCAAAATGATGAATATATTGATTCAAGATTTTTCACTTCATCTGAAATGGCAATCAAGTTCTTTTTATCTAAAATTAAATATTCTGTTTAGATTAAGAATTAATTAATAAATAAATAAATATTTATAAGAAGAATTGGAGTACATGGTGGAGGCGGCGGGGATCGAACCCGCGTCCGCAAATCCTCTGCCTTCGGCACTACATGTTTAGCTTCGTTATTAAATTTCATGTTAACAAAGTAAACGAGCAGACTTTAATTAACACTATCCAATTAAGTTTCGCAGTTACTCTAATGGCGAGAATAAAGGCTATCTTGTGTTAAGCGACACCAAACTGAAACGCACAAGCACATTTCTGAATGATGACCAGCAGGATTAAGCTGCTAGTGCGTAGTTGTCTTCGTTTGCAACTATAATTTATAGCATTTTTTACGAGAATAGCTATATACTCGACATGCACCTAGGGTTTTGCAATCCACGTCGAATCCAGATCGCCCCCAATACTTCATTTTACAATATACTATTTATTGTATAAATAGGGGGCGATTATAAATTAGTAGAGAATAAACAGCAAATTTACAAATAAACCAATAATATCTAATAATTACGCGCTTATATTCTCCTGCTTTTTGAGGCCTCATCCTTAATTTCATTATTCGCATTAGAAATTTGCCTAAGGGCTTTATCGATCGTGTCGGTTTTATTAAAGATTTTCTCGAGAATAGAGATTAATTGCTCAACCTTCATTTTTTCTGTACCGATATCACCTTCAGCCGTGAAGCGATGATATTGTTCTGACAGAAGGTGAGCAATAATTTCTACATTTTCATAAGAGCTTAAATAAACATTTCTCTCTTTACCAATTCCTAATAACTCTGGTGACATGTCTAGAATTGATGAAGGAACTGCCAAGATGCAATTATTTATGGTATTTGGTTGATTTTGGTATTTTTGAATATTTGTTATTTCTTTTGCTACTTTATCTTTTACTTTCTTTGATAAGTTTTTTTGTAATTCAGGATCGTCAGAGCTATCATATTCCTCAACTAATGAGAAGATATCTGGTAACTTTGCATCAATCGGTATATATTTTCCTTCGTTTATCTTCCACGCGAACTCAACATTTTTTGAGCCTATATTTAAATTTTTTTTAACCTCGCCAGTTTTTATTGCTGTCTCCAAGTATCTTTCTAGTAGGGCCTCACCAGCAATGCCTCTTGATTTTGTTCCAGTTAAAGTTCGTTCTATTGATGTGATTTTCTCAAGCGTATTCGTTAAATTAGCATTTGATCTTTCATTTTCTTCTTTTATTTTTCCTCCAAAACCATCCATTATGGTTCTTATTTCACCTTTAAGATCACCTAATTCTTTTATAACTGTATCAGTGGCTTTCGATTCATCATTTGAGGCATCGGGTTTAGATTTATTTATTAGAAGTAATATTACCAAAGCTATAATCGCACCAGATACTAAACCAACTATTAATAAATTTATATCACCCATGTAAGACCTCTTAACGGTTAGAATGAATATATTATAATACACTCTAAAAATATAAATTATTTTGATTAAATGCTATAGTTAAGCCCATTAATTCTTTATGAAGTCCAATACATAAATATGCTTATATTTTGCGAAAATGAAATTTCAAGCTCCCAATTAAATCAGAAGATTTATGCAAAAGTCTCAAAAAACTTTCAAAAAAACATAGTTTTTTCAATGTATTATGTTTATTTTTTAGAATTAACTTCAGATTTAGATAAGCATGAAATTTTAATTGCAAAAGAATTATTAAAATCAAGTATTCATAAGGGTGAAATTAATGAATCGAAATATCTTCTTGTTAGCCCAAGACAAGGGGTTGAGTCATCATGGGGCTCAAAAGCTAAAGATATTTTTTATGCTTGTGGATTAACAAAGCTTCAAAGAATTGAGCAGACAAAGCTTTACATATTTAATGATGAAATTCATAAAGATCTCTTATTAAACCCACTTTTTTATTCAGAATTTTTCGACAAAATGACTGAAACAATTTTTTTTAGCTTAAAGGATTATAACTTTTCACCGTCAAATCGAGATGAAGTTACTTTTTTAGACGGAGATATATTGTCATATATTGAAAAAAGTAATCTAGACATGGGTTTAGCCTTATCTAATGGTGAAATTCAGTATTTGAACAAGAGTTTTTGTAGCTTAAATAGAAGGCCAACTGAGGTTGAATTAATGATGTTTGCCCAAGTAAACTCTGAACATTGCAGACATAAGATTTTTAACTCGACTTGGTTGATAGACGGTGAAAAAAAAGAAAAATCCTTATTCCAACACATCAAATCTACAGAACCCGAGAATTCTCAATATGTAATTAAAGCATATTCTGATAATTCGGCTGTAATTAGTTCATTTAGAACAAATAAATTGTTTATAAATAAAGCCAACGACTATGAATATAAAGATACAGACACTCATTCACTCATTAAAGTAGAGACACACAATCATCCGACTGCGATTTCTCCGTTTTCAGGTGCAGCAACTGGCTCAGGTGGGGAAATTAGGGATGAGGCAGCAACAGGAAGAGGTTCAAAAACAAAAGCCGGTCTTTGTGGTTTTCATGTATCAAATTTAAATATTCCAGATTTTATTCAATCATGGGAAGAGAACGAAAGCCTTCCGTACCCAAAAAGAATTGCTAGCGCATTAGAGATTATGATAGATGGACCACTTGGATCAGCTGCCTACAATAATGAATTTGGAAGGCCATGCCTTACAGGCTACTTTAGAACTTTTGAAAAGAGAATCGACAAAAATTCTGCTTATGGATTTCACAAGCCAATAATGATTGCTGGAGGTATTGGAGCAATAGATAGCTCTAACTATAAGAAAAAAGATATTGAAGATTCAGATTTAATAATCGTACTGGGAGGCCCATCAATGCTTATTGGTCTTGGCGGTGGTGCTGCATCATCTAAACATTCATCTTCTGAAAATGAAGATTTAGACTTCGCATCAGTTCAAAGAGAGAATGCAGAAATGGAAAGAAGGTGCCAGGAAGTTATCGATAGATGTTCAAATTTTGAAAAAAATATAATAGTTTCCATTCACGATGTAGGAGCTGGTGGTTTATCAAATGCTGTTCCAGAAATAGTTAATGACAGCAAAAAGGGTGCAATTATTGATTTAAATAAAATTCCAAAAGCCGACAAGAGCATGAATCCGATGGAATTATGGTGTAATGAATCTCAAGAGAGATATGTACTGTGTATTAAAAAAGAGTCGCAGCGACTATTTCAAACAATATGTGAGAAAGAAAATTGTCCTTTCTCAGTCATAGGGTTCGCCACAAATGACTATAATTTTATCTTAAAAGAAGATGAAAAATTACATATCAACATACCAATGAATCTACTTTTTGGAGAAAAAGAAGAGCAAATTATTTCTGTAGCATCCTCTGAAATTAATGAGAGTAAAATTAATTACAGCAGTTTTGATTTTTATGATTGTTTAAAAAAAGTACTTTCCTTGCCAGCAGTTGCATCAAAACAATTTTTAATAACGATTGGTGATAGATCTGTTGGTGGACTCACTGTACAAGACCAATTTATCGGCCCATGGCAAGTTCCCGTAGCTGACTGCGCTATTACAGCAAATGATTTTTCTTTTAATTGTGGAGAAGCCATGTCTATGGGTGAAAAAGCGTCGATTGCACCCTATAACCCTGTAGCTTCAGCAGAAATGGCGGTGTGTGAAGCGTTATTAAATATTTGTGGAGTAGAGATCGGGGATTTACAAAAGATTTCTTTATCTGCAAATTGGATGTCTAGCTTTGAAAATGACTTTGATAAGTATTATTTATATAAAATGGCTGAATCAATTACAAAAAATATCTGTAAAGAACTATCTATTACTATACCGGTTGGAAAGGATTCACTATCTATGAAAACATCATGGTTAGAAGACGACAAAATTATAAACGTTAAATCCCCAAACACACTGGTTATTTGTGCTTTTTCCAGTGTAAATAGCCTTGGTAATTATTTAAAACCGATGTTTGTTAATGATTTAGATAGCTCTATTATCTTAGTTGATTTATCAAATGCTAAAATGAGGATGGGAGGTTCTGCATTATCGCAAGTTCTTAAAACTAATGATACAGAATGTCCAAAAGTTGAAAGCATTACAAGTTTTAAAGATTTTTTCGATATTATTCAAGAATTAATTAAAGAGAAAAAAATTCTTGCCTATCACGATCGTTCTGATGGTGGTCTAATATCAACTATCTGCGAACAATGTTTTTCTGGGCATGTAGGTATTGACATCGAACTTAACCAAGATTTTGAAAAAATGAATAACTTCATGTTTAATGAAGAGCTCGGTGCAGTAATACAAGTAAAAAACGAACTTTTAAAAGAAGTAATTGGCAGGTTTTCAAATAAACAAATTAATTCAAATATAATTGGCAAATTAAATAAATCATATGAACTTAAAATAGTCAACAATGGAGAATTATTTTTTAAAGACTCAATTGAAAAGCTTCATAAAATTTGGCACAGAACAAGTTATGAGATTCAAAGACTCAGAGATAATAAAGCAACATCAGAAGAAGAATATAATTCTATCGGTTTAAAAGAAAACAAAGGTTTGTATATTTCAAAAAAATATAATGATATTAAAGAATCCGATAATTTATTTAATATACAAAAAAATAAACCAAGAATTGGAATTTTAAGAGAGCAAGGTGTTAATGGTCATTATGAAATGGCAAACAGTTTTAACATAGTTGGTTTTGAATCTGTAGATGTAACAATGAATTCGTTAATTGAAAATCAAAACGCTTTGAGCTCTTTTAACGGAATTGTTTTTTGCGGAGGATTTTCTTACGGAGATGTTCTTGGTGCCGGAAGAGGCTGGGCAAATAAAATTTTACATAATAAAAAATTATTTGATGAATTTTCAATGTACTTTGATAATTCGGATAAATTTGCGTTAGGTGTTTGCAATGGATGTCAAACTTTATCAAATTTATACTCAATTATTCCAGGATCCGATAATTGGCCATTTTTTTTACAAAATATGAGTGAACGATTTGAATCAAGAATAGTAATGGTAAACATTGAGAAATCAAATTCAATTTTCACAAAAGACATGGAAGACTCTAAAATTCCTATCGTAATATCTCACGGGGAGGGCAGAGCAAACATGGATATTAAAGGCTATGAAAGCTTAAGGAAAAATAATCAGATTATTATGTCTTATATCGATGATGATGGTAATTCAACTGATAAATATCCATTCAATCCGAATGGCTCTTTTAAAGCTATCGCAGGGGTTTCTTCATTGAACGGAAACGTAACATTAATGATGCCTCATCCCGAAAGATTATCAAATATTTGCCAATTTCCACTAGATAATAAAGGTAAAACTTCTCCATGGTTGAAATTTTTTTATAATGCTAGAATGCATCTAAAATAAAAATAATATAGTATCTATTTATGAATACTCCTTCAAAAATATCTATAACTGCACCAGCCAGGCTTCATCTGGGTTTTATGGATTTAAATGGTTCTCTTGGTAGAAAATTTGGCAGTGTTGGTATTGCTATTGACAGCATTGAGACCTCAGTAACAGTGTCAAAAAAGCCTTTGGTTAATAATACGCATATTGCAGATAATATAAAAAGAGCATATGAATACGCAAAATTAATCCTGAAAGCATATGAGCTTGATGAGTCTGTAGATATTGAAATTCATAAAAGTATTCCAGAACATGCGGGATTAGGTTCTGGAACACAACTTGCTTTAGCTGTTGGCTCAGCTATATCTAATTTGTTCAATCTTAAACTAAGTTTGATGGATATAGGAAGAATTTTGGACAGAGGTAATAGATCTGGAATTGGCATAGGAGCCTTTGAGCATGGTGGTTTTTTAATAGATGGAGGAAAAGGCAAATCAGAAGATCTTCCCCCAATAACTGTTAGGCATGATTTTCCAAGCAACTGGAAAATAATATTACTAATTAATAGTAGAGAAAAAGGATTACATGGAAAAAAAGAATTCAATGCATTTAAAACTTTGAAGCCTTTTCCTAAAAATCAAGCAGAAAAACTTTGTCGTTTGGTTAACATGATTATTCTTCCTAGCTTAATTGAAAAAAATTTTTATGATTTTTCTAATGGCATCGGTGAGTTACAAAAAATTGTTGGTACTCACTTTTCACCAATACAGGGTGGTGTATATTCGAATCCTGACATTGCAAACATTATGTCATTTGTCGAAAAACAAGGTTTTAATGGTGTCGGTCAGAGTTCATGGGGACCAACTGGTTTTATATTGACTGATAGTGATACTTCAGCACATAAACTTGTTAAAGATATAAGAAAGAATTTTTTCTGTAAAGATTTACAAATTGAGATTATTCAAGGAAGAAATAATGGATCTGTTTTTAAAAAAATTGATTCTGATATTCATACTAATAGCAAAAAACAAAATTTAAAAAAGGAATAAATTATGAGTAAACCACTAATTATGCATATGATAACAACAGCAAAGAATTTAAGTCCATTCGATGTAAATATGGCTTATGATGCCGGCTGGGATAAATGTGTGCCTTATACTTCAATAGAAACAAAAGAGGTAGAAGGAATTGTGCAAGACGCAATCTTTTCAAGACCTCCTGGTTTAAATAAGACTGGGATTTTTGTTGGAGGAAGAGATCCACATGAAGCTATAGAGATGCTAAATATTTGTAAAAAATCTCAAGTTCCTCCGTTTACAATTTCTGGTTTTGCTGACCCTAGCGGTGCTTTCACAACTGCGGCTGGAATGATTGCAAAAGTTGAAGAGTCTTTGAAAAAACATTTTGATAAAAATTTTAAAGATTTATCTGTTGTTGTTTTTGGCGGTACTGGGCCAGTAGGCTGTATAGCTGCAGTTCTAGCAGCATCATCTGGAGCAAATGTAAAAATTCTTGGCAGAAAAAAAGAAAAGTGCGACGAACTTGCAAATTATTGTCTTGAAAAATATTTAAGTGAAGGATGCACTTTGGTGGGCGCTTCGAATGATGATTTTAAAAATTTTGTGTCAGAAGTCGATGTTGTGCTTGCGAGCGGAGCTGCTGGAATACAGTTGGTTTCTGAAAATGATCTCAAAGAGGCAAAAAAATTAAAAGTTGCTGCTGATGTTAACGCAGTCCCTCCATCGGGTGTCTCTGGTCTTGATGCAATGCAGGATAGCAAGGAACTTAATGGCTCAAGCTCAGGAGCAGTAGGTATAGGAGCATTAGCTATAGGTCAGGTTAAGTACCAAGCACAAAGCAAACTCTTAAAGAAAATGGCAAATTCAGAAAAACCAGTATTTCTTGATTTTAATGATGCTTTAGAATTAGCTAGAGAGTATGTTTCCTCAAAATAATATAGTTCTAATAGGAAACGCGTTAGTAAGCCAAAGTAAATCTCTAAGAAATTTAAAAAAAAGAGTAATAAATATTGATTCTTTTAATGATAAAGATCTTATAGGGGAAAACTATCTTAATCCAGATCCACAAGGAAGAGTAAACAAAGACGTAATCTTAATCATAAAAAATTTAAATCTTGATAAAAAAGATACTTTAATTATTGCTTCATCCGAATATGAAAATGATATTGATTATTTCACCGAGCTTAAGAAATATGGGACTCCACTTGGAAATAGTCAATCAAACATTTGCGATATTTATGATCACAGAAAAATTTTTAAAAAATTAAAAAAACAAAATATTAAATTTCCTGAAAAACTTTCAAATAGTGAACTAAACAATAAAGATTATATAAAAAAGAGTTTTCATTCATCGGGCGGTTTGAATTTAAAAAAAAATGAATTTTCTGAAGATTTAAATAAAGATGAGTTCTACCAAACTTTTATTGAGGGAGATTCTTATTCGGTAATATTTATATGTAAAAATAAAGAATTCTCTATTGTTGGCATTAATAAAATTTTTTCAAAGAAAACAAAATTTTCTGAATTTACATTTTCAGGCGCCTACTCAAATTTAGATTTAAAGAAAGAAGTCATAGATTCGTTAAAAAGAATAATTAATTTCTTTGTAAAAAATTACAACCTTGTAGGCTTAAACGGGATAGATTTTATTTTATCTGATGATGTTTATTTCCTTGAAATAAATCCAAGAATTACACAAACATGCTTCATGTATGAAGATAATTTTTCCGATGGTTTTCTAAATGCACATATAGAGGCTTGTAGTCAAAATAACAAAAAAATTGAAATTAATGATGATAAAAGCTATTTTGCTTTTGAGACAATATTTGCTAATTCTTCTTTTAATTTTAACATTGACACTCAAGAATTAAATTTTCTTATTAATATCCCGAAACAAAATACTTTTA
This sequence comes from uncultured Thiothrix sp., assembly GCA_902624655.1. Taxonomy (GTDB): domain Bacteria; phylum Pseudomonadota; class Gammaproteobacteria; order Poriferisulfidales. The sequence goes on from CACNYJ010000006.1 coordinate 19,282, forward strand.
TTGAAGTTGGTTATCCTATATGTACAATATGTAGTAAATCTAATACAAATGAAAGCCTAAAATCTGTAATGTCAGAAAGATTACAATTAGTTAAGAATAAACTTAAAAACGTAGAGATTATATAGATGATAAGTGTAAATCAAAGATCACAGCATTTAATTACTGATTTAATCGATAATTCTGATTATTATCGAGTAGAGGTAATTGAAGGATATAAAAACTGCACAATTATTGATGCTGGCTTAAAAAATGACGGTAACATGGAGGCAGGGCGAATTGTAAGTGAAATATGTCTCGGTGGTCTTGGGAGAGTACATATTTTAAATTCCTTACAAAGTGAGCATTGGCCTTTAACAATTCAAGTCAATACGAATGACCCAGTAATTGCATGTTTAGGCTCTCAGTATGCTGGATGGAGCCTATCCTCTCAAAATAAAGAAAATAAGTTTAATGCTCTTGGCTCAGGCCCTGGAAGAGCGCTAGCTTTAAAAGAGCCATTATTCAAAGATATTAAGTATTCCGACAAATATGACAAAACATGCATTGTTCTAGAAGTTGATTCTTTTCCACCAGACGACGTAATTGAAAAAATTTCAAAAGATACTGGCGTATCTACTAATAACTTAACAATTATTATCACACCCACATCAAGCATTGTTGGAAATATACAAGTAGTATCGAGAGTCCTTGAGGTAGCGTTACACAAGGCGCATGAACTAAAATTTCCAATGGAAAATATTATAGAGGGTTTTGGCAGTGCGCCGATCCCACCAACCTCTCCAGATTTTCTTACTGCCATGGGAAGAACGAATGATGCAATTATATTTGCTGGAATAACACAACTTGTAGTTCGTTCGTCCGATAAAGAGGCAAAAGAATTATGCTCAAATATGCCAAGCTCAAAATCAAGTGACTACGGAAAACCATTTGCTGAAATTTTTAAAGATTATGAGTATGATTTTTTTAAGATTGATGCAAATTTATTCAGCCCAAGTAAAGTAATTATCTCAAATGTAGAAACTGGAAATACTTTTATAAATGGAGAAATTGATAATAAATTAATGAAAAAATCTTTTGGGATCTAATTAGCATGTATTTACTTTTTACTGAAGATGATGGTTGGCATACTAATCAAATTGCAGAAGTATTTAAAAAGAATAATAAAGAATTAAATATAATAAAAATAAATGAAACGTCTATAGTAATAGACGAAAATCCAAAACTAAAATATCAAGATTTTGAAATTTCATTTGACAATGTTAAAGGCGCTTTTGTCAGAGGTATTCCTGGTGGTACCTTAGAAGAAATCTGCTTTCATTTAGATATATTACATTACTTAGAACTTGAAAATGTTACTGTCTATAATAACACACTATGTATCGAAAAAAGTGTTGATAAGGTCAGGACTTCATGCATTTTAACAGCAGCTGGGATACCTACTCCAAACACATTTATTACAACAAATATTAAACATTTGAAAAATTTTCAAAATCAATTTCTTAAAAATGATCTTGTTTGCAAGCCTATATTTGGATCACAAGGAAAGGGCCTTGAAATACTTAATAAAAATAATTGCCATCCAGATTATGAAATGTTAAATAACGTTTATTATCTTCAAGAATTTGTTGAACACCCCGATGAAATTTATGTAGACTGGAGATTATTTGTTATAGAAAACGAAGTTATCGCATCCATGTCTAGAGAGGGAAGTTCTTGGATAAATAATGTTGCGAGTGGAGCAATATGTAAACCCTTTAAGCCTTCTCAAGAAATGATAAAACTTGCTATTGACTCGTCAAATGCTTTAGGCATGAATTATGCTGGTGTTGATATTATGCTTGGAAAAGATGGATATATGGTTACAGAAGTTAATAGTATTCCTGCATGGAAGGGCATTCAATCCGTATCCGAAAATATAAATATCGCAGAAATGATGATCGGTAATTTTCTTAAAATATGTGAGGAAAAAAATGTTAAGTGAAAATCAGGTAAAAATGGCTTTCGAGTATGCATGTAAATTAGATGTATTTTCAATTAAGCCAGGTAACGTTTTATTAAATCACCCAGCTTACGGCATGACACATAAAGATTTTCTGCAAGGCTCAATGGCTTGTTCCGACACAATATGTGAACCCAATCTAGATATTGGTGAAAAAATATATCAAAGCGTAAGCTCATCCATGGATGTGGTTGGATGTAATACTAATCTTGGCATAATCCTTTTGTGTGTTCCAATTGTTGAAGCAATATATTTAAATAAAGATCATACTTTTGAGCAGGATAACCTTAAAAAAGTGATTGATAACATTGACGCAAAACAAACACAAAAGATATATAAAGCTATAAACATAGCTTCTGCTGGCGGCATGGGAGAAAAAAGTGAATTTGACCTAAAAAAATCAAAAAAAATAAATTTTACATTTTTTGAGGCGATGAAATATGCAAGCTCTTACGATTACATTGCTTTCCAATATTCTACCTATTTTGACAATATTATTAATAACTTAGCACCATGTTGGAGAAAATACTTTAAAAAAATGAATAGCGACGAAAATGCAACTACGGCATTATTTATGGAATTTATCTCAAATAATCCAGATAGCCTAATTGCAAGAAAACATGGTGTTGATAAGGCTATTGAGGTTTCAGATAAGTTTGTCGATCTTTCCAAAGAGTACAATGACTCGGAAAATCCAAATAAATTAAATAATAAGTTGTTATTACTGGATTCAGAGCTTAAGATACAAGGGTTAAACCCTGGAACAACGGCCGACGTTGTAGTGGCAAGTATCTTTCTCAACCGCTTGGGTTTATAATACTATAGTTAGTTTTTTACAATCTTTATAGTAAGAATTAACTATTTTACTTAAATTATTATAATAATAGGAGTTTTATCATGGCAATAAATAAAGTTTTAGTAGGGGAATGTCTAGTAAATGACAATGACCCAACAGGAACTATGGCAGAGATTGCTCACATCGATTTATTAATCGGTCCAAGAGGCTCAGCAGTAGAAACAGCATTTTGTAATGGTCTTTGTAACAACAAGGATGGATTTACATCTCTTTTAGCGGTGGTTGGTCCAAACTTAGTTTGTAAACCAAATACAATGATGTTTAACAAAGTTACAATTAAAGGCGCTAAACAAGCAGTTCAAATGTTTGGTCCTGCTCAGAAAGCTGTAGCTATGGCTGTTGCTGACAGCGTTGAAGCTGGAGTTATTCCTAAAGGTGAAGCAGACGATTTATACGTTTGTGTCGGTGTATTTATTCACTGGGAAGCTAATAGTGATGAGGCTATATATGAAAACAACTACAAAGCTACAAAAGGCGCTATCGAAGCTGCCGTTAAAAGCTTTCCTTCAGTTGATGACATGTTGGCTAAAAAAGATGCTACAGACCATCCTTTCCAAGGATTCTAAGCAATCTTGTATTATTTGCGCCAACTTCTAGAGTTGGCGCAGTTTTATAAAAATTTTAATCAATAGAGTGGGTATAAGCTAAGTTAATATATGTCCTCAGACGATAATAAAATTGAAAAAGAAGGTTTAACAAATCTAGAATTTTCATTCAAATACTCTATTCCAATAGAATCAGTAGTCTCAAATTCAAAAAAAAAGCTAAATAAAAATCTTAAGGAGCATAGTAAAAGAGCTCTTGATGACGATCAATCAACAATTTTGAAAGCTTATCACGACCTAGGACTTTTAGAGTCAAATGAAAAGGAAATTCAAATATATGAAGAAGTCCGAAAACTTAATTACCTATTTTGGCTTAAAGATAAACTTAAAGCTTTAGATTTTGAATTTACTGAAGAAAATTTGTATAGTGAAGATTCACATAAAATTATTACAAAAAATTATATTTCAACGCCAAAAAAAAATATAAATCTTTTAGACATAAAGAGTTTAAATATTCCGAATTTCCCGCTATATATGGCTATAATTCTATTAAATAAAGCCCATATCTCAAAAGAATTCATATACATTCAAAATATTGATAAATTACTTTATGAAAATATATCAAAAGAACTTTTAAAGTTTAATATAGATTTAAAAAAACTTGCAATTAATCAGGAGCTCTCACTATACAGATTCAATACGTTAAAAGATTGCAACAAATTAAAGATTTTAATATCCAAATACCTTGCAGAAATCCCAACTTTAGACGAAAAATTCTTTTCAAAAAGCGTAATCTCTTGCGTAACAAAGAAACTTGTTTTTGATTCTGCTCACTTCATCACAGATCATGATGGTAAATGTAAAAACATGCATGGTGGAAGATATAATATTGAGATCTCAATCAAAGACAGAATTGATCCGTTGACAGGATTTGTGATTGATTATTCACTTATAAAAAATATTACCAAAAATTTAGTAATTAACAAATTCGATCATAAAACTCTTAACTTAACATGCTCAGAACTTGCTTGGAGGTCAAGCACAGAATTTTTAGCTATAGTTATCTGGGAAATTTTAATAGAGTATTTACCAAGCTTGAGTAAAATTAAAATATTTGAGACAGAAACATCCTTTTGTGAATTTGAAGGTTGTTCTCTTGAAGAATTCCAAAAAAATGGACCAAGTGAAATCTTAAGTTACTTTAAGAATCTTTCGAGAAACAATGAAAAAAAAGAAGATTTGAATATAGCAGGATAACTACTATGCATTCATGGTTATTAAATAATTATAATTATTTAAAAGATCTCATTGATAATGATACTTTACCAAATTGTTTAATAATTACCGGAAATAAATCAATAGGTAAAGATTATCTAGCAAAAGCTATTGCTGGTTATTATCTTGAAATTAAAGAAAAAGAGCTTCTGAACAATCAAAACTATAAATATATTTCTTGTGAAGATGGGTCAAAAATTATCAAAATAGATCAAATAAGAGATATATTCGAATATGTTTACCTGCAGACCAATAAAAGATTAATTTATATAAAAGATGGAGATAAGCTGAACATTAATGGATCAAATGCTCTTTTGAAAATTATTGAAGAACCTCCAAAAGGAACAAAATTCATAATAACTACAAATAAAATACAGTCTATTATTCCGACCATCAAAAGTAGGAGCGCAATAGTTAAATGCAATAATCCTACAACAGATGATATAAATGGATACTTAGAAAGTATTGAGGAAGTAGCTCTTGATAATTATTATGTCTTGTCAAACTTAAATAGCAAATATGTTAATAAAAAATTCTACTCGGAAAAATTCTTAATAATAAATGACTTTTTTTCTGAAATTGATAATTATATAAATTCAGAAGATAATATAATAAACATCTCAAGCAAATACTCAGCTTATAATATTGAGCAATTAATAAATATTTTACTATTCACGATAATTAATTTTCAGAAATCTTTTTTATTAAAGGAGAATTCGAGATTTTATGATGATAACGAAAATTTTTTAAAAAATTATAGTTCAAAAAAATTAGAATTCATTTATGATAAGCTAATAAGTATAAAGAAAAATATCAATATAATTCAGAATAATGAAACAATTTTATTTTCAATTTTTATTCTTTTTAAAAAAACTGCCATTTCAGCTTAGTTTTTTTCTGCTTTTATTTTTTACGTGCTCTATTTCTTATAGCACAGAGATTTTCTATATTGAGAAGAATTCTATGGTTATTGGCGACATAAGAAAAGTTCGTGTTTCAGAATCTGAAACAGTCGCCGATATGACAAATAGATATGAATCAGGATTTCAAGATCTTTTGATTGCAAATCAAAATTCCCATCACTGGGCTCCAACGGCTAATTCAGAATATACAATACCATCCAAGTACGTGCTTCCAGAAAAAGATTATAACGGTATTATATTAAACCTTGCTGAACTTCGTTTATATTTTTATATTCCAGGAACTGATTTATATGAAAATACAAAAGTCATTACTCTACCTGTAGGTATTGGAAGGCTAGATTGGAAAACGCCACTAGGTGAAACTTTTATAAAAAGTAAGGTGAAAAACCCAACTTGGTATCCGCCAAAATCAATTATCTTAGAACATGAAGAGAGAGGAGAAGTTTTGCCTCGTCAAGTAGAGTCTGGACCGGACAACCCACTGGGTTATTACGCCCTTAAACTTAATGTTGATGGAGGTTATTTACTTCATGGCACAAATAAAAAACATGGAATAGGGATGATGGTTTCTCATGGTTGTGTAAGACTGAGAAATAAGGATATTGAAACAGTTTTTTATAATTCTTTTATCGGCACTAAGGTAAAAATTATAAATGCCCCAATAAAATTAGGTGAACATAACGATTTTTTATATATGGAAGTTCATGCTTATAACAACAAAGAGGTGTATTCTAATAACGTTCAAAATCTATTAACTACTGAAAATATTTATAAGCCAGTTGTCGCTGTAATGGATTTTCTAGAAAATAACCCAAATTTTTCAATAAATTGGAAAGATGTATTTAAAACATATGAAGAGTCTTCGGGAATACCCGTTATTATTGGCAAAAAAATTACTGATTAGAATCGGTACTTTTTTTTAATAATGCGCATATAAAATTACTTAATGTATTTGGTAAAATTTGAAGAAATTTCATTGTTATATGCATCGGCAAAGGAAATGATATTTCAAATTTTTTTGAGAAAATTCCTCTCTCGATAATATCGGCCGCCTTATTAGAACTAATAATGAATGGCATAGGAAACTTATTTTTATCAGTTAAAGGCGTTTTAACAAAACCTGGTGTTATTACTTTTACATCTATCTTATTTTTTAATTCAATGTGAAGAGATGATGCTAAATTATATAATGCAGCTTTTGTCATAGAGTAGGGTTGACTATAAGGAAGTCCCTTATAAGCAACAAGGCTTGAGCATATTACCAGCTTAGATTTATTAGTAGATTTAATCATAAAGCTTCTTGTGATATCTAAAATATGCATGAACCCCATAATATTCACATTAATGATGTTCTCATAATCAGAATAGTCATCTGGGCTATATGCAGCTGACATAAAAATTATATTTAAAGAATCTGGATTTGATTCGACTACTTTTCTCGAAATGCTTAGACATTGATCCTTGTTTGATAGATCTAATGGTAAAACCTCATGATCGTTATTAAGCAAGCTATTTAACTCATGTAATTTACTCTCATTTCTTGAGGAAAGTATTAACTTGTAACCTTTATTATCGAGTTTTTTAGCTAATGATTTACCTATGCCAGAGCTTGACCCAATGATCCAGTATTTATCCATAATTAGGTTTTTTGAAGAACAAATTGATAAACGTTTGTTCGTTTATTTATAAATCCTGAAGAACACGAAGCTAAATAATATTCCCATAATCTTAAAAACTTTTCATCAAAACCTAACTTCGAAATAGTCTCAATGTTAAATTTAAAGTTTTTATGCCATATATCTAAAGTTTTCGAATATGAATCGCCAAATGAAAATTTATCAACTACCTTAAAACCATTATTTTTTGCATATTTTATAAAAATTTCCTGAGAGGGTAGCATGCCGCCAGGAAAAATAAATGTTCTTATTGCATCCGTGCCTTTTTTATACGAATCAAATAACTTGTCATCTATAGTAATAGTTTGGATTACAGCTTTTCCTTTATTAATAAGTAAAGAATTAATTTTTTGAAAAAAAGTATTCCAATATTCAGAGCCAACTGCTTCAAACATTTCGATTGAGACAATGGATTCGTATTTCTTACTAACATTCCTATAATCATCATATAATATTTGAATATTTTCGTTATCCTTATGCATATTTTTTGCAAACTCAAACTGTCTTTTTGATATTGTTATGCTGTCTAATTTTTCGTAACTATTTTTTGCAAAATTTAAGAATCCTCCCCAACCAGTTCCAATTTCAAGAAGGTTTCTGTTATTTCCTGAGTTTAAAATATTATTTATCCTACTATATTTATTAATTTGCGCAGAATATAGATCTTGATTATTGTTTTCAAATAAAGCTGACGAATAAGTTAATGATTTATCAAGCCATATTTGATAAAAATCATTACCAAGGTCATAATGAGCTTCTATATTTTTCTTACTTCCTGATAATGTGTTTTTGTTAAAAACATATTTTAAATTTGAATAAAAACGTACTAAAGATTCACCAAACAAAAGTTTCTTAAGGTCTTCGTCATTAATTAAAACAAAAGTGAATAAATCTTTAAGATTTGATGACGACCAATTACCTTTTTTATAGTCAGAAGCAAAACCCACATCTCCATACTTCATCATATTGCCTACTATTTCCCAATTTTTTATATTAATGTCTGCAAAAACATCTTGAGTTTTTTTAATCTCAATAATCTCATTATCAGGTGTTGTAATAGTGAGATTTCCTCTTTTACATTTTTTTAATAAAGATAAAAAAATCTTAACTTTTAAATTATCGATTGCTTTCATAATTAGGTAATTCTATCAACTCTCTGTTTTGGCTTTTTATAAAATTTAACTTTTTTGAAAAATAATCTAATAGCTTGAAAATGAATAAGAAGGATTACTCGAAATATTAAAAAAGATGATTTAAAAAAGTTACTAAGAACCCATAAACTATTATTAATTTCTAATTTCTCTCCGTTAATCGATGTAACTAAAATATTCTTTTCGTCGCTATCAAAATAATCAATATCAAATCTAATGTATTCTAACTGATTATCAAACTTAATCTTATAATATCCTTCCCTTGGTAGAAAAGGGGATACATGAAATAATTTCTCTATGTAATAGTTTTGTTCAGATTTATGAAACTCATGATCGACAAATTTAATATAATAATGATTTTCTGAAAAAGTATTATTTACTTTCAATATGGTGCAAATGTGATTCTTGTTTTCATTGCAAAAAATAAAAGAGACTGGATTAAATGCATACCCTAAAACTCTAGGCATTGTTATTAATTCTATATTATTAATTTTATAATCTGAGTTTTTTTCTTTGATTACCTTAGCGCACCATTCAAGTAGGTCATTACTCCCATAGGCGTAGTCTTTCTCATATACTGAAAAAATATTAAATTTATTTAAGCCAAAAAACTTAGTCTTTTCGTTTGCTTTAAAAGGAAATTTAATACTTATGTAATTACAGCTATATCTAAAGCTATTAGCTTTTGGCCAAATTCTTTTGTGGAACACTAAGGCTTTTATTAATTTCATCTAATTGTCTATTTCTTTAAGTTTACTTACCGCCTCTATTGAAGATAACACTCCATCCTCATGGAATCCATACTTATGATAAGCACCACAAAAGAAGGTTAGATTTCTCCCTTGTAAATCTGGAATTCTCTCTTGGGCTACTAAAGCCTCTGAATTAAAGATCGGATGGTCTAATTCATGTATATCATAGATTTTGGACTTGTTAATCTTGTCGCCTGGATTAAGTGAAACAAAGACAGGATAGTTTTTGTCAATATTTTGAAGTGAATTCATCCAATATGTGAGAATAGGGAGGCTTTTATTCGTTTTTTTATATATCCAGCTAGCCCAATATTTCTTATTTTTTGGCATTACTGAGCAATCTGAGTGAAGTATTACAGCGTTTTTAGAGTATTTGATACTATCCATTGCCTTTCTTTGCTCGTTATCCAAATTATTTCCAATTTTCAAGACTTGATTAGGGTGATTGCTGTAAATAACATAATCATAGCTAGAAACGCCTTCTTTTGATGTAATTTTCAATTTATTTTCTAATTTTTCGACATTTAGAACCTCGTCATTTAATCTAATTTTAGCTTTTAAAAGTTTTTTTAGAGCTTCTACATAGGTCTTACTACCGCCTTTAATGACATACCATTGAGGCTGATTAATTAAGCTTAAAAGACCATGGTTTTTCATAAATCTTATATAAGATAGGTAAGGAAATTCAAGAATTTGGCTTGGGTTACAGCTCCATATTGAGCTACCCATTGGCACAATATAACTTTCGATAAAAAACTTAGAAAAATTATTGTCATTCAGGAAGTCTGCTAGGCTTTTTTTATTATCTATGTTAAGGCTATTTAGAGTTTTTTTTGATAAATTATTGAATCTATTGATATTATAAAGCAAATTATAATATTTTGGGTTTAGTAAACGAGCTTTATTAGCAAAATAGCTATTAAAATCTTTAAATTTTATTTCAGGATCTTCTAATGCTGTGCTTGTAATTGCAAAAGACATATCACTTTTTTCAATGTCTATCTTTAAGTCGCACAGCATCTTATAAAAATTGGGGTAGTTTCCCTTATTAAATACTATAAACCCAGTGTCGACGTTAATATTTACATTTTCATTATAATTTATATTTAACGTGCGAGTATGGCCGCCAAGGTAGTTGTTTTTCTCATATATGGTTAAATCGTAAGAGTTATGAAGAAGGTATGCTGCATACAATCCTGAAATACCTGATCCAACTATTGCTATTTTTTTCATTTGATTAGATAACTTCGTATAATCATTATTATGTTAAATTATATTAAGTTCACCCATAGGTATTAGTCAAAGAGCCAATAGAATCAATAGTAATAGTAACCTTTGACCCCTTTTCCATGGGTCCAAGTCCTTGTGAAGTGCCAACGCAAATTACATCGCCTGGATATAAAGTCATATTTTGAGATAAGTACATAACTATTTCTTCTACAGAAAACATCATATCGCTTACAGGATAATCTTGTTTAATATCTGTGTCGTTAATTATTGTTTTAATTTGAAGGTTATTAGGATCTATATTTTTAGCTATATATGGACCAAAAACACCAAAATTATCGAAACCTTTACATCGTGTCCATTGATCAAAATTCGGGTCATTTTTTAATAAACCGAAAGCAGTAACATCGTTTATGCATGTATAACCAAATATCGCATTTTTTGCATTATCTATATTATCGATATCCTTTACTTTTAATCCTATGACGATTCCAAGTTCGCCTTCAAAGAAAACATCACCATCATAGTTTTTTGGGTGCTCAATATGATCATTTGGCCCTGCAAAAGAAGTTGGAGATTTAAATATATAGAGAGGTTTTTCGGGGTAGCTTAACCCCTTTTCATCTGCTAAAGCTTTATAATTGTTCCATAAAGCAATCATTTTTGTCGGTAAGCATGGACTTTTAAGCTCAACCTCGCTTAACTTAACCTCTTTACTCGTCTCTTTTGGAGAATTGAAAAAATCTCCCTCATATACAGTGATTTTTAAACCATCTTCAGATAATTTTCCAAAATTTAAACTACCTTCGAATATAAACCTTGCCCATCTTTCCATAAATCCTCCTCAAATAATAATTTTTCTAGTTTTTTTAAAGGCTCTTTTTCATAATTTAATTCGTGACACATATAGGCTCTAGTATGCTTCGAGCCAATATATCCTTTAAACAAACATGCTAAATGCTTAGTAAAATCAGTTATTTTCATATCTTTACAATAATTAGCATTAATGTATGAAAAGTATTTCTCTAATATTTCGTTTCTATTTTTCTGCTGCTCAGAATTAATTAAAATATCAATTTCATTTAGTATAAACGGGTTATTACAAACCGCCCTTCCAAGCATAACTCCATCCACGTATTGTAAGTGTTTGACAGCAATATTAGGATCATTTATTTCTCCATTTAAAATAATTTTAATATCTGGATAAGCCCTCTTTACTTTATACACCCTTTCATAATTAATCTCGGGTATAGATCTATTGTGTTTCGGGTTAATCCCTTTCTTAAGAAGAGCAATCCTTGCGTGAAGATGAAAAACTTCAACACCCTGACTAGAAACAATATTAATAAAATCTTTTAAGTATTTAATATCATTTAGGTTATCTATGCCTAAACGAGTTTTTATTGTTATTGGTAAAACTGTATTTTTTGAAATTTCTTCAACACATTTAGCAACAATTTCTGGTTGTGAAAATAAGCATGCTCCGAAATTTCCAGATTGCGCTCTTTTGCTTGGACACCCTATATTTAAATTTATTTCATCATAACCATATGATTCAATAATTTTTGCACACTCTGAAAGTTTCCTCGGATCATCTCCTCCTAATTGGAAACCTACTGGGTTATCACGATTATGCTCAAGTTTATTATATCTACTCGTTTTATTATGCAAAATGGCGTTTACTGCTACCATTTCTGAATATAACATTGCGTGTTTTGATATTAGCCTTAGAAAGTATCTAAAATGAATATCAGTATGGCCCATCATTGGAGCTACACATAAGTTATACGGATTCTTGTTCAACATAGTCATAACCTGATTAGTAGTTTATTATATACGTCTTTAACGATAAACATATAGAATGAATTCACCTGCTCTTTTAATAAATAATTTAACAAAAGTTTATTCAAATGGTCACAAGGCCTTGCATGGAATTAACTTAGAAATACCCCATGGTGATTTTTTCGCGTTACTTGGCCCTAATGGCGCTGGTAAATCAACAACTATCGGCATAATAACATCTCTAATAAAAAAAACAGAGGGAGATATTCAAATCTACGGAATAGATATAGATAAAAACTTTGTTGAAGCTAAAACATATATCGGCCTAGTTCCTCAAGAAATAAATTTTAATACCTTTGAGCCGATTAATGAAATCTTGACTAATCAAGCAGGTTATTATGGTGTTACCAGGGATGAAGCAATACCCGAGTCTGAGAAGCTACTTAAAAAACTTGGGCTCTGGGATAAAAGATTTCATTTTTCTAGAAAACTTTCAGGTGGCATGCAAAGAAGGCTGATGGTCGCAAGAGCGTTAATTCATAAACCAAAGCTTTTAATACTTGATGAGCCGACTGCTGGAGCAGATGTAGAGGTTAGAAGACTTATGTGGGACTATTTAAAATTTTTAAATGAAAATGGAACAACGATTATCTTAACAACTCATTATTTAGAAGAAGCAGAAAACCTCTGTAAAAATATTGCAATCATTGATGATGGTAAAATTTTACGAAATTCAAGTATGAGAAATTTTTTAAATGAGCTGAAAAGTGAAAATTTAATCTTGTATACTGAAAATCCTCTTAAAAATGATTTTAGTGTTGAAGGTTTAGATATCAATATAATAGATGAGAATACATGTGAAGTGTCTATTTCGGTTGATTCTAGTATTAATTTTCTTATCGAAGAACTTTCTAAGAAAGGTGTAAAAGTAAAATCTTTAAAAAATAAAACAAGCCGACTTGAGGAGTTATTTATTAGAATGGTAGATAAAAATGGAAAATAATTTTAGCTTACAAATAATAGCTTATAACACAATCGTAAGAAAAGAAGTGCTTAGGTTTTCAAGGATATGGAAGCAAACTTTAATTCCGCCAGTTATTACAAATATTTTATATTTTATAATATTTGGTAATTTAATTGGAGAAAGAATAGGACAGATAAATTCATTCACATATACAGATTTTATTTTTCCTGGTTTATTATTAATGTCTGTAATAACTCACTCTTACACAAATACAGTTTCATCTTTATATATATCTAAATACCATAGATATATTGAGGAGCTTCTGGTCTCTCCTATACAAAATTATACAATCCTGGCAGGTTTTATAACTGGAGGTGTTATAAGGGGGTTAGCAGTTGGTGTAGTTGTGATATTAGCAGCTCAGTTCTTCGTAAATTTCACAGTACATAGTATAATTTTAATGTTAATAGTAATTCTATTATCGTCCACTCTTTTTTCAATGTGTGGATTTTTAAACGGATTATTTGCGAATGATTGGGATGATATTAACGTGATACCAACATTTATTATGACACCACTCACTTATCTCGGTGGAATTTTCTTTTCAATTTCGATGTTACCAGAAGTTTGGCAAGACATAGCTTTGGTTAATCCGATATTATATCTTATCAATGCACTAAGATATTCAATGCTTGGAATTACAGATGTGAGTATTATTTTTGCTTTTTTTATTATTCTAATTTTTAATATCTTTATTTTTGCACTTTGCATGTATTTTTTGAGTATAGGAAAAGGACTTAGGACATAATACTATGCAAAAAGAAGAACAAGTATTGAAGAACATTTGGCACGAACTCTCACTGAGTTTGGTGGAAAGCGGTCACCCTTATCATATTTTTTCAATTTCGACAGTTTATAACGGTCTTCCAGATGCAAGAAACGTTGTTTTAAGAGGAGTTAATGAGGAACAAAAATCTATCAATTTCCACACAGATACTAGATCAAAAAAAGTTTATCAATTTAGTAAAGAGAATTCTGTATGCGCTCTTTTTTATGATAAACCTAAGAAAACACAATTAAGAATATACGGTGATATCCATATTGAGGATAATAAAGATACAATCTTAAAGAAATGGAATGATTCAAAAGAAATGAGTAAATTATGTTATTTAAATAAATACCCTCCAGGACATACTTTGTCAGCTTCAAAAGATTATTTATATAACGAGAAAGATCTTAAAAATATTGATAAAGGAGTTGAAAATTTTTTAATTATTAATTTAAATATAAGAAAAATTGACTGGCTATTTTTAAATCATAAGGGACATGAAAGAATGTTGATTGATTTAAAAAAAAATGAAGAAGTAAAATATGAATGGATAGCACCTTGAGGAATAAAAAATATGAAAGAAATAGATAATATTTTAACAAGAAATTCACCATTGGAATTGTGTAAACCATGCCCTGATGAAGCTCAAATGGACTTAGTTTATAAAGCCGCATTAAGAGCACCTGATCATGCTTGGTTAAGACCATCTCGTTTTTTACAAATTACTGGCGATGGCCTTGAAAAGCTCTCTGAAATTTTTTGTACTTATGCGAAAGAAAATATTAAAAATATAACAAAAGAAAAAATTGAAAAATTTAAGAAAGCTCCATTTAGAGCTCCAATGATAATCGTCTTGATTTCTAATATTACTGATCACCCATCTGTTCCAGAGCATGAGCAAATGTTTTCAACAGCTGCTGCAGCGCAAAATATTTTACTCTCTTTGCATGCTATGAATTTTGGTGGAATATGGAGAACTGGTAAATTTGCAATGAACCCTAGTATTGAGAAATCTCTTGGTTTGGAAAAAAACCAAAGAATTTTAGGTTATCTATATGTTGGAACACCTTGCGGTAAAGTGAAAAAAATTCCAGAACTAAATACAGCAGATTTTGTGAGAAAAATGCAGTAACTTAGTACCACCATTTATTAACAAGTAACCCTCTTGTAACCCAGGTGAATATATATACAGATAAGCCTAAAATTGCCAGTTTACTCACTTGAATCAATTTATATTCGTCCATTTGTCCAGCAATATTTGCTAATGCGAAGATTGTTAAAAATAAAAAAACTGTTAACCATGCGGTCGCAAGCCAAAAAAGCCCTTCTAAAATTGTTTCCATTGTATCTTTACTCATATCAATTTAATATCATACTATTGTATTAAATAACAGTTAGGAGTTTATTAATGTCGGATGATATGTGTAAAAAGGATATAAGGGCGCTACTCAAAACTTTTGGAGTTATGGCTGATGAGGCAATTGTAGGTCATATCGCAAAAAATCCAAATGCAGAAATACTAAAGCTTAAGGTAACTTTAGAAGATATGACTGACTACGGCGGCAGTGGCGTAGACGTTTTGGAATTAGAGGTTACTAAAGATATTCACTGTAAATAGATTATTTAACTATAGAATTTAAAAAATCGATAACAATTTTTTTAATTTTTGGGTCGTGTAAAACCCCGTGCTGCTTTGAAAGAATCGGATCTTCCTCGATCACTATAGACTTGCTAAAACGGTTCTTATTTAAGAATTGCCCACAATGGCCTTTTAAATAGTCTGCCTGGAACCAAGGATCGTACTTTGCAACTATTGATAAAATTGGCTCATTGTGTGGGCTATTTACTCCTCTATATTCATCCCAACCTGCATTACAAGTCCAGCCCTCGATAATTCTTCCACTTACGCCCAGCCAACTATTTTTTGGGCGATATGTTGCTGTTGTAATACCTCCCTCACTTAGGCCTACTAAAAATATATTTTTATTATCAACCCAATCTAGTTTTTTTGCATTTAAAATTGCATTTTCAGCATCTATTTGTCTAATCTTGAGAACACTTCTATATAGGCCACCTTGATTCGTATCAGTATTACATGAACGAGCATATTTTTCTCTTGCCATACTAGCTGGCGCAATTACAGCAAAGCCATTTTCTGCAAAAAAATCTATTCTTTTTATTGTGCCCTTCCATATGCCCGCACAGCCATGTAAATATATTATTGTTTTATATTTTTTTTTAGGAAACTTTGCGCCATCAATATCTTTAACTATAGTCTTATATATATTTGAATTTTCTCGAGGTATTCTTACAAGAGCATTATCCCAAGTTAGGTTTACCTCTTTCGAGTTTCTAAAGTTATCAACAATCATATCATTGGGCTGAGTGAACTCTTTCATAGAATTATGAAATTTTGAATAAAAATCACTGTAGTAATCAGCAGAGTAACTACTAAATGTGAAAAAAATAAGTAATAAATAAATAATAAACTTATTCATATTTGTATATTAATATTAATTTACAATTATGTATACTTCAAATTATGAATATTAGAGAATATCCTGAAACAGATGAACAAATAAATTTATGGAATAGCTATTTAAATTCAAAAAAAATTTATCCCATTGAATTAATCATTAATAAAAATAATAAAAATTATTATATTTTGAAGAAAATATTTAAAACACTTGAACTAGATAGAATCGAGCCAAAAAATTTTATTAAAATCTATATAAATGCAAAAACAAAAAATGATATTAATTATTTTATTCTAACTATGACAAGACTCTTTCTTTCTCATAAAGTAAATAAATCATTAAGTGAAGGACAGTCAATTAAATCCGCGCGTACTCAAACTGTTGCACGTATGCTTTGCTTATCATTTGGTAATCCAAAACTGACTGAGGATGAGAATTTTAAAAATCTTAAAAAAATCGTGAAAGAAAAAACAAAAAATATTCGTATTTAATTATACATATAATCTCTTGTGACAGGTATCGTGGCAAGTTTTTTAGATAGTAATATATGAAAAACAACGTTTCTATTATAGATAAATGAGTATTGACATGATGCTAAATAATATTCCCACATTCTAATAAATTCCTCATTAAACATTTCTAAAACCTCACTTCTATTATTTGTGAAATTTTTCTTCCATATACCTAAAGTATTTGCATAATGTGTTCTCCATATTTCAAGATCGCTAATAAGTAGTTTTGATTTTTCAATAACAGGTGAGATTTCAGATATAGTGGGTATATAGCCGCCTGGAAAAATATATTTGGTAATCCATGGTTCAACAGGTCTTGGTGTACCTAAACTTCCAATTGTGTGTAGAAGTGCGATGCCATTATCTTTTAACATTTTATTAACCTTATTAAAAAATGTTTGGTAATATTCTTTTCCAACATGTTCAAACATTCCCACTGATACAATACGATCGAAGCTTTCATCAATGTTTCGATAATCCATTAATTTAAAATCAACTAGATCGTTTAAACCAGCTTTCTTTGCTGTAAGCTTACTATGCTTTAATTGATTTTCTGATAATGTAACACCTAATACTTTTGCTCCAGTTTGTTTTGCTATCTCAATACTTAGCCCTCCCCAGCCTGAGCCAATATCTAACACTCGGCAATCATTAGTGATTTGTAACTTTTTGATAATAAAATTAATTTTATTTTCTTGCGCTTTATCCAAAGAATCGTCATTACTCATGAAATAACCGCATGAGTATTGCATTTTTGTATCTAAAAAAGTTTTATATAAGTCGTCAGATAAATCATAATGATGGGCAACATTTCTCTTCGAGTTAAAAATATTATTTTTTTTCAAAAAAAATTTTACAGATTGAAAAGTTTTCACAATCAAAGATTCTTTAAAAACAGCATCCTTATTACCAACATTTTTCAAAATTATTTCTAGAAAATCTGAAACATTACCATTTTCAATTTTAATCTCACCATTCATATAACCTTCACCAAAACCTAATCCTGGTAATAATATTATTTTTTTATATAAATGTTTATTCTCTATTTTTAGTTTTAATGAATCTTTGGTAACTTCTGCAATATCAAATGTTTGATTATTATGACTAACTAGTATAAAACCATTATCAATAACAAGGTCTCTTAAAAACTTTACCAATATTTTTAAGAAGAAATCGTAATATAAATTTGTGAAAAAATTTAGTAAAAACATAATTTACTCACCTGAAAACTTATATAAAAAATGTTCAGTTTTATACCTACACTATAGAATATATCATCTTTTTTGTGTTATCTATCAATTTTTATAGTACTATAGCTCTCTTTTGGACAATGTAATGAATCATATTCTTAATACAATTAACTGGATCAAAAATGATTACACGTCATATCCGGTTAGATTTTCTGTCGAACTTATGGCCTGGGGGATCACAATTGGTTGTTCAGTTGTTATGGCGTTAACAGTCCCTAATCCACCACTATTTGAATTATATATTGTCTGGATTGTTGGTTGTATTATGTACACCTGGGCAGCATGGACTAGAGGATCATTTGGTATGTTAGCTAATTATATTGCTTTGACTTTAATAGATAGTTTTGGACTATATAGAATTATTATTTCAGGATAGAGTTTATTATTTCTGGTGGTCTCCCAATTACCGCTTTGTCCTTTAAAATAAGGATCGGTCTTTCAATCAATATTGGGTATTTTAAAATTGTAAGAATTATTTCTTTTTTTGACATATTTTTTAAATCAATTCCCTCCTCTTCAATAATTTTTTCTTTTTTTCTTACTAACTCTATTGGTTTAATTTGAAGCTTATCTAATAAGTCTTCAATTTCTGAGTAAGACAGATCGTCAGAAAGATACAATTTAATTTCAAATTGTTTTTTACTATTTTCTAGTAATTTTAAACCTTCTCTTGATTTGCTACATCGTGGGTTGTGATAATAAATCATATGTAATGTTAAAACTTAGTTCTGCGACCCAATTTTGTATTAAATGGCGTCCCCAAGGGGAGTCGAACCCCTGTTGCCGGGATGAAAACCCGGTGTCCTAGGCCTCTAGACGATGGGGACCCTAGAAAATCAGTGATTTTGAGGCTGATTATTACTAAAGTCAAGTAATCAAAGTTTTTGCAGCTTCAAGCCTTTTGATACAACGTTCTTTGCCAAGCAAAAAAATAGTTGTATCTATAGATGGTGATGACAGTGAACCGGTCAGGGCCACTCTAGTCGGTTTTGCAAATTCTGGCAGCTTTAAATTAAGTCTTTCCATAATATTATCAATAAGGTCTTTAACAATATCTTTAGACCAGTCATTTACTTTACTTAAATCATCAAGTAATGACTGAAATATGACCTTATTTGACTCGATAATAAATTTTGTCATAAGTTTATCGTTTATTTCAATATTGATATCTAAGAAGAACTTGCTCTCATCTATAATTTCTTTAATACTTTTGCATCTATCTCTCTGAGCTTCGATAATTTCAAGTACTTTCATTTTTCCAAGACTTTCAAATTCACTGGTTAAAATATTAAATTCTCTATATAAATCATCTATTTGTGATTCTTTTATAAAATATTTATTAATATTATAAAGCTTTTTATAGTCAAATATTGCGGATGATTTATTTAGTGAATCTAATTTGAAAAAATCGACCAGCTCTTCAATAGTAAATTTTTCTTTATCTCCTGAAGACCACCCCAACCTTGCCAAATAATTTACCATAGATAAAGGTAGAATACCTTCACCTCGAAAATCATATGCGCTTACAGAACCATGTCTTTTTGATAATCTTTTTCTATCATCCCCTAAAATCAATGGTATGTGAGTATATATTGGCATTTCTGATTTTAGAGCATGAAACATATGAACTTGCCTAAAAGTATTATTAAGATGATCGTCTCCCCTTATTACATTAGTGATACCCATATCTATGTCATCAACGACAACAGTAAGATTGTAGGTCGGCGAGCCATCAGCTCTTTGAATTATCAAGTCATCAAGCTCTTTATTATTTACAGAAACTCTTCCCTTCAATGTGTCGTCTAAGATTACTTCGCCGTCTAACGGTGTTTTGAAACGAACAACGTGTCCGGGTCCTTTTTTAAGACCCTTATCCCTATTCCTGCCGTCATATTTAGGCTTCTGCCCTTTTTTTTGCTGATCTTTTCTAAGATTTTCAAGCTCATCTTTTGAACAATTACAATAATATGCATTGTTTTCTTGAAGTAATTTATCAATTATCTCATTGTATCTTATTGTTCGTTCGCTTTGATAGACAATATCTCTATCATGCTGAATTCCTAGCCAGTTCATTGACTCAAGAATTCCTTCTGTGTACTTATGGTCAGACCTATTTTTATCAGTATCTTCAATTCTCAATAGAAATAGTCCTGAGTTATTTTTCGCGTAAAGCCAGTTAAAAAGAGCTGTTCTTGCACCACCAATATGCAAATGGCCAGTTGGGCTTGGAGCAAATCTAGTTATAACCATTATTATTACCTTGAAAAATTAGTATAAGAATTGTATTTTAATTTGTCTTAAATAGAAATAAAAATAAAAATCAAATTATGTTAATAGACGAATATAAGGCTCTTGGATCAAGAAATGATTTTTTTATTGATCCAGAACAAGAGAAAACAATAAGTAAATTCCAAGAATTATATAATAGAACTTTAGGTATAAAAGGCTCTAGTGACTCAGTTTTAGGAAATATAGGATTAAATTTATTTAATGGAGCAACAAAGAAATCAAATAAAGGGATATATCTTCACGGTGGTGTAGGAAGAGGAAAAACTTTTTTAATGGATATGTTTTACAAAGAACTTCCTATTAAAAATAAAAAGAGAATACATTTTCACAGATTCATGAATAGTATTCACGAAAAATTAAATTCCATAAAAAATATGGAAAATCCTATTGATATAATTTCGAATGAAATTTCAAACGAAATAGAAGTCTTATGTCTAGATGAATTTATTGTAAACGATATAGCCGACGCAATGATACTTGGAGAATTACTTAAAGGGCTATTTTCAAATAATTTGATAATAGTTTTTACTTCAAACACTGAACCTAAAAAACTTTATCAAGATGGCTTACAAAGAGAGAAATTTCTATACGCAATAAACCTAATAGAAGAAAACACAGAAATAATTCACCTCGGAAGTAAAAAAGATTACAGGTTATTAAAATTTGGTAATGTAAGAACATATCATTATCCCATTAATGAGCAGACAGACACTAGTATGCAGCAATATTTCTCATCAATTTCACCTGATTGGTTTAATTGGTTCACGAGAAAACCTGTTTTTGAAGGGACTACAATAAGAATTAATAACAGAGATATTGATGTCAGATTTTTATCATCAAATACAGTCTGGTTTAAATTTAATATTTTATGTGGAAATGGAAGATCGCAAAATGATTATATCGAAATATCAAAAATATATAAAAATGTTTTTATATCTGATGTCCCAATAATGAATGAAACATATATCGACGAAGCAAGAAGATTTATTAATTTGATTGATGAATTTTACGATAGACATGTTAAAGTTATTATCTCTGCGGAATCTGCGATTGATGAATTATGTAATATAAAAAAAATCAACAAAGATTTTGAGAGAACAAAAAGTAGACTTCAGGAAATGCAGTCTGATGAATATATGGAAAAACAACATAAAAAATAATTTTTCGAAGAGGATGCGATGAATAAACCAGTAAATGTAGCAGTCACAGGAGCAGCAGGAAATATAGCTTATTCTGCAGTCTTTAGGATAGCTTCGGGGCAAATGTTAGGAAAAGAACAGCCAATAAATCTAAAACTTATTGATATCGAACCTGCGATGCAGGCTTTAAAAGGAGTGCAGTACGAACTCGAAGATTGCGCCTTTCCTCTTCTAAATTCAATTTCAATTACTTCAGATTTAAATGAGGGTTTTGGTGATTGTGATTACGCGCTTTTAATTGGGGCAAAGCCAAGATCAAAAGGCATGGAAAGAAAAGATTTACTTAAAGATAATGGTAAAATTTTTCAACCACAGGGAAAGGCTATTAATGACAATGCAAGGTCAACCGTTAAAGTTTTAGTAGTTGGAAATCCTGCAAATACAAATGCGTTAATAACAATGCATAATGCCCCTGATATTGATACAAAACAGTTTACATCTATGATGAGATTAGATCATGATAGATCAAAAGCTCAAATTGCTTTGAAATATGGTACACCTATTAAAAAAGTTAAAAAAATCATTGTTTGGGGAAATCACTCTAACACTCAAGTTCCAGATTTAACAAAGGCAGAGGTAAATGGTGAAGAAATAAAAGAGCTAATGAATACGAATTGGTATAAAGATAAATTTGTACCAAGGATACAAAATAGAGGAGCTGAAATTATTGAATCAAGAGGTCTATCATCTGCTGCGTCTGCAGCTAATGCTGCCATCTCTCATATGCGAGACTGGACCTCAGGTAATAGTGATTGGTTAAGTATTGGTCAAATCTCAAATAATAATCCTTTCGGAATATCTGAAGACATCATCTTTTCTTTTCCATCAAGATGTAGTAATGGAATATTTGAAATGGTGACCGATATGGAAATATCAAAATCTATTCAAAGCTTAGTTGAAAAAACAGAAAAAGAGCTAATCGAAGAAAGAGATTCGGTTTTAGAACTCTTAAAGTAAAATGAGTGTAGTTTATTATTTTTTTAAACGAAATTTATTTACATTTCTACAATAACAACATTGAGGCAATAAACTACACCCAAATATTTTATAATTTTACACCTTCCCATTCTGTAATAAAATCTTCAATATACGCTGATACAACATCTGGCCTATCCTCTTGAGACCAATGTCCTGCTCTCTCTATAAACTGAAGCCTCACTGGCCCTGCAATATCCTGCTTTAATCTTTCTCCAGATTCTTTAGGCATCCATGCATCATGTAAAGCCCAAAATACGGCTGTTGGACAGGTAATTTTCTTGTGATCAACCGCTAATGTTTCTGCATTTGTTGGTTGAGAACATATTTTTACTAAAGACTTAAAACCATGAAGACCGTCGCGGCCCCAATGACATAAGTAATTCTCTTTAACGTTTTTGTCAGTAAAAGCGATTTTATCATGGCTGCCTGTTCGCATTAATCCAGCAAATTGAGCTACTGCTCCAGGCATTGCTGCAGCTAATACTTCGTCACTTGCACCTACTAAACCGTTGAAGGCCTCAACTTCCAATACAGGCCAATAATCGTAGGCTACAGGATTTAACAGAACCAATCTACTTATGTAATCACAATATTTTGAAGCAAAAACCTGACAAACTCCTCCACCATGATCATGTCCAACTAAAATCACATTGCCCTTTACCCCAAGTTCCTCTATAACTCCTTTAATAGCTTCAGCTTGATTATTAAAAGTGTGCTCGAAATCGTCAAGCGGCATCGATGATTGCCCATAACCCACCATATCCATGGCAAATGAATGGTACTTGCTTTCAAGATTTTTCTGCACATGTCTCCATAATCTTGCATTGGTCGGTATACCATGTACGAAAAGAATTGGCATACCTTTATTATTTTTTCCATACTCCTCAAGATGAATTTCTAAATCTTGACCGCATGCATTTATGCTTACTTTCATTGTATTTTCTCCCCACAAGCATTGTTTTTATATGTAATTATGTTTATATATTACATAGTTTATAAATATATCTCAATAAAATATGGTTTACGCAATATCAACTATTATCCTATTAATTTCAATGATTTATATATTGAAAAAATTTAAAAAAAACTCTCAAAGAGTATTTTTTTTACTATCAATTGCAGTAATTTTTTTAGTCATAACAGGAAGAGCGCATTGGATATCTGCAATTGTTGTTGCATTAATTCCACTTATAAAAAAACTTTTCTTAATTTTAAGATACTTACCAATACTTCAAAGGTTTAACTCTTTTTATCGTCAAAAAAAGAGCGGAAATTTTAAACAATCTATGTCGAAAGAAGAAGCTGCGAATATTTTAAATGTAGAAGTAAATGCTTCTGAGGACGAAATTATTTTAGCCCATAAGAAAGCTATGCAAAAAAATCATCCTGATAAAGGCGGTTCAAAAGAAATTGCTTCAAAAATAAATGCAGCCAAAAAAAGGTTATTAGAGAAATAAATTAATTATTACAAATTTTGCAACTTTTATTTTGCTTTGTATTAATAGAATCAACTGCAAAATTTAATCCATTTACCACTAAAAGTTTTTTATCAAAAGATGAATTATTTCCTGTCAACATATTTATACACTCTAAAGCCATCATTGAACTTATCATTCCAACGAGAGGTGCTAACACACCATTATCAGAGCAGGAATTAGAGTCAATTAGGTCTTCGTATATACACTCGTAACAAGGGCTTTCCGAGGAAACCATTGTCATTAATTGGCCTGTATAGCCTTCCACAGCTCCTATAATAAGTTTTTTGTTTTTTTCAACACATGCTTTATTTATAATTTTTCGAACTTGAAAATTATCTGTTCCATCTAAGACTATATCTGAATTAGATACAATGGACATAACATCATTTTTTGTTTCAATTTTCTTGTTATATTTTTTAATTTGCAAGGATGTAAATTTATTATTCAAAAAATTTTCTATTGCATCAACCTTAAATATACCAATATCGCTATTTGAAAAATTTATTTGTCTTTGTAAGTTTGTTTCTTCAACTTTATCGAAGTCAATAATATTAATTTTTTTTATACCAGATGATGCTATATAGGTTGATAATAAATTTCCAAGTCCTCCAAGACCAAAAATAGAAACTTCCGAAGTATTTAATTTTTGCTGCCCTTCTATGCCAATTGTTGGTAAAAGAATATGTTTTGAAAAATAGAGAAGATCTTTGTCATTGAGATAACTGAATTCCATATTATTTTTTTCTTGAATTAAATTTATCTAATTGCTCTTTAGTCGCTTCTTTTTGATATTTTTCTTTCCAGGTATTATATGGCATGCCGTAAACTATTTCCCTAGCTTCGTCGTATGAAATTTCAATGCCCTTTTCCTTTGCTGCTGCCACATACCATTTTGATAAACAATTTCTACAAAAATCAGCTAGGTTCATTAAGTCTATATTTTGAACCTCGGTTTTTTTTTGTAAATGTTTTATTAAGGTTAAAAAAACTTCTGACTGAATTTCCATCTGCAGTTTATTATTGCTATCATTCATAGTAGTATTTCTCCATTAATTTTGATTGTATCTATTATAAGATATTATTCTTAATTTCTACAGAGGTGTTTATGTTAGAAGTAGATAATCTTTCAATTGGAATTCTAGCTGGTGGTAAAGCAACTAGAATGAATAACCAAGATAAAGGTTTAGTTAATCTTAAAGGGAAACCCTTTATTGAAAGATTAATTGAAATTATTAAGCCACACACATCAAATATAATTATCAACGCAAATAGAAATATTTCGGAGTATGAAAAGTATAATTATCCCGTGATTAAGGATGAAATGCTCAACTTTCAGGGCCCTTTATCAGGAATATACACAATGTTAAAAGCAAGTGAAAATAAGTATCTCTTTACATTGCCTTGTGATTGTCCAAATTTTAGATGGGAAGTTATCGAAACCTTCTTGAAAAATGTAAATAAAAAAGACCTATACATAGCTCATGATCACGATAGGTCGCAGCCAGTTTTTACGCTAATTTCAAAATCAAAATTAAATTCTTTGCGAAATTTTCTAGAAAATGGCGAGAGAAAAATTGACGCATGGTACCAACAGAATGATCATGAATATATTTATTTTGAAAAAGAGAAGCGTTTCTTTGATAATATTAATACTTTAGAACAATTAAAAAAATATAATGAAGATTAAAAAAATTATAGGTTTTGCTGCTTTTAGTGGGACAGGTAAAACTACATTAATAAAAAAAATAGTTAGTATTTTAAGTGAAAAAAAATACACCGTGTCAGTCATAAAACATGCTCATCATAATTTTGACTTAGATCAACCAGGTAAAGATAGTTATGAAATTAGAAAATCAGGAGCAGAAAATATTTTAATCTCTTCGGAAAAAAGATGGGCGTTAATACATGAAAATAAGAATAATCAAGAGTTAACTCTTGAGAATCTTTTAGATATTCTGGAAAATATTGAGTCTGATATTATATTAGTTGAAGGTTTTAAAAAAGAGAATTTTCCTAAAATAGAGCTTTATAGAAAAGAAATTGGAAAAGACCTTCTTTTTTATAATGATAAAAATATAGTAGCATTTGCAACCGATGCAGATATAAATATTGAAGGAAATATAGAAAAACTTGATATAAATAATCCTCAGCAAATTGTTGATTACATAATAAAATTTCTGTCTATACAAAAATAGAAGATACATAACTTAAAAAACCTACCTATATATGTTAGTATGATTTTTTCTTTGTTTTAGCAAAGATCTCGATGTAATATCCTCAATTTAACAATATATGGTGTAATGGCAGACAAAAAAATCACAATTAAAGATGGACAATCTGATAATGAAATTGATCTTCCTGTGTTAGACTCAATTTTAGGCCCTGATGTAGTTGATATTCGTTCACTTGAAAAAAATCTAGGCTATTTATCGCACGATCCTGGCTTTATTGCTACATCTAGCTGCGAAAGTAAAATTACATTTATAGATGGAAATGAGGGTAAGTTATGGTACCGAGGATATCCAATTGAGGAGCTTGCTAAAAAAAGTAATTTTTTAGAAACAGCTTACCTTTTATTAAACGATAAATTACCAAATAAAACAGAGCTTCAATCCTTTTCGAGCGATATCTCAAATGGTTATTACGTTGACGAATCAGTTAAAAAAATAATTAAAGTTTTTAACAAAGATAGCCACCCAATGGCAATAATGTCAGCATGTTTAAGCTACCTATCTGCTAAATATCACAATGAGATAAATATTCAAGATATTGAATACAGATATAAATCCACAATTAATCTTATTTCAGGAGTGCCGATAATATCTGCTTGGATATTAAATTTTATTAATGGAAAAGATTTTACTAAGCCAAACAAATCATTATCGATAGCAGGAAATTTTATAAATATGGCTTTCTCAAATCTTAATGATGATCAAAAAAAGCTTTCATCCAGAGCCATGGATGTAATTTTTCTATTACACGCTGACCATGAGCAAAACGCCTCAACTTCAACAGTAAGGCTCTCTGGAAGCTCTGAAACAAGCCCATATGCTGCAATTGCAGCTGGAATATCTACTTTATGGGGCCCAACTCATGGCGGCGCAAATGAAGCGGTTATTAACATGCTTGAGGAAATAAAAAACTCAGATAAAGATGTTGAATATTATATTGATCAAGCAAAAGACAAAGAAAATCCATTTAGATTAATGGGTTTTGGCCATAGAATTTACAAGAATTACGATCCAAGAGCAAAAATTATACAAGAAATAGCACACGAATATCTTCAAAAACTTGATAGTAGCAATCCTAATAAACCACTCTTCGACATAGCAATGGAACTGGAAAAATACGCCCTTGAAGACGAATACTTTGTTTCAAGAAAATTATACCCGAATGTTGATTTTTACTCGGGCATTGTACTAAAAGCTATTGGTATTCCACAATGTATGTATACAGTTATTTTTGCTCTAGCAAGAACAGTTGGATGGGTTGCTCATTGGAATGAAATGATTGAGGATAAAAACTTTAGAATTGGAAGACCGAGACAGCTTTATACAGGAAAAGATAAAACAAGTTATAAAGATATTGAGGAACGCTAATCTTTAAAAAAATCAGAAATAACTTCTGAAAACCTTTCTTCATCAACTAAAAAAGAATCATGTCCCTGAATTGAGTCTAATTTTTTAAAAGAATAGTTCTTTTTTGCTTTTTCAAAACCGTCAGCAAGCTCTTTTTGTTGATCAATAGGAAACAAAATATCCGATTTAACTCCAATAATTAGGTTTCTCTTCGTATGTATCTTTGCCAAACCGGCGTTAACTGTACCTCCATGTTCAGCGACATCAAAAAGATCCATTGCTCTCGATAAATACAGATAGCAATTTGGATCAAACATTGAGATAAACTTTTCTGAATTGTGATCTAAGTAACTCTCAACTTCAAACTCAATATCAAACATTTTTTGACCCTCTTTTTTCTTTATCCTTGCTCTATTAAATCTTTCTCGCCATTCGTTAGCGGCACGATAAGACATCAAACCAAGTTTTCTAGCAAGCTTCATTCCATTTAAAGGGGCTGAATCTTTTGTGTAATTTCCTTTTTCCCATTTTGGATCACTTCTTATTAACTCTCTTTGTAAAGATCTTATTGATATTGTAAACGGCAATGCTCTTGCGGCGGCAGATATTATAATTAAATTTGATAAATCTTTCGGGTAAAGTAAAGCATAGGCGAGAGCCGTCATCCCACCCATAGATGGGCCAATTACGGTGTGTGCTTTATCAATTCCAAGCGATATGAGAACCATGTGGCCAGCCTTAGCTATATCTTCAATAGAAAGTTCTGGAAATTTTGTCCCATAAATATTACCCGTTTCTTTATCGAGGGTTGCTGGAGATGTCGAACCAAAGCAACTTCCAAGTGAATTTATGCATATAACAAAATATTTATTTGTATCGATAGGTTTATTAGGACCAATCATATATTCCCACCACCCTGCCTCTTTATTAATGTTTGAGGATGCCGCATGTGATGATGGTGAAAGACCTGTAAATATTAAAATTGCATTATCATTATTTATTGAAAGCTCACCCCAGGTTTCATAGGCGATTTCAACGTTATTTAATACTCCGCCTTTAAACATTTTAAAACCTGTGCTTCCGTAATCGCTCGGAAGTTTTGCAATTTTTATACCTTTAACCTGAAAATCGTTTGACATAAAACCTAATCTTAAAAAATTTTTATGAATTATACTTCAGAGTGATAATCAAATGAATAGCCTTTATTTAAGCAATTTTTTAACCATAAATGTAAGAAGTAATTTTTATACCATTTGCTCAGCCTAATATCATGAAAACTTTGAATATTATTTACTGGTATCCCTTTCCTATGTTTATTTAAATCAAGGATTTCAACCTGTTTTGAGTCAAAATAAATTTTTAAGGAGACATAATCGATAAATTTATTTCCAGGAAAGAAAATTATTTTTGCTTACAGAATTTGTATGTATACCTACGTTCATAGGTATAATAATACACATCAAAAACTTTACTGTCTATTTGTATGAAATTAAAAATTAGAAAAAAAGCAGCGTATTGTTAATTCTAACAATAATTTTAAAGATAAATGATGATTAGATTTTAAAATGAATAAAAGCTAACTCTTGATCTTTTTTAATTCTTAAAACTAGTTTGATTTAGTTATTTAGCTTCTACATCTGTAGCAGTTAAACCTTTTTCACTCTCAGTTACAGTAAATTCAACAGCTTGCCCTTCTTTAAGTGTTCTGTATCCGTCACCTTCAATCTTAATTGCACCGAAGTGAACAAAAACATCTTTTCCGCTTTCTCGTTGAATAAACCCGTAACCTTTTGAATCGTTAAACCATTTAACTGTACCGGTTTCTCTATCTGACATATTATTCTTCTATATGTTTATTAATCAAAAAAAAGTTATCGTTAAAAACAAAACCTTTTTAGCTATATAGAGAATAAATCAATTTTGATTTAAACTCATATTACGTATCATATCAGCAATTTCATTTACTGCAATGTCTTTTGAAGAAATTTTATTTAAAAGTAAATCGTAAATTGTTGGGTCCTCAAGTGATAATAATTTGACAAATGCTTCTTTATGAGTGATGGAAACACTATGATAACAATTATTAAAGAAACCATTCATTAGCATGTCGAGTTCTTTAGTGCCTCTTCTGCATTTCCAAATAATTTCTTTTTCGTCCATACTTAAATTTTATTTGAAACCATCAAAGATTTAATTTTTGCAATTTGTTTTGCTGGATTTAAACCTTTAGGGCACGCGTTTGTGCAGTTCATAATTGTATGGCATTTATAAAGTTTAAATGTATCTTCTAACCTCTCAAGCCTTTCTTTTTGGTGTTCGTCTCTTGAGTCAGCTATCCATCTATAAGCTTGCATTAATGTTGCGGGTCCAAGATATTTGTCACTATTCCACCAATAGCTTGGACAACTTGTTGAACAGCAAGCACAAAGAATACATTCATCTGAACCATCTAATTCTGCAAGCTCTTCTTTTGATTGAAGTCTTTCAGTTGTAAGATCTTCTGGCTCATCTGCTTGAAGCCAAGGCTGAACAGATTCATATTGTTTGTAAAAATTTGATAAATCTGTGACTAAGTCTTTTACAACTGGCATATGAGGTAGCGGGTAAATTTTAATATCACCTTTAACTTCGTCTATACTTTTTGTGCAAGCTAAAGCATTTCTACCATCGATGTTCATAGAACATGATCCACAAATTCCTTCTCTGCAAGATCTTCTAAAAGTAATTGTGGTATCAATTTCATTTTTTATTTTTAATAATGCATCAAGTATCATTGGCCCACAATCTGTGGTGTCAATTTCATATGTATCGACTCTTGGATTCTTTTCGTCATCGGGATCATACCGGTAAATTTTGAACTTCCTTATGTTCTTTTCATCAGCGCCTTCGCACTTGAAATATTTTCCAGTTTTAACTATAGAATTTAATGGTAATGTAAACTCAGCCATTATTAATAAACCCTCTTCTTGGGTGGTACTGCTTCAACTTCATCCGTTAAAGTTGTCAAAATAACTCTTCTGTAACATATATCTACTATACCACTATCATCTATTGATGCAATTGTATGTTTAAGCCACTCCTTATCGTTTCTATCAGGAAAATCGTCTCTCGCATGCGCGCCTCTAGATTCCTTTCTGTTATATGCTGACTCAACAGAGACAATAGACTGAGTTATCAGATTTTCTAATTCTAAGGTTTCTAATAACTCTGTATTCCACTTTAAAGAATTATCGTTCAGATTTATATCAGAAAAATCTTTGTATATTGAGTGAATATTTTTTCTACCCTCCTCTAATGTTTCTTCGGTTCTGAAAACAGCGACACTCTTCTGATTTTCTTTTTGTAATTTTGACCTTAATTGTGATGGGTTATGTGTTCCTGAGGAAAACCTTGTTTTATCAAGTCGAGATACAATTTTATCTAATGATTCTTTGTTGGAATCAGGATGCTTTTCTCCTGTTTTTACAAGTTTTGAGGCCTGTTTAGCAGCAGCTCTTCCAAATACAATCAAGTCTAGTAACGAATTTGAGCCTAATCTATTGGCACCATGAACAGATACACAAGCTGTTTCTCCAATTGCCATCAATCCGGGGACAATAGTTTCTTCTTCTTCATTTTTTGGTATCACAACTTCCCCAAAATAATTTGTGGGTATTCCCCCCATGTTGTAATGAACTGTAGGTATTACAGGAATTGGCGCTTTTGTAACATCAACACCAGCGAAAATTCTTGCTGACTCAGCAATACCTGGAAGTTTTTCATTTATTACATCTTTACCTAAATGCTCTAGATGAAGTTCAATATGATCTTTATCCTTTCCAACACCTCTGCCTTCATTAATCTCTATTGTCATCGATCTGCTTACAACATCTCTTGATGCAAGATCTTTTGCGTTTGGCGCGTATCTTTCCATGAATCTCTCGCCATCAGAATTTGTAAGGTACCCACCTTCACCTCTTGATCCCTCAGTAATAAGACAACCTGCTCCGTAAATTCCCGTTGGATGAAACTGAGTAAACTCCATATCTTGAAGAGGTATTCCCGCTCTTTGTGCCATACCGCTTCCATCACCAGTACATGTGTGGGCTGAAGTTGCAGAAAAATATGCTCTTCCATAACCGCCAGTTGCAAGTAATGTTACATGTCCTTTGAACAAGTGGAGTTTCCCGCTAGCAAGATCTATTGCAACAACGCCAGTACATTTTCCGTCGTTCATTACTAAATCAATTGCAAAATACTCTATAAAAAATTCTGCTTTGTATTTGAGAGATTGTTGGTAAAGGGTGTGCAAGATAGAGTGGCCTGTTCTGTCTGCAGCAGCACATGTCCTTTGAGCTGTTCCATCACCATAATGAGTTGTCATTCCACCAAATGGTCTTTGATAAATCTTCCCCGCTTCTGTTCTTGAGAATGGAACCCCGTAATGTTCCAATTCAATAACTGATGGTATTGCTTCCCTACACATATATTCGATCGCATCTTGATCACCTAGCCAGTCAGAACCTTTTATTGTGTCGTACATGTGCCAACGCCAATCATCTTCGCCCATATTTCCAAGAGCAGCACTCATTCCTCCCTGAGCTGCAACTGTATGGCTTCTTGTAGGAAAAACTTTTGTAATACATGCAGTTTTTAAACCTTCTGTAGCCATTCCAAGTGTGGCGCGTAATCCTGAACCACCAGCACCTACAACTATTACATCATATTCATGGACAGTCATTTCGTAATCATTTTTATTCATCTAGAGCTGTACTCCAAAGTAAATTTTTGCAATAGCAATTAAACCCAAAAATGCTAGGAAATAATAGATAATATTTACAAGCTTTATATAGAAATCTCTAAACTTGATGGTAGAAATATAATCCTCCAATATTACTTGTATCCCCAGCTGAAAGTGTCGAGCCGAAATTATAATTAAAATTGAAAGTAAAATATAGTTTGGGGTACGACTAATCCAAAGGACCATATTTTCATGAGTAATTTCAGGAATAAGGCTTAAGGAATATATAATCCAAAGAGCTAGTGGGAAGAAAAGGATAGTAGAAAATCTATGGTATAACCAATGTTTTTTTCCATGTAAAACTTTTAATAGCAACTTTAATTCTCCTCTTGCTTATTCTATAGCAAATAAAGCAAGACTGTAATAACTGTCATCAGTGCTGTAGCTGATAGCACTATTAGAGACCAAATAAAGGGAGCATTTCCGCTAAAACCGTAGCCAAGATCCCAAAACAGATGCCTAACCTCATTGGACATATACAGATACAAGGAAAAGATCCAGAGGCCCGATAAAACCTTACCAATAGTACTAGTAAATATTGTATAGCTTATATTATAGATTTCACTACCTGATGCAATCGAAATTAGGAAAATTATAAATAATGCATAAGCCATGCCATTTACAACAAAACAGGCTCTG
>CACNYJ010000007.1 GCA_902624655.1 uncultured Thiothrix sp.
CTGCAACAGGATGAATTGCATATTTTACTTCAACTCCCTTTTCCTTAAGGAGATCACACATCTCTCTTAGTGCATGTTGTGCTTGAGAAACTGCCATACCATAACCAGGAACTATAATTACTTTTTGCGCATTACCCATAATGAATGATGCATCATCAGCACTTCCGCGTTTAACGTTTCCTTTCGGACTTGCTGCAGCTGCAGCTGCTTCATCTGAGTCTCCACCAAATCCCCCTAATAAAACGTTAACAATTGATCTATTCATACCTTTACACATAATATAACTTAAAATGGCGCCAGAAGACCCAACCAGTGCTCCAGTTATTATTAAGGCAGTATTTTGAAGTGTAAAACCAATTCCGCATGCTGCCCATCCTGAGTAGGAGTTAAGCATCGATACAACTACAGGCATATCAGCTCCACCAATTGGAAGAACAATGAGGAAACCAATAAGAAATGATAAACCAACAATAGTCCAAAAGTATTGCTCAGTTGATGGATCCATTGGTTCAGCGGATATCATAAAAATTAAAGCCAATATAGCTAAGAATATAACCAAATTTATAAGATGTTGTCCTTTAAATACTAATGGGTTCCCGCTAACTAAGCCTTGTAATTTTGCAAACGCAATAACAGATCCTGAAAAAGTAATGGCTCCGATTGCAAGTCCTAAACTCATTTCAACCATGCTTCCAGTTGTAATTATGCCGCCATCAAAAAAGGCTGATGGATTTTTATAAGCTCCGATTGCAACAAAAACGGCTGCCAGACCAACAAGGCTATGAAAGGCCGCTACTAATTGAGGTAAAGCAGTCATACTAATTTTCAAAGCTAGGATTGCACCAAAAACACCACCAATTACAACCGCAATAATAATATTTGTATAACTTCCTAAGCCAAGACCTGATCCATGTAACAGCAGAGTTGTAACAACTGCTATTGTCATTCCAATCATTCCATAAGTGTTTCCTTTTCTTGCGGATACGGGTGATGATAAGCCTTTTAATGCAAGTATGAAGAGTACTGCCGATAAGAGATACGCAAAACCAAAAATTGTATTATCCATTTACTTTCCCTATTATTTTTTCTTTTTAAACATTGCCAACATTCTCTGCGCGACCATAAAGCCACCAAATATATTTACAGATGCTAGAAGAACTGCAATTAGTCCCATGGTGCTAGACAAATCTATTAAACCTTTACTTGCAACGGCTGCGATTAACCCGCCAACAATTATTACTGAGGAAATTGCATTTGTAACCGCTAATAAAGGCGAGTGAAGTGCTGGAGTTACTCCCCAAACAACATAAAAACCTACAAAAACCGCAAGCACGAATATTGTAAATAAGCTTAAAAAATCCATTATGAAACTCCCTTAACTATTTCATTCACTATAGCACCATCTTTGGTAACTAAAGTATTTTTCACTGTCTCGTCTTCCCAATCAAGTTCTAAACTTTTTGTTTCCGAATTTACATGTGGGGATAAAAAATTAAGTAAATTTTTTGCAAAGAGTGTGCTTGCATCCTTAGGAAGCTCGCCGGGTAAATTATCATAGCCAACAATTTTAACTCCATCAGCATCCACAACTTGATTTCTTTCTGCTAATTCACAATTTCCACCTGTCTCTACAGCCAAGTCAACTATTACAGACCCAGTTCTCATTGAGTTAACCATCTCCTTTGAGACAAGTTTAGGGGCTGGTCTTCCTGGTATCAGCGCTGTAGTGATTACAATATCTTGGTCTTTAATATGATTTTTTATAACTTCTTGTTCTTTCTTTTTATAGTCTTCCGTCATTTCTTTTGCATAACCACCTGAAGTTTCTGCTTCTTTCATTGCTTCTTCATCAACAATTAAAAACTTTCCTCCGAGACTTTCAACTTGCTCTTTGGTCGCGGCTCTTACATCATAAGCAGTAACAATTGCCCCCATCCGTTTTGCTGTAGCAATTGCTTGAAGGCCTGCAACACCTACGCCCATTATGAAAACTTTTGCAGGTGCAACTGTACCAGCTGCAGTCATCATCATTGGGAAAGCACTATTAAAATTATTAGCACCTTTGATTACAGCTTGATAGCCTGAAAGATTAGATTGAGATGATAAGACATCCATAGATTGTGCTCTGCTAATTCTTGGCATCAAGTCCATGGCAAATGTTGTTATTGATGCTTTCGCATATTCATCAATGTCATCTTTAGCGCTAAGAGCAGACATATGAGAAATAACCATTACATCTTTTTTACACATTGAAATCTCGTCAATTTTATCTTTAGACGTCAACAGTCTTTGAATCTTGAATACAATATCCGCGTCCTTTAGTGTATCTTTTGTATTTGGAGCAATTTTTGCTCCCACATCTTCAAAAATTTTATCAGTAAATCCTGAGTTTAGCCCAGCACCACTTTCTACTGTTACATCAAAGCCCATAGAAGTAAATTTTTTTACTACTTCAGGTGATGCTGCAATTCTTGTTTCGCCTTCTCTATTTTCTTTTGGTATTGATATTTTCATTAATGCAACTTATATAATTATTTTTTCTTATAGATGGTACGACAATATATTCTAATATTCCAAAATACTCAAGACAAAAATACCCAAAAAGGGCTATAAAATATGAAAATTAAAAAAAATTACTCAATCAGTGTATATTTTCACTATTATAATCATCGGAATCAGCAAGATCTATTTTTTGTCTATCCTCAGCCAATTCATCGTTATCCAGGAGGCCCAATTGTCTTTTTTCAGAGTCAGAAAATTCAACAATATCGTCTAATTTTGGAAGTTGGTTTATTGAAACTAAATTATGAGAATTTAAAAACTCTTTTGTCGTGCCAAATATCGCTGGTCTTCCTGGCGCATCCTTATATCCTAAAATTTTTATCCACTCTCTCTCTAACAATGTTTTAATAATATTACTGCTGACACTTACACCTCTTACCGACTCAATCTCGGTACGAGTAATTGGCTGTCTGTATATAATTAAGGCTAAGGTTTCCATAAGTGCTCGTGAATATTTTTGTGGTTTTTCAGGATAAAAATTCGATACCCATTTATTACAATCTTCGGCAACTTGGAATCTAAAACCAGATGCTACTTTTTTTAATTGCACACCAGAATCTTTGTAATTTTCAATAATCTCATCTATGGTTGATTGTATAGATATCCCCGATAAATCTTCTTGAGAAAAAAAATCTCTTAATTGCTTGATTGAAATAGGATTAGGTGAAGAAAAAATTAGCGATTCAATTATTTTTTTACATTCACTTTTTTTCACATGAGCCTCAATTTAGCTTATTTAAGTTTTAAATGAATAGTTGAATCATTATTTGCTTGTGCACAATCAATTAAAGATAATTTAATTAATTCTAACACAGCTAGGAATGAGACAATTAAACCGTACTTTCCCTCACTAGAATTTAATAAAGTTCTAAAATCAATAAATTCTAATTTATTTAGCGAATTTAATATATTTGTCATTTTTTCCCGAACTGATAAATAATCTTTCTTAACGTCATGTGACTTCAGATATTTATTTTGCTCAAGAAGTTCGTGAAATACGACAACTAGTTTTTCCAAATCAACAACTTCTTTTTTTTGCTCTTTTAATATGGGCTTAAAGGAAACTTTTTTTGGTAAATAGAAGTCACGATCAACTCGTGATAAGTCATCAATGTTAATGCTTGCCTTCTTATATCTTTCGTATTCTTGTAATCGTCTAATTAGTTCTGCCCTTGGATCGTCTTCCTCTTCTGTAGCAACATTTCTTTGGGGTAATAAAAGTTTTGATTTTATTTCTGCAAGCGTTGCTGCCATTAGCATATATTCCGCTGCGAGCTCAAGTTTTAATTCTCTCATTAAATCGATATATTGAATGTACTGATCAGTTATCTTAGAAACCGGCAGTTCTAAAATATCAAAATTTTGGCTTTTAATTAAGTAAAGCAAAAGATCCAAAGGCCCCTCAAATGACTCTAAAACGACTTCCAAAGCATCTGGTGGTAAATATAGATCCTTGGGGGCAGATAAGTAGGGCTCACCTTTCACATAGGCTAATGGTACACTGATGTTTTTTAAATCTTTGAATTCTTCCGATTTAGTATCCATAGACTCACAGCATGGTATTATATAAATTATATTATATCATTATATGAATTTAACTAAACATATTTCTAAAAATAATTGGGGTTGATTTTGAAAGCTTTTATTGATTTTGTACCAGTTTTACTCTTTTTTCTAACATATATATTTTTTACTGATATACCTTTCCAATATATTCAATATTCAAATGAAATATTTAACATAGCCCTTAGCAGTGATAAAGGAAGTAGTATTTATTTTGCCACCTTAATTTTGATGGTTGCGTACTCACTCCAGTGTTTTATCTTAGCTCTTTTGAAACAAATAAGAAAAATACATGTCATTACTTTGGTTATAATTCTTGTTGCCGGCATTAGCACCTTATACTTCAAAAACCCTTTATTTATAAAAATTAAACCATCAATCGTATATTGGGGATTTGCATTATTTTTCATTGCTAATCTTGTGATTGGGAAAGAAAATATAATTAAAAAACTTATTCAAGATCAAATTACACTTGATGATAGAAATTGGAAATTTTTGACAAATTCGTGGATAGTTTTCTTCTTATTATGCGGAGTTTTAAATTTATATGTAGCTTACTCTTATCCAGAAGAGACATGGGTTGGGTTTAAATTTTATATACTTGGAATTGTTTTACCAGTAATCTTTATAATTCTAAATGGAATTTATCTAAGTATGTATGCAAAAAAATAAAACTAATCTTCTATATCGGAAGTTAAATCCGAATCATCAAGATTACCGTCTGCAATATCAAATTCTCTTTGTTCAAAGAATGCATCTTTGTAAAGTGTATATTTATCATTTGATATCTCTTTTGCTATTTCCTCTTTAGCGAGAAGATTCGATCTAGCATCAACAGCGTTTATACCAACCATTATATTTCTAAAAGAAATATCATCTAACCAAGCTAATGGGTTTAAGAACATAGATAAAACTCTTCCCGGTACATCTCTTGCACTGCTTGATCCTAAGAGTGGAAGAACAATATATGGTCCAGATCCTGCTCCAAGATAGCCCATTGTCTGTCCTAGATCTTCAGGTGAATGTTCTAAGCCCATGCGTGAGGCAACATCAAAAACCCCACCCATTCCAATTGTCGAATTTATAGCTAATCTCCCAACAGAAACTGCAAAACCCTCTGGTTTGGCCTGGAATAAGTTATTAATAGCGTTATCTATTTCATTTAAATTAGAGAAGAAATTTGATACCCCGTTTCTAATAGGTTCTGGTGTGATCGAACTATAACCTTTAGCTAATGGCTTAAATAGAACCGAGTCAAATGCATCATTCATAGCGAAAACTGGTCTGTTTACTGATTGCAATGGATCGTTTGCATCGGTCAGCGAGTTTCCAGAATATGTGGCACAGCCACTAGATAAAATCGCCACTATACCTATTAAAATAATTCTGATTTCTCTCATATTCTCTCCCATTTTAGAGCCCATATATAAATATAATAAGCTCGATAACTATAGAAGTACAGCATTAGTTTTTTGGTTTATTTTTAAGTCTTAGCGCATTTAAAGCAATAAATCCTTCAGCATCTTTATGATCATAACTATCCATATCATCCTCAAAAGTTGCAAGATTTGCACTATATAGACTATTTTTTTCTGACTTTCTTCCTTTGATTATCACATTTCCCTTATATAGAGATAATTTTACAGTTCCATTAACGTTTTTTTGAGTAGAATCTATAAATTTTTGCAAGTTCTCTCTTTCTGGGCTAAACCAAAAACCATTATAAATATAATTTGCAAATTTTGGCATTAACTCGCTTTTCAAATGTGTGACTTCCCTATCTAAGGTTATTGATTCAATAGCTCTTCTCGCATTTAATAGGATAGTTCCACCTGGTGTTTCATAACATCCTCTAGATTTTATTCCAACAAATCTATTTTCAGTGATATCCAATCTTCCAATCCCATTTGCAGCACCAACATCATTTAACTTTTGCAAAATTTTGGCAGGACTCAAAGTTTTTCCATCAATACTTATAGGGTCACCATTAAAAAACTCAATTTCAAGATCTTCATGTTTATCGGGTGCATTTTTTGGTGATACAGTCCATCTCCACATATCCTCTGGAGCTTCAACCCACGGATCTTCAAGCACCATTCCCTCATAAGAAATATGTAATAAATTTGCATCCATGGAATAAGGTGCGGAGTTACTTTTATCAAAATCAACCGGGATATTATTTGCTTTTGCATATGATATAAGTTTTTCTCTTGAGCTTAAATCCCACTCTCTCCAAGGAGCAATTATTTTTATATCTGGGTTAAGTGCATAAGCAGATAATTCAAAACGAACTTGATCATTACCTTTGCCTGTTGCTCCGTGAGCAATGGCGTCAGCACCACACTTATTTGCAGTATCTACTAATTTTTTTGAAATAAGCGGGCGTGCAATTGCAGTTCCAAGAAGGTATTGTTCCTCATATATTGTATTTGCTCTAAACATTGGAAAGACATAATCTTTTACAAACTCCTCTTTAAGATCTTCAACGAAAATTTGTTTTACTCCAAGGTCTTTTGCTTTGGCTTTAGCAGAATCTATTTCTCCAACTTGTCCAAGATCAGCTGTGTATGTAATCACTTCGCATCCGTATTTTTCTTGCAGCCACTTAACTATAATTGATGTATCTAAACCGCCCGAGTAAGCAAGAACAACTTTATTAATCTCTTTACTCATTAGGATGAGGTAGCTTCTTCAATCATTTTTTTAAGCTCGCCTTTTTCGTGGAGCTCTAAAGTGATGTCGCAACCACCTACAAACTCCCCATTAATATATAGTTGGGGGAAAGTTGGCCAATCTGCATATTTTGGAAGATTTTGAAAGATATCTGGATCCATTAATATGTTTACATATGCGAACTCTTTTCCGCATTGCTTTAAAGCTTCGGCCGCTTTACTAGAAAAACCACACTGCGGCATTTGTGGTGTGCCTTTCATGTATATAATGACTTTATTGTTTTCCACTTGTTCTTTGATTCTTGCTAAAGCATCCATAATTTCTTTTCGTCTCCAAATTAAAAATTCAAATTTTGCTGCAACCATAATTCAGTGGCTGCTGCGTGCCATAACTTGTTTCCCTCAATAGCCGTTCTAAAATCATTTGGCTTTTTCAGCAATTTATCAATATATGGCCTATTATATAAGTTTCTATTATAACATTTATTTGAGCATAGAATATCATAAATAAATTCATAAAATTCGCCTCTGATATACTTTAATGCAGGCATTGGGAAATAACCTTTTGGTCTGGAAATGACATCACTTGGTAAAATATTCTCAGCAATTTTTTTTAAGATGTTTTTACCTTCTCTTTTCATATGAAGGGTTGGTTCAATTTTAAAAGATGCTTCAATTAATAAATGATCAAGAAATGGAACTCTAGCTTCTAAACCCCATGCCATAGTCATGTTATCCACTCTTTTTACAGGGTCATCTACAACAAGCGTTGTAATATCTAGATTCAAGACTTTGCTTATCAAGTCATGATTACCCATTTCATGAAATCGATTTTTAATAAATTTTGTAGTAAAGTCTTCTTTAAAATCTTCATTTATGAATTCAAGTATTTCTTGATGAGGTCGGTCAACATAATGTTTAATGAAATTTTCATAACTATTTAATTCTTTTTGAATTTTTTGATACCAAAAATAACCTGCAAACCCTTCATCTGCGCCTTGGCCTGACAAAACTACTTTTACGTCTTTGCTTACCTTTTCTGAGAGCAAGAAAAAGGCAATGGCGTCTTGAGCAACCATAGGTTCTGACATTTTTTTAAAACCTTCTGATAATCTTGGCAAGACATCAGAATTTTTAATAACGTACTTTTTATGTTTTGTGTTAAATCTACTTGAAACTTGATCTGAGTAAAAGAACTCACTTCCTTTTTCTTCTTCGTCATCTTCAAACCCAATACTAAATGTTTTTATATTATCAAATTTATTTTTGGCTAAAGCTACAATTAAACTTGAGTCAAGCCCTCCTGATAGTAAAATACCAACATCAGTATCTGAAGCATCAATTCTTTTCTCAACGGATTGGATTAAAGATTCTTCGATTAAAGTTTGCGCCTCAGCTTCATCTTTAATTAAATTTTGATTATGAGTATTCTCCAATTGCCAATACTTTTGGATAAAAGGCTCTTTTCCTTTCTCAATAATCATGTAATGTCCTGGAATGAGTTTTTTAATATTTGTAAAAAGAGTTTTTGGCGCTGGAATTGAAGAGTGTAGTGAAAAATGTAAATGAAGTGATTGTGAATCAAATTCTATTGGAAAGTCTTTTTTTATAATTAAAGATTGTAATGATGATCCAAATCTAAAGAAATTAGGCTGATTTACATAATATAATGGTTTAACACCAAATCTGTCTCTCGCAAGAAAAAGTTTCTTATTTTTATTATCCCATATTGCAAATGCAAAATCGCCTTCAAATTTTTTTAAACAATCATTACCCCATTCGATATAACTCTTGAGAATAACCTCGGTGTCACTTGTTGTTCTAAAAATATGTCCTATTTTTATTAGTGTTTTTCTTAAATCTTTATAATTATAAATGCACCCGTTATAAACCATTTCTAATTTTGCTTCGTCATCAAAAAAGGGTTGATTTGAAGCAGATGATAAATCAATAATTGATAGCCTTGAGTGGCCAAGAGAAATTGGATAATTAATACTGTATCCAGAATAGTCTGGGCCTCGCGACCTAATTGTACTTAACATCATTTGAATGTTTTCACAATCTTGAGATTGACTGTTATATAAGTATTCGCCAACTATTCCACACATAATAATTTATATCATAATAATGAAAAAAATAATTTATATAAATTTTAATTGAAAAACTAAAATTTTTTACTTAAGTACTTTTTCAGTAAAACGCTTCCATTTTTATTATCTTTTGAGGATTTTATATCCTTATAGATATCTTTTGCCATAATTTTTCCGATTTCTACGCCCCATTGATCAAAAGAATTCACATCAGATAATAATCCTAAAACGTAAGTCTTATGTTCGTAAAAGGATAAAAGCATGCCTAAAGTTTCTGGTGATATATCTTTTAGTAGAAATGCGTTAGCTGGTCTGTTTCCAGCTAAAGTAAGGTTCTTTACAACTAATTCTTTATCAAGTCCTTTTTTAGAATATTTTTTTTCATAAAGATCATCTGCTTCTTTTTTGGAAAAACCTTTATTTAATGTCTCAATATGGGCTAAAAAATTTGAAAAAACTTTATGATGATTATCTTTTTTTCTCGAGCTTACGTTTTTGGAAATTATGAAGTCAGAAGGTATAAAAATGTTTCCTTGATGAAGAAGTTGAAATATTGAGTGTTGCAATACAATACCATTTGAACCCCAAACAATATTTCCGCTGATGTTTGAGAATTTTTTTCCATTAATATCAAGAGATTTCCCATTACTTTCCATCTCGACTTGTTGAACGTGATCAACTATTAAACGTAGTGAATAATCATATGGTAATATTAAATGGCTTTGTGACCCAAAAAATCTTGAATAATAAAAAGACAAAAGTGCCATTATAACTGGTATATTTTTACTATATTTTTTTGAATAAAAGTGTTTATCACCCAAAGCGGCGCCATCTAAAAATTTCGAGAAATTTTTAAACCCAATTGAAATTATTAATCCAATACTAACACCGGTCCATAAGGAGTAACGCCCACCCACGCTATCCCAA
Source organism: uncultured Thiothrix sp. (assembly GCA_902624655.1). Lineage (GTDB taxonomy): Bacteria > Pseudomonadota > Gammaproteobacteria > Poriferisulfidales. The sequence goes on from CACNYJ010000007.1 coordinate 9,815, forward strand.
ACATCAATTATTAACCTTTCATCAACTCCAAACTTAATTGCTTCTTCGAAATTATGTGTAACTGCAATAAAATTTTTCATCACATTTTTTCTATTACCTTGTTTTTTCAACCAATTCTTAGCTAATTTTGCATTTTCCAAAGTCTCTGATGTTTTAAAACTTTTTGATACTATTACAAACAACGTTGTATCTTTATTAAGATTTGATAAGACCTCATTAGCTTCAGTTGCATCTAAATTTGAAATAAAATGAAGGTTAATTTTGTTTACTCTATACTCATTCAATGCTTCAAAAACCATTTTTGTGCCAAAATGAGAGCCACCGATTCCGATTGAAACAACATCAGTAAATTTTTTTCCGTTGAACGATTTATGCTTTCCAGATCTTATATTATCGGATATTTCCCTTAAATTTTTTTTATAATCTATTACTTCGTCTTTTATAGCTTTATCAAGATTAAAAAGAGTCCCCCTCATCGCTGTATGAAGAGTTTTTTTATTTTCAGATTTATTTGTAATATTACCTGAGCAAATATTTTTAAAATTATTTTTTACTTCTAATATTTCTGCCAGACTAGATAAGTTATTCAATGTTTTTAGGTCAATAATATTTCTACTAAAATCAAAAAAAATATAATCTGTTTCAATATAAAAGGAATTATTATTTTTAAATAAATTATTTTTTAAGAGATTTTTTTTGCAGCGTAAAGAATCTTTTTTTATATTTTTTAATTGATTTAAGAAAATTTTTTTCATTTTCTTGAATGCTTTATACTAATTGCATTGCAATGCTAGCTGATTTCTTAATTATTTTATTTTTTGAATCAAGATAAATTAAGAGTGGTTTATGTGTGTTTACTTTGTCTTTTGGTAAATTTAGATATGTACATATAACTAGCTTATCTCCAGGCTTAGCTTTGTGGGCGGCTGCTCCATTAACTGATATTATTCCACTTCCTGGTTGAGCCAAAATAGTATAGGTGGAAAATCTTTCTCCATTAGTAATATTATATATCTCAATTTTTTCATACTCATTTATCTCTGCCTCTTTGAGAATTTCGCTATCTATTGCGCACGAACCGTCATACTCAAGCTCTGAGTGAGTTACAATAGCGCCGTGAAGCTTTGATTTTAAAAATGTTAATACCATATGGATACTTTCTTATAAATATTATTTGGAAGTTGATTTTATAATTATATTATCTATAAGTCTAACTTTTCCCAGATATACAGCAATTAAGGCTATCAGATCATCATCGTATCTAGGCTGCAACGTTTTAAGATCTCTAATAGAGAAATATTCTATCTTCATTGGAAGTTCGTCAAAATATTTGTTTATTTGCTCAGTAATATCATCAATTTTTACTTTATCATCATAAAGATTTTTTGCATATTTCAATGATTTATAAATCTCTGCAGCATATGATCTTTCTTCATTAGATAGAAGATTGTTCCTCGAGCTCAGTGCAAGTCCTTCGTTATTTCTTATAATTGGAGATCGTACAAGATTTATATCATAATTACATATTTTAATTAATTCTTGAATTACTAGGAGTTGCTGGTAATCCTTTTCGCCAAAAATCGCATTTCTGGGTTTCACAATTTGAAAAAATCTATCAACAACATCCATTACTGCAAGAAAATGTCCTATTCTGAACTTGCCACATAATTCAGTCGTTATATGTTTTGGCTCTTTGCTTGTATCAAAAGATTGTGAATGTTTCTCAATGTCATATTTTTCTGGAATTAATAAATAATCAACATTTAATGAATTTAATTTTTCTATATCGTCATTAAGCGTCTTTGGATAATTATCAAAGTCTTCTTGGTTTGTAAATTGGGCTTCATTTACATAAATACTAACACAAGTTCCTTTCGAAGGACCTTTTACTTGGTTTATTAAAGATAAGTGACCATCATGTAAATTTCCCATTGTGGGAATGAAATATTCAATTTGTAATTGATTTTTGAGAAATTCATCAATCGAATAAAAAATTTTCATTTATTTTGGATGTTTAATTTACTAATATGTGTTTTAAATTTTTTAATTGCTTCTTCTACAGATTTACTTTCTTGCAAAAAGTTTTTTGAAAATTTAGGAGGATTTTCAGAGACTCCAATAATGTCATATAATACTTGAACTTGTCCATCACAATGATTTCCTGAGCCAATTCCTATTATCGGTGTATTTGAAATATTTGTTATTTCTTTAGCTAAATTAGATTCAACACACTCTAGCAAAATAATATCGACGCCCATTTTATCTAATACTTTAGCTTGTTCTAAAATTTTATTTTTTTCAACATCAGATTTACCATATATTCTTACATCTCCTTGATCTGAAGAAAATTGTGGAAGATAACCTAAGTGAGCACAAACTGGTATATTATTAGAAATTAGTTTTTCGATAATAGTCTTGTGCTCATCTTTATATTCAAGTTTTACAATATCAACATTATTTTTTAAAATTTCTCGTGAATTTTTAATGGCCAACAACTCGTTAATATAACTATCAATAGGCATGTCTACCATTAATATCGAACTTTTTTTATTTTTTGCAACGCACTTAGAGTGATAGATAATTTCTTGCATGGTTACGCTGTGCGTGTTTTTTTCTCCTTTAATGACCATACCAAGAGAATCTCCTACAAGTATTATATCTATTCCTGAATCACTTAATATTTTTGCAAATGATGAATCATAACAAGTTACGCAAGATATTTGTCGATTCGACTCAACATACTTTTTTAAAGTTTTTTTTATTTTATTCATTTATGATACTGGCCATTGGATTAAAGTAATGCTTCCCTTTGTCTATCGTGTCAATTTTATCTAGTAAATTTTGGTAATCATTTTTATTGTTTACAAAATCTATGTCTTCTGCATTAACAACTAATAAAGGTGATACGTTGTAAGAATTAAAGAATTTTAAATAAGTCGTGTTGAGCTTTTCAAGATACTGATTTGTAATTGATTTTTCAAAATTTCTACCTCTTTTTTTTATTCTTTTAACAAGCACTTCAACAGGTGCTTGAAGGTAGATTAGTAAATCAGGTTTTGGTATATCAACAGTCATATAAGAATAGAGTTGATCATATAAATCATATTCTTCATTGCTAAGTGTTACTTGTGCAAACAGCCTGTCTTTCTGTAACATAAAATCCGATACTCTTGGCTTTGAAAATATATCCTGCTGTTTAAATGCTTGAACTTGTCTTGTCCTCGTTAATAAAAAATATAGCTGTGTTTGAAAAGAGACTTCCCTTTGGTTTTTGTAAAACTTCGATAAAAACGGATTATCATCTACATTTTCAAGTATTAATTCGGCATCCCAATCCAGTGCAAGCTTATTAGCCAAACTTGTTTTGCCTACACCAATTGGGCCTTCTACAACAATATATTTTGAGGATAAATCCTTCATATTAAATTTTTTTTATATATTTATATAAACAATCTTTAATCAAATCTTTCGCAAAGCCTTTTTGTGGTATTGAAATATCAGGATTTATATCTAAAAGAGGTTGTAAAACAAATGCTCTTTCAGAAACATTTTTATGGGGTATAGACAATGTTTCTGAGTGATAAATCAAATCTCCGTACAATATTATATCTAAGTCAATAATTCTCTCCGACCACCTAACATGACTCTTCTCTCTTCCCATCAAAGACTCAATATCTTTCAACAATAATAATATATCTTCTGGTGATTCACCACTTCTAAACATGACTGCGCAATTGATATAATTATTCTGATCTTGAGGGCCCATTGGTAAGCTTTCGTAGAGACTTGAAACTTTTAGATCGTTGAATTTGTCCAGATTTGAAATTTTTTCGATTGCATTATTTACTTGTTGTAATGGATCATTTAAGTTACTACCAATTCCAATATAAAGCTCACGAATATTTTTATCATTTGATACTGTCATATAAACCTTATCTGTTATTTTTGTTCTTAACGGGCTTTACATTTTTTTGAATTTCAAACCATTTGTCGACGTAAGACTTAAAATCATCATTAATTTGTGATCTTATGTAAAAAAAGTCATAAGCAGCTCTAAATTTATCTAATTTAGTTAAATACTGAATATTTCTTTTGCTTAAATTTAAAAAGCTGCTTTGTAATGACCATATTGAAAATATTGTATTTTGAAAAAAATCAGGTATTGATATGTATTTTGATTGGGATTCAATTATATGTCTAAATACTTCATCTATACTTCTTGAATTATTATTAATATATTTATCCTCCAAAACTTTATAGTATGGCCATAAGAATACAGCGTAAATGAATGAGGGATTTACATGAAGTCCATCTTTAATCCTCATATCCGTATTTCTTAGAGCACAAATAAAAAAGTCATTATAAATGGAAAAGTCTTCTAGTATTTTATGTGTAAATGGGAATAAATGTTCAAATAATTTTTCCTCTCTAAGTTTTTTATAATTTTCAACACCATGGCCAGAATGCATAATTTTTAATACCTCATCAAACAATCTGTAGGGAGAAATACCATTAATCTGGTGTGACATATTTTTTATAGTTTGCCTACAATCATCTGTTAATTTTAAACCCAACTTTGTTTCAAATCTTATTGCTCTTAACATTCTTACTGGATCTTCTTGGAAACTTAAAGAAGGTTTTTTGATTAGCTTTAATTTTTTATTCTTGATATCTTTCATTCCGTCAACATAATCATGAATTATCTCGCTGTCTAAGTCATAATATAAGGAGTTTATTGTAAAATCTCTTCTAAAGGCATCTTGATTTATAGTTCCATATATATTGTCTCTTTTTATTAAGCCATTAACCTTTTTAAATTTTTTTTTATCATGCTTTTTGACATCTGATCTAAAAGTTGAGACCTCAAAGTACTTTTTTTCATTTACATAAACATGAACAATTTTAAATCTTTTCCCTATTATTCTTGCATTTAAAAATAAACTACAAATTTCATTTGGGCTTGCCTCAGTAACTATGTCAAAATCTTTTGGGGTCTTCCCTAATAGCATATCTCTTAAACATCCTCCAACTAGAAATGCCTGATATCCATTGCCAATTAATGTTTCCGCAACAATATCTATATCTGAGTCTATATTACTCCTTTTAATTCCATGATCTTTCTGTGGGTATTTTTTTGGATTCATTTTAAATATACTGTGTTTAAGTCTGAGTTAATATATTAGCTTAAATATTGTATTTCTTTAAGAGATGATTGAATCTTTTAATTTTTTTTAGTCTCAAACTTCAAAAGGTTATTTTTAACTACGAACATTTTTTTATTCCTGTTTTGTGTCCCCCCTGCAAAACCTCCAAGATTATTTTTTCCAATTACTCTGTGACAAGGTATTATCAATTGAATAGGGTTTTTTCTACATGCATTTCCAACTGGCCTTGGATGAGAATTAACTTTCTTTGCAATTTGTGAATATGTTTTTTTATCCCCATATTTTATTTTTGCAACCTCGTTTAGAACTTTTTTTTGATATTCTGTTCCTTCTAAAATGAAGGGAATGTCAAATTCAAGAATTTTCTTTTGAAAATACAAGTCTAGTTGTCTGCCCACTTCCCTATAAAGCCCATTCTTTGAGTCAGTTTTTTTTAATTTATGATTGATAACTAAAGAGGATAATTTATCATTATAGCAATGGATTCCTATTGGCCCTACAGGACTAATAAAAACCATCTCGTATTTGATTGTCATTGGCTTATTTCTTTGTTGAAAGCTTCTCTTTAATTCTTGCTGCTTTACCAGATAATTCTCTTAGATAGTATAATTTTGAACGCCTTACTTTACCTCTTCTTTTAACTTTTATACTCGCTATTAATGGGCTGTGCGTCTGAAAAACTCTTTCAACGCCCTCACCATGAGATATTTTTCTAACTGTGAAGGATGAATTTATACCTCTATTCTTAACAGCAATAACTACGCCCTCGAAAGCTTGAAGTCTCTCTCTTTCACCTTCTTTCACTCGAACTTGAACAACAACGTCATCTCCTGGAGAAAACTCAGGAATTTTCTTCAAATGTTCTTCATTAATGTTATCAATAATATTCATCGTAATACTCATTTAGAAGCAGATAATATCCCTTGCAGTTAAATTATGAAAGCTTTTTTTTGAGCAAATCACCCCTTTTTCGTTTTGTTTCATTTAAGGCCTGATTTTCTCTCCATTTTTTAATTTCCTCATGATTTCCACTTAATAAAACATTTGGTACTCGAAGATTTTCGACCTCCTCAGGCCTAGTATAATGAGGATACTCTAGAAGGGAATTTGAAAATGAGTCGTCTTGGTTTGAATCTTCATTGCCAAGAACGCCTGGTATCATTCTAGCTACAGAATCAATTACGACACAAGCTGCTACTTCTCCTCCGCTTAAAATATAGTCTCCGATTGACCACTCTTCATCAACTTCTAAATCAATAAATCTTTGATCTACGCCTTCATATCTACCTGCGATGACAATAAGGTCTTCATTTAAGGCAACGTCTGTTATTAATTTTTGGTCAATTTTTTTTCCTTTTGGAGACAGGTAAATACATTTATGACTGCCTAATTTTGATTTTGCAAATCTTGTCGCATCAATTAGTGGCTGTGCTTGAAGCACCATTCCGGCTCCACCACCGTATGGCTTGTCGTCGATGTTGCCATTATTTTTTGAAAAGTCTCTTAAATTAATCAAATTGATTTGTAAAAGAGATTTATCCTGACTTTTTTTAAGAACACCAAATTTAATATAATTTTCAATAATTTCAGGGAAAACAGAAATTACAAATATTTGTCTTGTTTTATTGCTCATAATATATTTTATCTATAAAAATTCTTTTTTCCTTTAAATTGATTGATTTTATTGATTCTCCATAGATATAAGGTACTAAAAAACTTTTATTTCCTGTTATAACTAACACATCATTAGCGCCGGTTTCTATTATATCACTAATATTTCCTACCTTTTTCTCATTATCTAAATAGACTTCTAAACCAATGAGATCTTTCCAATAAAATTCATTATTATTTAATTTAGCTAATTGTTCTACACCTATAAATAAGTCTTGGTCTATAAATTTTTCAACATCTTCTCTTGAATCATAGTTTTTAAATTTTAACTTTAAAGACTTGTCAATTTTAGATTCCTCGAGATCTAGTTTTATATAGACACCATTATCGAGAATAAAAAAATAATTGTAATCACATAATTTTTCTTTTGTCTCAGAGAAGGAATAAACTTTGACCCAGCCGTTTAGACCGTGATGAGCTTGAACTTTGGCAATAATAATTTTTTGTGATGATGTAGACAAATCAACTAATCTTGTTTTAAAAGCTTAGCTACCCTCTCAGATGTTTGTGCCCCAACTGATAGCCAGTAGTCAATTCTCTCCTTGTCCAATCTTAATTTTACTTCTTGGCCTGTAGCTCCTGGATTAAAAAACCCAAGTCTTTCAATGTAACCGCTTCCTCTTCGTTTTCTTGAATCAGTTGCAACTACATGGTAGAAAGGCTTTTTCTTTGCCCCTCCTCTAGATAATCTAATTTTAACCATATCGTAATATCTATAATTTTGCTTATTTTTAAAAAGAAGTTATTCTACTTTAAAAGGTACTAATATGTAAAGATTATACTTAGTGGATTTAAGAAATTTAGAATCATGAAATATGTAGTTATATTGCTGATAAGTGCAGTTATGTTTTTCTCGAACCCTTCAAAGGTAGAATTTACCTCGTTTTTGGCGTCTCATATTAGAACAGAGATGCAAAAAAAAGGTGAAACGCAGGAGTTGAGTAACTTTTCTGCCGGGCTAGCAAGTTTATATGCGAAAAACAATCTTGTTAGAACGAACTACGTTATTGCTTCGACATATTTTATAGATATGTCGACATTTCGTGATTTTGGTGCAGATGTTGATGATATTTTTATGCTAGGTATTTTCAATAATTTTGTACCACTTAAGTAAAACTATGCCGCTGTGGTGGAATTGGTAGACACGTCGGATTCAAAATCCGATTCCCGCAAGGGAGTAACGGTTCAAGTCCGTTCAGCGGTACCATTCATTTTTTAGTTTTAAAAAAATCTATTGTTCCAGTCTGATATGTAGTTCGTATATACCGAAACTCTCTAATTTCACCTGGGGTTAATGAAATTGACCCATCAAAAATACTTGCTTGAAAGTTTTCATTTCCTCTCATTGTCCTTCTAACCAATGATTTTCTAGAAAAAGGTGGCTCTATTCTTTTAATAATAAAATTATCTCTATCCAATAATTGTATCGTTATTGGGTTATCGATCAAAAAATTATGAAAATTTCTCATATTTTTACTTGTAATTCCATTGATGAGATAATCTTCTAAACGCGGAGAATCTTCTTCGATTAATTTTTCTATATTAAAATTTTCATCGCTTACTAACTTACTAAATTTTCCCTTTAATTCATCCTTTACATGGTTGGGTCCTGGAAAGAAATATATTTTATACAGGAAATTATTATCTAGAATTTTATATTTAATATTCCAACAGATATTAAGTTTGTAACAACGTGTGTGATAATTAACTTTTGTGATTGAGGGAAAATTTTCACACGAAGATAAAAAAAATATTGCTACAAGCATTGTGAGGAATCTAATTTTCATAAATAAAATTTAATTTTTAAAGAATTAATATAGCAAATATGTAAGAAATAAAAAACAGTAAAACAAGAAAATTTTTTATTCAAATTCTTTATTAAATTTTTTACTAACTTTAGTCAAACTTTCTGTAAAGTATTGTGCCTCACTATACCCGCTATTTTTTTTAACCCAGTACATATATTCTCCTTCTCCTTGTGGCTCACCGTTCTTCCACTCACCAACAAAAATTTCGCATTCGGGATAAACATAAAATCCTACGTCTTTGTAATTTATTCCCATAAAAATTTTAGTATCCATATAAATATTGAAAACACAATTTTCTATTCCTTTTTTATGTGAAAACAAAATGCCAGTACAATCGCTCCATTTAGAGGTATCCCGACCTTCGCAAATAAAAATTTCTTTTATAACATTTCCACTTTCATCGTATGCAATATTTTTACCTTCAATATTACCCTTTCTATAAAAGCCTTTGGATTTGATTTTGCCATTTTCAAAGTAACGATAATCTACTCCATCTTTTTTTCCATTTTTATATGAGCCTTTGGATTGGATTTTGCCATTTTCGAAGAAATAAAATTTTTTACCTTCCATCTTTCCACTTTTAAAAAATACTTTACTATATATTTTTCCACTATTATAAAATTGATAAAAGTAACAATCGTTCCATTGCTTATTGTTTTCACCTTTACATTCTTCTTGAACAATAGGTTTTGATGAATCAGCAAATACTGTGAAAGAAAATAATATTAAGTAAATTATTACCAGATTTTTTCTTATAGAATTTTTACAAATCATTCGTCCCCTTCTTTTACAAATACACCGTCTATCATCTTACCCTTGCGATCTTTAATATCGTTGTAAGCAACAGATAGACACTGATCCATTGTGAGATTGTTTCTCACCATTATATTTATTAAAACAACCATCATATCGCCAATATCGTCTTTTATATCTTTACCTTTACACAGGCTATCGGACAGTTCTCCTGCCTCTTGGATTAATTTCATGTATTGATCTTTATCGGTACTACCATCAATAAGATTTCGATCTTTGTGCCATTGGCCAATTAGCTCTTCGTAGTTCATAACTTTCTTATCCCTTATCAATTGTTATATGAATTTTTACTATTATATTAAAATTAAATGAAGATTTTGAATTAAATTCGAAAAACAACATGGTATTATTTAATTTATTCGCCCTGGTGGCACAACTGGATAGCGCGTCCCCCTCCTAAGGGGAAGGTTGCAGGTTCGACCCCTGCTCAGGGCACCAAGCATTAATAGCTAAAATTATTAAGACTCTCATCTAGATGAAGAAGATTTCTGTTAATTGTTTTTTTAAAAATTGACTCTCCAAAAACAGGAGGTAAAAATATATCCGCAATAAACTTTGATTTATAAGAGATTTCTGAACCTTTTCCTTGATTTTCCTTTATTATCCAAGAGGTTTTTCCAGATGATACAGGGCTTTCTTTGTTAGGTAATACTTCAGCATTTATAAGGCAATATGGCTTTTCGTCTTTTACACAATAACTTAAAATTGATTCGTACATTATCATTTCTCTACAAAAGAAATGAATGCAATTTCTAAAGGTCGTCTTTAGTACTGTTCTTTCGTCACCATCTTTACTTATTATTTCGGTATTGTAAACCGATGGGTTGAATCTATGAATTTTAAGATAATCTGTTAATAAGTTGAAGTTTTTACGTACATCATGTTTAGACAAAAATACAAACTGTATGTCAAAATATCGAGAACCATCGTCGTTTTTTTTATGAAGAATTGTTGTTTCAGCATAAGTATTTGCGCTAAGAAAAATATAAAAAAGAATAATTTTAGAAAAATTTTTCATAAATATTAACAATTATCAATAACAAAAAATTTTTTAAATGAACTCCTAATAATCCATGTAGATTTGACCCCTTTATTAAACATTACAATATCTCCTTGGTTTAAGTCATAGTACCCATCCTTTGTCTGAATATGTAATTCGCCTGATAGTACATGAATATATTCATCGCCTGGAAACTCATATTCGAAAGTCATTGGCTCACAACGCCATAACCCAGAAAAAGTTGGATCATTATTAGAATTTGTTTGACTTAACCATTGAACTTCTCCAGCCTGTTTATCGCCAAGCATAAAGGGTTCATATGAATTATTTGAAATAGTTGTTCTTTTACAAATATTATTTTGGCTCATTTAAAATCTCCTGCATTATTAATATTGTTTTAGGGTGAAAGTCTATTTATTATCCAATTATTATTTTCTTTTTTAAATTTAAGCCTGTCATGTAATCTTCCATCATGCCCTTGCCAAAATTCAATGGTATCTGGAACAACTATAAATCCTCCCCAATGATCTGGGCGAGGAATATCTTGGCCTTTAAATTTTTCTTCCAGTGAATTTAACTTATCAGTAAGTTCTTCATAGCTCTTAATTACTTTGCTTTGGTTAGATGCGTGTGCGCCTAGCTGACTAAGTCTAGATCTAGAACTGAAGTATTTATTAGAAACTTCTTCATCAACTTTTTGTATTTTTCCCTCAATTCTGATTTGCCTCTCTAAAGCATCCCAAAAAAAATTACACGCAACAATGGGGTTACTGAGAATTTCCTCACTTTTTCTACTTGTGTAGTTTGTATAAAAAATGAATCCGTTTTCATCATAAGCTTTTAACAAAACCATTCTTGATGAAGGAACGCCGTTTATAGTAGACGATGCCACATTCATAGCGTTTGGATCCTTTAAACCAATCTTTTTAGCCTCTTCAAACCATATTTCAAATTGCTTAAAAGGATCTTTATCAATATTATCTTCTGTCAAATACATGCTAAAAGTTTATACTAGATACGAACAAAAATTAAGTTTATAATCTGTTGTACACAAATTAAGTATTTTTAATCAAATGGCAGAGACACTAATCAAAAAAACGGACGATCAAGGTTATATTATTGCTTGGAAGCATAAGCAAAATCATACTGATCTTGGTAAATTTGACAAAGTTATGACTTATGGCGAGGCCTTAAAAGAGTGCGAAAAACTCATAGAAGAAAATCAAGAGAAAACTTTTTGGCCAGAGAAATCTGAGGAAGCAAAAGAAGGTTTTGCCTTCCCATAGATCAAATCTCCAACTCAACGCCGATGCCTTTTATACCGCAGTAACCATCAGGATTTTTAGCTAAATATTGCTGATGATAGTCTTCAGCATAGTAAAAAGTTTCGTTCATTTTAATTTCTGTTGTAATCTTAGCTTTAAGTTTATTGTTTTTTAAATTTTCTTGATAAATTTCAAGGGAATTATTTGCCAATAAGTAGAAATTCTCATTTTTGACATAGATGCAAGATCTGTATTGGGTTCCTATATCATTTCCTTGTCTATTACCTTGAGTAGGATCGTGGTTTTCCCAAAAAACTTTTAATAGTTTTTTATAAATAGTTTCGTTTCCCTCAAAAACAATCTTTACGAGTTCTGCATGGCCGGTTTTTCCAGAACATATATCTTGGTAAGTTGGATTTTTTGTATAACCTCCTCCATAGCCCACAGAGGTAACATGCACATAAGGAAGATTCCAAAATAATCTCTCGGCACCCCAGAAACAACCTAATCCAACAAATATCTCTTCGAAATTACTTGGATAGTTTTCTGCTACATTTTTTTTATTCACATAATGTAATGGTGAAATTTCTATTTCATTATCTCTGTCTGGCAGCGCATTTTCTTTTGAAACTTCAATAACCATATTTTCATTAATTCCAAACACTTAAAATCTAAATATATCAAAAAGATTAAAAATTTCGATTAAAAAGTTGTGAGTAGACTTTAAATGCATATATTTTGTTTATAATTTTTTGTAAATACTTTTCAGATATGATAAAACTTGTTTTTTATTAATATTGCTATTTTAAATTTATGGAGATTTTATGAAATATTTATTATTAGTTATGTACTTCTTCTCAGCTGTATCATTTGCTAGCCATTGCAGCGGGGGCGAGGATCGTGATCATGATCACTCAGAAGAGACCTCTGAAGCAAAGAGCCAATGTAGTACCAAAGATAAAGAGAACAAAGAAGCTAAAGACGAAAGTCAATGCAGTTCAATGGATAAGGCTAATAAAGAAGAGTAATTTTACCGATAGATGATGATGGGTTATATTATTGATATATGATCCGAAAACTTGGAATGTGTCTCTACCCATCATGACTATCTCCTAAAAACTTGTTCTTTTTAAATGTGCCTACTTTCTTTTTACCGCTTTTGAATGTATACACCCCATCCCCATCTCTATAACCATCTTTCCAATCCCCAACATAATTTGACCCATCAGGAAAATTATAAGTGCCTTTTCCATGTTTTTTTCCATTTAGAAAATCACCTTCATATTTAGCGCCATGCTGCCAACAAATAAAAGTTCCCTTGCCAGATTCTTCACCATTCTTAAATTCACCAAAGTAAGTTGCTCCATCGGAATAGGTAAATGTTCCCTTTCCATGCATCATGCCATTCATAAACTTTCCGACATAAGTTGTTCCATTTTTTGATATTGATCCATAGCAGTTTGTCCATTTTGAATCATCATTTCCTTTACATTTTGGCTCTAAGGATTCTGCAAAGATACTTTTAGAAAATAATATTAAAATTATAATAATTAATTTTTTCATAAGACTTTGTATATTATCAAATGCCAACATAAAATAAAGGCCGCTAAAAGCGGCCTAAGAGCTCAACATATATTATTATTATTATTATTCTTTAGTTAGGACCGTATGCAAAAGGGGAAGCTAGACCAACTTTTCCAGTTTGCGAAAAGTTTTTTCCATTTCCCGTATACGTATTCTTAACAGATTTAAAAACACTAATATCGTAAGGTGGTGCTACTGCAAGTGGCATATTACTAACCTTTACTGCGCCACCATCCATACCTGCAACTGCTGCTAGCTCTTGATGTCCAACATCGCCTATCTTAAGAACTTTTTTCTCCGCAGTATCTTCTATAGTAATAGGCGCTTTCTCTGCGCTCATTACCTCACCAACAAGACTTGCAATAACTGCGAGATGTCCTCCATGGTTCCCGCTCCATAATTCACATATAGCATTAAACTGTTCATCACTTGCGCCGTCATCTACATACAAAGCAAGCGACCATCCGCCATCTGTTAGGTTTTTATTTTCGCCCTTACAAGGTGCGTGCAACCAAACACCAACTTTTCTTCCGCTGAGATCTACACCGTCTAAATGGCCTTCATCAATAGACCACCCGACTTGGGCTTCACAAAAACCTTCTGTTGGTGGTTCTAAAAAAATACATGGACAAACTAGGTCACAATTGCATGACTCGAAATAATTACCTTTAACACTCCAATTATCTGACATATTAGTTTCCTCATTTTTATTAAAGAATGTCTATACGGATGTATATAATACACCTACTGCCGCTAGCATCCCCGAAATTTATAAAAACTGCCTTTTGCATAACTTTAGCCTCCCTACTATAAATGTCAATATTTTATCTTTCTCGTTCAAAAATCATTGATTTTAAAGCATATTTTTTTTTATTATTTGTATTTATTGTATATTTCTCATTATTCATGACACAGGTTATTTGCATAATTTAATAGTTGCAAAAATTGGTATTAATTTTATGTTGTATTTTTAAATTGATATTTACGTCATATCATTTAATATTTTCGTTTTCCTATTAAAATTAAATAATTAACAACTAAGGAATAAAGAATTGTCTAGCCAAGAAAGTTTAAGCACCATGCAAAGAAATACGGTTGTTGCCGGGGTTTTAGCAGTTACCCTCGCAGGTTGGTATTTTCTTTTTACAATGGATAACAACATGTCCCAAATGAATATGAAAGGAATTGGTATGGGGATGGATATGAAGCCAAAGTCTGAGATGAAAATGGAGATGGACGAAAATAGTCAATGTAGCAACATGATTATGGGTACATCGTCTACCACATGGCTGCCAAATACTTATTGGATGCCGCCAATGAATAATAATTGGAGCACTAATGATTTTTATCAATTAATTGTAATGTGGGCAATAATGATGGTTGCTATGATGAGTCCTAGTATTATTCCAACTGTTTTGATGTTCGCTACAGTAAATAAATCAAAAAGAAAAAATAATCTACAATATAGTCCGACTTACATTTTTTACTTTGGTTACTTAGCATCTTGGGTTCTATTTTCAATAGGGGTATCTATAATTCAATATCCACTCCATCAAGTCAGCTTAATGAATCCAATGATGGCATCTATAAATGGTATTTTTTCAGGAATTGTTCTAATTACAGCTGGAATTTATCAACTTACGCCATACAAAAATGCATGCCTTGAAAAATGTCGATCTCCTCTTTCTTTGGTAATGGCGAACTGGAGAGATGGTAATTTCGGAGCTTTTCGCATGGGTCTTGGACATGGATTTTATTGTGTATTTTGTTGTTGGTTTTTAATGGCAATTCTTTTGGCTGCAGGGGTTATGAATATGACATTTGTAATTGGGCTTACAATCTTTGTCCTTCTAGAAAAACTAATTCTCACCCCAGCTTCTTTTGAAAATACATATAAAAAATTGATTACGGTAATTCCAGGAATTCTCTTTATTTGTTTTGGCTTATATTTACTAACTATTTAGACTAGCTCGAAGAAAGCTTTTCAATCCTTTCTTTTAAGTAAATTTTTGAAAGATAGAAAGGAAGCATATTTCGATATTTTAAACCAAGTTTTTTCGCATTTGTCTCATCCCTATCTTTATTTTCATCTGTTAATTTTTTAGCCTCAAGTATTTGCGGATCTTTTTTAATTATGTCCTCTTTTAGAACACCGCCAAGTAAAAAAATAACTCTGCTTGCGTGTCGATTACCAAGTAAAAATTCGCCTATATCTTCTTCAACCTCTGATGAAATATGATTGCCTAAATCATCGAATTTCAAAGCACCTGCTTTCTTAGCTTTTAACTCTTTATCCATTAAATTGAAAAGATTTTTCTCAAAATCTTTAAAACTTTCCGGACATATATGATCCTCAAAACACAATTTTATAATCATTTGATCTGGAGTTGCGCTATATGGCTTTCTATTGGTGATTAATTCAGCTAAAGCTACAGTTTTAAAAAAATAACCAATCATATACGGGTCAACCCACATTGCTTTTGGAAGTGTTTTGCTAGTAGACCAATCTTTAATAGAATTTAATTGCGACTCAATTGAGTCATAAACTCTTTTTGCCTTTGAAGCTTTGGATAATCCTAACATTCTTTTATTGTATTATTCGCCAATAATATTCACAATCACTTTTCTTTCATGAAAATGATTTCTATGCTCATATAAATAGATGCCTTGCCAAGTACCTAATTGCAGCTCTTTGTTAATAATTGGAATAGAAAGGTGTGTATTTGTTAAAAGACTTCTAATATGTGCAGGCATATCATCAGATCCCTCGGCTGTGTGAACATATAAATCATTATTCTCTGGCACTAACTTTTTAAAAAAATTCTCTATGTCACGAAGTACTGATGGGTCAGCATTTTCTTGAATGATTAAAGATGCAGAAGTATGTTTTATAAATAACGTACAAATACCATCTTGGATATTTGATGATCGAACCTGCTCTTTAATTCTTAAAGTAATGTCGTTTAGGCTCTTTGCACTTGTTTTAATCAAGATTGTTTCATTTTCTATTGCCATAATAAATTATAAGCTTATAGCGCATTTATTTATATAAATACTATATATCTGCAAAATCTATGGTGAGCAATAAGCGTTTTTCTTTTGCACTCTCAACTTTAGGCGAACGATGAACTAAACCAGCTCCCTCATTTCCAGACCAACTTTCACCTTTTAAAAGAGCGACATGACCTTCTTCTAAGTGTTCGATATCAGCACTTTTTTGATAAATGCCAGATTCCTCATCTGGTTTTCCTTTATTTCCCAGACCTAATTTTGTTCTGTCGACTTTACTATGCTGTAGCCATTCAGTTGAAACACCATGATAAGTTGTTATAAGGCGGCATTGAACCATGTCGACATGAAAACGTGGGCACATTGCGTAGTCTAATGTGCCAAATCTAAGACTTACTTTTTTAATATTAAAAAGATTAGAAAATACATCAGCCAATTTTGTAATATCCTGATAAATTAAAGAGCTATTTTCTGATTTAACATTTGAAAGTAAAAAATTTTTAATGTCTTTCGAATAAATAACAGTCGATAGTTCTAGATCTGAATTTAAATTAATTATATCTTCAGCTTCTTTTCTAATTTTACTATCAAGTTTTCGTTGCCAGATTGAAATATTAATCCTTTCTTTAAAAATTTCTGAGAGAGAAGAGATATTATCTCCAATATAACTAAAACGAGAATGTTTTGAGAAATTTTTAAGCTTAACAGCTTCAACTATTCTCATGCTGTCTCCTTCCATTCATCCGGAAAAGGATCATCAAACGTCGCCCTAAGAAATCTACAATTCAAATCGGTATCTAAGCCCTAAACCAAATCTCTCGTTCACTTCATTTTCTTCATCGGCTCTTTTAAATCCAAAACTTAAAGTCACAGAATTTGCTAAAGTATAGCCCACAGAAATTTGAAGAATCTTTCCATCATAATTTTCATCTGGTTCTGCTGGAGCATCATTATCAACAAAAGTATATGTAGTTGCAAAACTCCAAGGGTACATTTTTAAACCTAAAGACGAGGTAAAATATGATCTGTCATGTGCTTCTTCTCCACTATAGTGCTCGATGTCCATATATTCAAAAATTAAAGTTTTACTTATGCCATCTGAAAAATTTTCTTTATAGCCCAATGAAGCAGAGTATCTAACTTCATCTTCTTCATTGCCAATACCTGCTTCTTGATGGGCATAACCAAGCTTGTAGAAAATTCTTTCTGCAATGTTATTATCTAATGAATAAAAATCTTTTCCTCCTATCGAAACAGCATAGGAACCAAAATCTTCTGTATTTGCAAGGCCTCCGTCTGCCTTACTTGTATGTCCTCTTTGATCTACTATTGAGTCACTCAAAAATGTTGTATCAGCAAAGAAAGAACTAGCCTCTATTTTGTGAGTACCAAAATCATTCAAGTTTGCAGCGTATCTAAAACCAACTCCAATACGCTCAGCTATTTTATACTCTTCAATCATTGAGTAAGAATAAAGACCAGGAAAGCTATGATAATCAAGTCCAACTTTTGGATTGAATTTTCCTAAGTACAATGATAAATCTTCATGGCTATATGTAAGTGTTAAAGACTCTACTATGAATGGATGATCCTCGAATACTCGATCATCACCATTGTGTACCCTGCTAACTCCGCCATGCGAATGTCCTGCAGGCTCCCCTTCTATTTTCAGGTTCGCATCAAGATTCAATCCTTCGGTTAAGCTTGAGCCAACCTCAAAATGCGAGTGAGTATATAGCTCGTTTACCTCTTCATCTTCTTCGCCTGCGTCATTAATATGATCAAAATGTATTCGAATACCTGCATGCCCATAAAATGGTTCGTCAGAGTGTGCAGCATGGTCATGGTCATGATCGTCATCAGCAGCAATAGCAAACTTTGATGATATAAACGCACAAAGTAATAATGCGAATAATAGTTTAAATTTCATAAGATTCTCCCTGCATAATAATTGTTATAGTATAACATAAGAAATGTTATAATATAACATTATAGTAATATGTCAATTATTCGATTCAATTATTAATTTTTTCGCAGAGAAGTAAAAAATAATACTGAAATGAAAATTACAACTGAAGCAACAACGATGGATGGACCAGAGGGAGTATCAAGGTGTAAAGAAAGATATATGCCTAACATTACTGCGCAGATTCCTAATATTGATGAAACAACTGCCATTGCTTCGGGAGAATTCGTAACTTGTCTAGCCGTTGCCGCAGGAATTATTAACATTGAGGTTATTAATAGAAGTCCAACAATTCGAAATGAAACCGCAACAACAATTGTCATCAATAACATTATTAATAATTGATTGAGTAAAGTATTTAAACCTTCAGATTTTGCTAACTTTTCATTAATAGTAGTTAAAACAAAGGATGACCAATTATAGAATAAAAAAATTATTACAAATATACCGCCAAAAAATATTAAATAAATTTCATGATTTGTAACCGCTAATATATCTCCGAACAAATACGAGTGAAGATCAACGCTTCTTTCTAAAAGACTAAGTGTAACCATACCTATTGAAAGAGCCGCATGTGCCAAGATTCCCAATAATGTATCTGTCGCTAAAAATTTTTTTTGCTGCAGCCATATTAACAAAATTGCAAATACTGAACATATAATCATCGTTCCTAGATTTGTACTAATACCTAGCACAAGTCCGAGCGCAACCCCAAGCAAAGCACTATGAGCTAGAGAGTCGCCAAAATAAGCCATTCTTCGCCAGACAACAAAACAACCAATCGCTCCGGTAATTATGGCAACTCCAACTCCAGCAATTATTGCTCTGATAAGAAATGGCTCAATCATTTAAATTCTCATTGTGTGAATGATCGTGTGTATGCTGGTAGACAGACATCATCTTTGCCATATCATTACCAAATAAACTTATAAATTCAGGATCTTTTGCGACTGCTTGAGGTTCTCCGGAACAGCAAATATGGTGATAGAGACAGATTACTTGCTTTGTAGATGCCATAACCATATGTAAATCGTGCGAAACCATGAGAATACTTATGTCTCTTTTGAGATAAATTTGATTTAACAAATTGTAAAAGTTTAATTGATTCTTTATATCGAGATTTTGTGCTGGCTCATCTAAAATTAATAACTCTGGATTTCCTAATAAACTTCGTGCTAATAAAACCCTTTGTAGTTCACCACCAGAAAGATTGGATAGTTTCTTTGAAAGAATACTAAAAATATTTGTTTCCTCTGAAATAACTCTTAATTCTTCGCTAATAATTTTTTTTCTTAGCATTAAAAATCTCTCCACAGATATTGGCATTGAATTATCAGGGTTAAAATTTTGAGGAATATAACCTATTGAAATATTGTCTTTTTTATTGATTTCTCCTCGGTCAGGACTAAAAGTACCCATTAAACATTCAAGTAAAATCGATTTTCCTGCACCGTTTGGTCCAATGATTGTAATAAAATCTTTTTTATTAACGCTAATAGAAACATCTTTAAGAATTTCTTTTCCTTGTCTATAAACATCTAGACCTTTTGCTTCAATAAGTGATGGCATTTAATTTAAACAGTTTTGACACGTGCCCGCTATCTCAAAAGTTACTTTACTCGGGGTAAAGTTATTATTTTTTGATGTTGAAGAAACAACATTATTAATTTTTGTAGAACAGCATTCTTCAATCTTTTGGCATCTATCGCATATTAAAAAATAACATTCATTATGTTCGTCAGGATGGGGGCACCCAATAAAAGCGTTCACACTTTGTATTTTATGGATTAAACCATTTTCCATTAAAAAGTCTAGAGTACGATATACAGTTGGTGGTTTGGCAGATGGGTCAACTTTTTTTAATTCGTCAAGGAGATCATAGGCTTTTACATACCCAGGCTTTTTCCAAATTAAATTTAAAACTTGTTTTCTTAATTTAGTTAATTTTAGGCCGTTACTTTCACATATCGCCTCGGCTTTCTTTAAAGCTTCTAAGGATGCGGATAATTTTTTTTGACCCTTTCTCATTATAAAAAATACCTGTTGAAAACAATGATGTTATATTATAACATTTATATTAAGCGACAATTTAAGTTTGTCAACAAAATAACATAATAAAAAGGATATCACTTATGTATAAAAATGTATTTATATTTGTTTTAAGTATTTTTCTAAGTCTTAATGTAATGGCAAGTAATTCTGGTATTGTTGCAAGTGTCAAACCTCTGCATTCACTAGTAAGTGCTGTTGTCGGAGATACTGATGAAGTTTCGTTGTTAATTTCGGGTAATGTTTCCCCTCATAATTTTGCTCTAAAGCCATCTCATGCAAAGATGTTAAATAATGCTGCTGTTTTTTTTCATATTGATGCTGGGCAGCTAGAGTCAGGTATAAGAAAAACAATTTTTAGTTTACCGAGCGATGTTCGAGTTTTTAAAGTGGCAAAATTTAAAAATCTAAATCTTCTTTCTTTGAGAGAAGGTGCAAATTGGGAAGAAGATGGACATGATCATCATGGGCATGATCATGGGCATGGATCTGAAGATGTGCATTTCTGGCTTGACCCTAAAAATGGTATTGAAATAGTAAAAGGTATTACTCGTGAATTAAGTAAGATGTACCCTGAAAATATAAATATCTATAAGAAAAATGCAAAAGAAGTAATTAAAAAAATAAAACTTACTGATAAAGCTATCAAATTAAAATTAAATCCAATTAAAGAGAAAAAATTTATTGTTTTTCATGATGCTTATCAATACTTTGAAAAAGCTTATGGTTTGAATGCAATCGGCTCAATACTAATTGATCCAGAACAACCGCCATCGCCAAATAGGTTAATAAAAATTAGGTCAAAAATTAAAACTCTTAATGCACATTGTGTTTTTAAAGAACCGCAATTTAGAGCGAAAATTATAAATACTGTAATTGAAGATACAAATGTAAAAGTAGGTACACTCGATCCTTTAGGAGCAGATTTAGAATCTGGCCCAAATATGTATGTTGATCTTCTTGAAAATCTTTCAAATAATTTAGTAGACTGTTTGGGAAAATAAGTTAATACTTAAACGATAACTAACTTTTTTTTTAGAACTTTGATAGTAAAAGAAAATTTCGATTACATAATTGATGGTGAGGATTTTCAGGGCATAATATGTTACGACAATGATATTAAAGAACCTATGCCTGGAGTTCTTGTTTCTCATCAATATTCTGGATGTTCCAAATTAGAAGAAAAGAAAGCAGAATTTCTTGCGAAAGAAGGTTATTTTGCGTTTGCCATTGATTTGTACGGAAAAGGAATAAGGGGTAATAGTCCAGAAGAGTCTTTAGATTTAATGAATCAGCTATCTGCAGATAGAAAAGTTTTATCAAAAAGAATAAATTACTGTTTAAAATTATTAAAAGAACATAAGCTCGTTGAGAGTAAGAAAATTGCAGCAATAGGATACTGCTTTGGTGGAAAGTGTGTTCTTGATTTAGCTAGATCAGGTGCAGAAGTGAATGTGATAGTTTCTTTTCACGGAATATACGATAGGCCAAATATTGATAATCCAAAGATTATAAAATCCCCTATTTTAATACTTCATGGTGATGAGGATCCTTATGCGCCCGCGGATGATTTAAAAGAATTAATAGGTGAGTTAAAAGAAAAAAATTCAAGTTGGTTCGTGCATATTTTTG
Organism: uncultured Thiothrix sp.; assembly: GCA_902624655.1. Taxonomy (GTDB): domain Bacteria; phylum Pseudomonadota; class Gammaproteobacteria; order Poriferisulfidales. The sequence continues at coordinate 31,777 of CACNYJ010000007.1, forward strand.
GTGGGGTTGCCCATGCATTTACAAACCCAGATGCCGATGATATATCAAGCGGGCTCAAATATAATAGGGATGCCATGCATATGTCCTGGAAGATAATGAAAAATTATTTTAATAGATATATTCACGAAAAATTATAGATTTTGTTCTATTTTGTTGAAATGTCCAAAAAGCCAAATTAGTTGAACATTTACCTAAAAAAATGTACATTTTAAAGGTGAACTATAAATGTTTTTTAAAATATTTTTTATCTTTGGCTTTGATTACTAATTCAAGCCTTTCGCTAGCTCTAAGTGAACATTGTATAAAAAATATAGGCTTTATTAAAAATCAAGATAGTGCCGTAGCTATTCAAAAATCTATGAATAAATGTCATGAGACTTCCAAACATCAAGATAACCATCATCAGACTCACATCGATGACACTGAAGTTTGTGCTGAATGTAAATTCTGTTCTCTAAACAATCAAATGGGTAATTTTAATTTGAATTCTGATTTTTCGTTTTCAGAACTAAATGTGAAAAAAAAACAAAATATAATTAAAGAGTTATATTCTTTTATTACAAAACCTAAGGGTCCACCACCAAAAATATTCTCTTAAGATTTATCGCTTTAATAATAACTAGTATTTAATTTATTATTTTTTGGAGAATATGTGCGTTTTATATTAATTTTTATAATTTTTTTTGGGATAGTTACCGATTCCTCTTTTGCAAGGCCTATATCTTATGCGGGTGGATGGACTATAATGTTTAAAAATGATGGAAATTTAAATAGAGTTCATGCCCATTTTTCTCCAACTCATAAATTATCAATTGGGCATAACTTAGAATATTGGCATGACGAAGAGTTTATCCTGAATTCTTTACAAATAAATAATTTAGTGAAACGTTGGAACAAAAAAAATAGTCAGGCAAATTTTTATATAAAATCTGGTATTGGGCTTGCATATAGTGATAAATCTAATTTTGATGGAGAAATTAAACTTTCTGGTTTCACAGGAATTTCATATGACTGGGAAAACAGAAGTTATTTTATAAAATACCAAAATCGATATACAGATGCAGACAAAATTTACGATGCTTTCATGCAATCAATAACGTTTGGTTTGGCGCCATATCAAGGTGATTTTGGTGATTTACATACCTGGTTGATGTTAAAAATAGAACATAAACCAGAGAATAAAGAAAATTTTGAAGTTACTCCTTTATTTCGTTTTTTCAAAAGTGTTCATTTAGTTGAGCTAGGCTTGAATGATAGAGGAAAATTTCTTTTCAATTACTTTGTTCGTTTTTAAATTGTTGAGGAAATAAATATGAATAATTTTAGATATTTGTTAGTTCCGCTTTTATTATGTTTCAGTTTAACCGTTAATGCTGGCGAAAAAGACTTGCCTAGTGAGATCCATGTAAGTGTAAATGGCTTGGTATGTGATTTTTGCGCACAATCAATACAAAAATTATTTAGTAAAGAGGAATCTGTTCAAGCTGTCGATATTAATATGGATAAGGGTATGATTAAAATAGAATTAAAAGATGGTCAAAATATAGATGATATGCGCGTAACAAAACTTATTACTGATTCAGGTTACAACGTGGAAAGGATTAATCGTGTCGAATAAAATATATAGGCAGGCAATATTTCCTGTTTTAAGTCTGTTTACTAGTATTGGAACATTATTATGTTGCGCCCTGCCTGCATTATTGGTTACTTTGGGTATGGGTGCAGCATTAGCTGGTTTTATTTCGGTAGCTCCCTGGATAACAGTAATCTCAAAATATAAGATTACAATTTTTATTGTGGCGGGAATTCTTCTATCCTTATCAAGTTATTTTTTATGGATTAATCGTAATGCGCCATGTCCAGTCGATGAAAAACAAGCTAAAGCTTGTATGTTTTTAAGAAAATTTAGCTTATATATAATTATTTTTTCAATAATTATTTATATAGTTGGTTTTTTCTTTGCTTTTCTAGCTGCAAACATATTTTTTTAATAAGCTTTGTAGATGGTTTCTTTGAATTCTATTCTGGTGAAGTATACCTTTCGATTTTTTTCAAAAAGTCTAATATGTTTTGGCCATTAATTTTTAACTTCATTAGCATTTTGTTAAGATTATTAAAATGTAATGCTATACGAGAATCCTTTTCTTTTATATTTACTGTTTGTTCTTTTTCTATTTTTTGACCTATTGTCTGAGTTGCACATGAAACTAACAATAAATTTATTGACAGGAAAAGAAGTAAGTACATTTTTTTCATAATATTAACTCCATATACCCATCTATATTCCCATGAAATAGGAAATTAAGGAAATATTTTTAAGCTATTTTTAAAAGTGAACTGAATAAAATTAAGGAGTTAAATTGCGATGACAAAATCTTGGTGGCTATGGGTGTAAGCTAATATGCCTATAGATAGGTCTATTTGGGTAGTGGGATTTTCATATTCCCATGTATATTCCCATTAAATTTACGTTACTTTAAATACCTCAGCTTTCTAAAAATAATACCAAGGTAAAATTTTCTAAAAAATTCAAATTTAGCTTTTAGTGATAGATGCCAGTTAAATGCTTTTGGCACATACCAGCTATTAAGACCTGTTCTACATATTAGTTGGTAATTATTTTTTTTCATATAATTATGTTTATCATGATTAATAATATGGTCTTCTAAAACAATTAATTTGGGCATCCAATAATTAAGTGAAAAACCATCAAACAACTCCATTTCGTGACCTTCTACATCAATAGAAAGAAAATCAAAGTTTTTTTGAATATTGTGTTCTTCTAAAACATGGTCGAGAGTTTTGCATTTTACTTTCTGAGTTTTATTAGAGCTTACACCTACAGCAATTGGTTTAGCGTTAAGTGTGGAGTGAACACCAGCAACTATTATATCTAGAATTTTATCATGATTTTTTTTCGATGAGCAAGCAATTTGAATTACTTTATTAGACCTCTTGCTTTTAAGCAAGTCTGTGTATTCTTTTAATGGCTCGATTAAAAGTCCTTTCCAACCTAAACTCTCAAGATGATAAGATTGTGAATCTATAACTGGATCATTAGCTCCGACGTCAACAAAAAATCTATCTACATCCTCTTCGTTCTTTTCATTTGAATCCAAACTATTAAAAAATTTCTGAACAAGTTTTTGCTCAACATCTGGTCTGTTTTTAAAAATATTTGTTTTTTTTTCTTTAAAATTTAATATCATATTATTTTTTCTATATTCCCATCTATATTCCCATGAAATAGGAAATTAAGGAAACATTTTTAAGCTATTTTAAAAAGTGAACTGAATGAAATCAATGAGTTAAACTGCGGTGAAAAAATCCTGGTGGCTATGGGTGGAATTGAACCACCGACCCCAGCGTTATGAGTGCTGTGCTCTAACCATCTGAGCTACATAGCCATATACAAGAGTCAATTATTATACTTAAACGTTATAACGAAATACAACTATATCTCCCTCATTTACCTGATAATCTTTTCCCTCTAGGCGCATCTTACCTTCGTTTTTTGAATTCGCTGTCCCTTTAAAATTCACATAATCATCATATGAAATAACTTCGGCTCTGATGAATCCTTTTTGAAAATCGGTATGTATTTTACCAGCCGCTTCTGGTGCTAATGAATTTTTTTTTATAGTCCAAGCTCTTGTTTCAGTTTGGCCTGAAGTAAAAAAAGTTCCTAAATCTAAGATATCGTATCCATGCTTTGCTACTCTATCGATGCCAGATTCTTTTAAATTATATAATTCAAAAAACTCTTTTTTTTCCTCATCGTTCATCAAAGAGATTTCATATTCAACATTTGCGGATATAATAATATTTGAAATATTTTTTTCTTCACAGAAAATTCTCACTTCCTCTGTATATTTATTTCCATTAACTTCATCATCTGCGACATTTAGAATTAGAAAGAACGGTTTCGTTGTTAAGAAATTATATTGTTTTAACAATTCTTTATTTTCTTTATATATATCTTTTAGAAAGTTTCCGTCATTAAGCTCTGCTTCGACTTTTTCTAAAATTTCTAGTTCAGCAAGAATATCTTTTTTTCCAGTCTTTGATAATTTTTTTAACCTTAATAAGCTTTTCTCAACAATTGATAGATCTGACAAAAGAAGTTCAGTATTAATAGTTTGTATATCCGATAGTGGATCAATTTTACCAGAGACATGCGTTATGTCTTCGTTTTCAAAACATCTAATAACGTGTGCAATTGCGTCAGTTTCTCTAATGTTTGCTAAAAATTTGTTGCCAAGGCCCTCGCCCTCAGATGCCCCCGCAACTAAACCAGCGATATCAACAAACTCAATTACTGCTGGGATAATTTTTTTAGGATTATCTATTTTTGCTAATTCATTTAACCTTGAATCATTTACCTCAACAATCCCTACATTCGGGTCTATCGTACAGAATGGATAATTTTCTGCTGCAACCCTATTCTTTGTTAAAGCATTAAATAATGTTGATTTACCAACATTAGGTAAGCCAACGATACCGCACTTAAATCCCATTACTCCCTCGTATGTAAAATTTTAGTGTACTTATCAAATTCACCGTCTAGAAGAATGTCAATATCATCAAAAGAATTATTCAAAGCAATATTGATATCTAGCTCTTCCTCTTTTGATGGATTGTTTAAAACGTAATTATGGACTAATGATTTTTCGCCAGGGTGACCCACGCCAATTCTAAGCCTCCAATAATTTTTCCCAAGGTGATTAATTATATCCCTTAATCCATTATGTCCGCCGTGGCCTCCGCCAAACTTTAATCTTACAGAGCCAACATTAAGATCAATATCATCATGTATTACCAATACATTTTCAATAGCAATTTTGTAGTAACTTATAAAACTATTGATAGACTTTCCGCTATCGTTAATAAAATAAGTGGGTCTCATCAAAAATATTTGATTATCTTTGTAATCAACTTTAGAAAATAAACTAGATAGTTTTTTTTCTTCAGTTAAAGTAGTTTGAAATTTGTTGATAAATTTATCAAGATACCAATAACCAACGTTATGCCTTGTGCCTAATAACTTTTTTTCAGGATTTCCTAATCCAACAATGAGTTTTATCTGAGGGGGATTGCCTTTATCAATATTTGACATAGGTTCTAATTAAGTTATTTACTTATTTTAATCTTATTCTTTTGATTCAGTTTCAGAATCTTTATCGGCATCTTTATTTTCATCATTTTTCTGATCCGATGCAACCTCTGATGCTTCTGGCGCACCCTCAACTTCTTCTTCCACCACTACTTTAGCTTTGTGTATGACAACTATTGCAGCATCAGAATCTTCATCACTATGTTGTAAAAGGGGAATCTCAACGCCATCTGGAAGTTTCAATTCGCTTAAATGTATCGGCTGATCAATCTGAAGATCAATTAGATCAACTGTGATATTTTCTGGAATATCGGCAGGTAAACAGACTATTTCAATTTCTGTCATTAAGTGACTAATTATGCCGCCGTCAACTTTCACCCCCGGAGCAACATCTTCATTCACAAAATTTAAAGGAATCGTTACGTTAATTTTCTGATCGGCTTTGACTCTTTGAAAATCCATGTGCAGAATTTCTCTTTTTGCTGGATGTCTTTGGATATCTCGAAGAATTACTTGCTCTTTTTTGCCTTCTAAAGATATATCAAGCACTTGGCTGTAAAAAGCATCTTGTTCTAGATTTTTTGCAATCTCGTGTTTTAGAAGTGATATTGTTTGTTCTTTTTTACCCGCGCCATAGATTATGCCAGGCACAGAACCTTCTCTCCTAATATTTCTACTTGAAGAGGTTCCCTTTTTATCACGTTTTTCAGCATTAATTAAAAAATCCATAATGTCACATACAGTAATTTAGAGCAGTATTATCAATTAAATTTAAAGTAAGAACAAGTTTTTTTACTCAGTAAATAGCGAACTTAAAGACTCTTCGGTATGTACTCTGATAATTGACTCAGCAAGCAAATTTGAAACCGAGAGCTGTCTAACTTTTTTACATTTTTTTGCGTCATCAGAAAGTTGAATCGTGTCTGTGACAACAAGCTCGTCAAGGGCTGATTTTTCAATATTTTGAATCGCTTTTCCAGATAAAACCGGGTGTGTCGCATATGCCATTACTGCTTTTGCTCCACTATCTTTTAAAGCAACGGATGCTTTGCATAGTGTTCCCGCAGTATCAACCATGTCGTCAACAATCAAGCATGTTTTGGAGGATACATCTCCAATAATATTCATTACTTCGGATTCATTTGCTTTTTCTCTTCTCTTATCTACTATTGCGAGGTCTTCGATTCCCAGTTGCTTTGCAACTGCTCTTGCTCTTACGACACCTCCCGTATCTGGAGAAACGATAACAATATCAGAATATTTCTTTTTCCACATATCAGAAATTAATATTGGCGAACCATAAATATTATCTACCGGTATATCAAAAAAGCCCTGCTCCTGATCTGAGTGCAGATCAACAGTCAACAATCTGTTTGTGCCAACAGTGCTAATTAGATTCGCAACAACTTTTGCTGATATAGGTACTCTTAAAGATCTTGCTCTCCTGTCTTGTCTTGAGTAGCCAAAATATGGTATTACTGTAGTAACTCTGGCAGCAGATGATCTTTTTAAGGCATCGACCATAATTAGTAGTTCCATTAAATTCTCATTTGTTGGATTACAAGTTGACTGAATTACAAATACGTCTTTGCCTCTCACATCCTCGTGAAGTTCTACTTGAACTTCACCATCACTAAAACGACCCACCAAGGCTTTACCGATTGGAATCCCAATTTTTTTTGCAATTTTCTCAGATAAATCTTGGTTAGAATTACCTGAAAATATCTTCAAAGTTTCATAACTAGCCATGGGCGCCTTGGAATCTAGTGAATTTATGTGTGCAATGATAATACAAATTACATAAAAAAGAAGTAAAAAGTTGGCTGGGCCGGTAGGATTCGAACCTACGTATGTCGGGATCAAAACCCGATGCCTTAACCGCTTGGCGACGGCCCAATAGGATGAGTATATATAAATTATATATTATTTATGCTGTGCACAATATAGGTTTGATAACTTTTTGGAATAAATTCCTTTGCCTTTTTTGCATCTTCTTTGTTATCAAAAACCGAAAATAAACAACTGCCTGATCCTGATACGTAACCGTTATAATTTTTCCTCATTATACTCAAAGTTTCTTTAATTTCAGGATACTCTTTACAGAGAAGAGGTTCAAAACTATTAAAACCAATATTTTCATGAATATTTCCTATGTTTATTTGCTTTGCTGAACTCTCTGGCATATATTTCTGATACATCTTTGCGGTAGAAACATTTATCAAAGGATAAACAACCAGAAAGAATTTATTTTCAATAGAAAAATTTTGTAAATTGCTACCAATTCCAGTTGCATATGCTGGAACACCATTAATAAAGGCGGGCACATCTGCGCCTAATTTTTCGCCCATAGCGGCTAGATCATTTTTACTCAAATTACACATCCAAAGCTGGTTTAATCCAGTCAAAATTGATGCAGCATTCGAGCTTCCACCTCCCAATCCTGCGCCAATAGGGATTTTTTTTTCTAAGAATATCTCGACATTTTTTCTAATCTTTTTGCCTATTTTTTCTTGTAAAATTTCAACAGCCTTTAAGCAGAGATTATTATTTGGGTCAATGTCCGAATTATTTGATTTAAAAACTATATTTTTATTTGAAGTCTCAGAAATAGTAATTTGATCATATAAATTGATAAACTGAAAGAAAGTTTGAATTTCATGGAAGCCATCATCTCGTTTCCCAAGAATATTTAAAAACAAATTTATTTTCGCTGGAGACTTTAAAATAATCACTTAATTAA
>CACNYJ010000008.1 GCA_902624655.1 uncultured Thiothrix sp.
AAATGCGAATCTTGTGAATTAAGGAAAAAGGGCTTTGCTGAGAATGGATTGCCTGACGAAACTTTGTATATTTAATTATTTTTTATTTCGCTTTTAAAGATATTAATAAATGTATAGAAAAATATACCTTGTTATAATATTAATGAAAGGTACAATCATTTCACATTGGGGCGTTAGCTCAGCACGGTAGAGCACCGGCCTTTTAAGCCGAGGGTCATAGGTTCAAATCCTATACGCCCCACCAATGTTTCTTGAAAATATTCTTTTCTTCCAGTAGTTTAAAATCATGCAGAATGTTAATGTATTAAGTATTTTAAAATATAGTTTTATTGTTTTTCCTCTTGCTTTTGCTGGAATTCCGATTTATTTACATGCGCCAGATTATTACTCAACAAATCTAGGTATAAAAATCGAGATTATTGGCTTTGCCCTTTTGCTACTGCGTCTAATCGATGCTTTTTTAGACCCTCTAATAGGCTATTACAGTGATAAATTTTACTATTTTAGAGATAAGTTTATTTACATTGGATCAATGAATCTAATTTTAGGTTTTTGGATGATATTTCATCCAATTGATGAAAATATTCTTTTATGGTTTTGCCTAGGCGTTTTTATATGCACATTTGGTTTCAGTTTGGTAATTATTAATATTCAAGCATTTGGTGGATTATGGAATATATCTAGTAAAAAAATTGTAGTCGTAATGACTACAAGAGAGGGCATTGGTTTAATTGGTCTTCTTGTAGCTTCAGTGACCCCACCATTTCTATTTATGTATTATGGAGACAAAAACTTTCATATTTTGTCAATAATACTAATAACTATAATGTTAGTATCACTAATTCAATTTTATTTTTGGTACAAAAATGCTGAAATTAATAAACCAAAAGTTGCTGGAGACAGCATAAAATATAGAAAAGTATTCCAAAACAAGAGGTTAAAAATTTTTTATTTATCCTACTTTTTAAGCAGTTTTGCAGCTTCTATACCTGCAACTATGATAATTTTCTACGTTCGTGACTATTTGATGGCCGAGAAATTCCTTGGCCTATTTTTACTAATTTATTTCCTAAGTGGGGCTTTATCTATGCCTTTATGGAAATACTTTTCTAGAAAATATTCAACCATACATTCTTGGTTTTTTAGCATGATTTTTGCTTTCTTCTCTTTTATTTGGGCTTTTTTCTTGGAGCCAAACCAAATTATAGGATTTTTCATTATTTGCCTAATGTCTGGCATTGCTGTTGGAGCAAATCTAGCTCTTCCTTCGGCTATAATTGCTGAATTTATAACTTCAAATAAATATCATGATTATGCTTCAAGTTATTATTCTATAACAAATTTTTTATCTAAATTTTCTTTGGCTATAGCCTCTGGATTCGTCTTGCCAATCCTTGGATTTTTAGGTTACGAGCCTGGCACAATAAGAAATGATTATTTATTACCCCTAATATATGCTCTTTTTCCATGCATTATTTTAGTAATTTCAGCGTTTCTGTTATCAAAATTACTTGATAAAAAATCCGTATAACCCCTTATTTACATAGCTTATAAAGGAAATGTATATTCAATGTATGTATTTAATTGTTTAATAAAATGTATTACTATATAGATATAATAATAAAAATAATGGTGTTTTAGACGGATTTATAAATTTGATGTCTTTACATAATAATAGCTATAATAGATGTCATAGTTATAAATTTCTGAGAGTGGATAAATAGGAGAGGAAATGGCAGCTAAACCAAAAGATTTTACGACTTCTGTGGTTAATTACATCCCAAAAGTAAAACCACCGGAAGGTCATTCTATTCATCATATATCGTGTCCGCACGATTGCCCTGACACGTGCTCAATGCTTGTAACTAAAGATGATAAAACAGGTAAAGCCATTAGTGTTCAGGGAGACCCATCGCATCCAATTACTAGGGGATATCTATGTAATAAGGTAAACCATTATATTGATTTAGTTTATAACGAAAATAGAGTTTTATATCCACATAGAAGAGTAGGGCCAAAAGGACCTGGTGCAAAATTTGAGAGAATCACATGGGATGAAGCACTAGAAGTGATTACAAATGATTTTAAGAAAACAATTAAAGAGTATGGCAGTGAAGCAGTTCAGCCTTTCTCATATTCTGGAACTCTTGGGATGTTGGGCTATTGGACAATGGATCAAAGATTCTTTAATAAAATGGAAGCTGCTCGTTTAGAACAATCAATTTGTATTTACGCAGCAATGTGGGCTGGCCTATATACATATGGCCTATCAAACGGACCTCACGTCGGCGAGGCTGCAAGAGATGGTTGCGAACTCATGATTCTATGGGCAACTAATCTTGTCAGTACAGGCGTTCACTCCATTCCGTTTATCAGAGAGGCTAAAGAAAGAGGAATGAAGTTAGTAGTTGTAGATCCAAGAAGAACGAGAACAACAATGTTTGCAGATGTTCATATCCAACCAAAACCGGGTACAGATGCATTTCTAGCGAATGCAATGATAAAAGTTATTGTCGATAAAAATCTTCATGACGTTGATTTCCTGAATACGCAAACACATGGATGGGAAGAGTTTGTAGAAAAAGTTCTACCAAGATATACACTTGAAGAAGCGGAGAAAATCACTGGTGTTAAGGCGAAAGATATCGAAGATCTTGCAGTTGAATACGCGAAAACTAAAAAATCTTACATTAGAGCAAACTATGGTCTAAACAGACATCAAAACTCTGGGCAAATGTGTAGAGCCGTTTTAATTTTACCTTGTTTCAACGGTTCGTGGAGAGAAGAAAAATGTGGTGGAGTCGCATTTGGACAGCTTGAAGAAATGTGGTTGCGTTTTGATTTAGGAAAACTTCATAGACCTGATTTAGGTGATAGAGCTTCCAAAAGAATAGTAAACATGGTTCAAATAGGACGAGCTCTTGCAGATAATATTGGCGATGACGGTGCTCAGTTAGACCCACCAATAAAATCACTCTTTGTTTATAATAGCGATTTAGCAAACTGTACGCCTAATTCTGGTAATGTAAGAAAAGGTTTAATGAGAGACGATGTATTTATTTCAGTTCATGAAACTTTTTGGACTGATACTTGCATGTATGCAGATATTGTTCTTCCAGCAGATACTGCTTTAGAAAGAACAGATTGCCATTGGGCATATGGATCTTGGTTTCTAGGTATTAATAAACCAGTTATAGAGCCCCTAGGCGAGAGCATCAATAACACAGAACTATTTAGAATGCTTGCTGATAAGATGGGATATGTTGATTCAAAAGATAATGCTTTCACTCAAACTGATGAAGAAATTATTAAAGATATTCTTTTAGAGGCAGAGAATGAAGATGGAGAAAGATTCAATTGTTTAACAGAGGGCATTAATTATGATGATGTTGTTAAAAATGGTTGGGCGAGAGCCTCTACTGAATCAAAAAGAAGAGATTTTTTAAATAATGGTTGGCCAACACCAAGCGGCAAGATAGAAATTAAATGCGAAGCAATTACGGCAGAGTACCCTGATGTTAGCCCATTCCCAGAATATGTCCCTGAAATAAATGGTCAGTTTGACCCTAAAAAATCAAAATATCCAATTCAGGTTTTAAGTAGCGCGTCCCATTACTTCATTGGAGATTCTTTTCAGTCAGTTCCGAGATTACAAGCTATGCAATCTAGGCCTACCGTGGAAATTAGTATAGGTGATGCGAAAGAAAGAGGTATTGAGGATGGAGATCTAGTCAGACTTTATAATGATAATGGTGAAACCTATTGTTATGCAGTCTTAATTAATGGTCTGTTAGAGGGAGTTTGCGCAACTCAAAAGCAATTTAAAGGAAGTAACACGCCTGGCGGCTTAAACGTTAATAATTTAAATTCTGAAATGTTAACGGATTTTGGAAAGAGCCCTTGTTTCTATTCTGTACTTGTAGAAATTGAGAAAGCCAGCGAAGAAATGATGGAAAAAGCTATTAAGCAGGGAGCATAAAATGGCGTCAAGAAGTGACTTTATATATCCAAATACTGGTGTGCCTCACCGTGAAACAAAAGTTGAGTCTGCCCCACATCCTGATGTTCAAAACAGTAGAGTAAAAATAAAAAATGCTGTCATAACTGGTCACGAGAATCTAACAGATGATACTTTTCTTTTAACCGTTAAGCTTGATAATGGTGAAGTTTTTAACTCACATGCAGGCCAATATGGCACGCTAAAAGTTGATGCTCTTGATAAACCCAGAGCATTCTCATTTGCAAAAGCTCCTACGAGCGAAAAAAAAGGTGAGTATAGTTTTTTTATTAAACAAGTACCAGGTGGAAAATTTTCAGAGTACTTAGAGGAAAATAGGACCGGTACAAAAATTGTTTTGTCAGGACCAATGGGTCAGTTCAAGATAGATGAATCAGATGAGGATATGGTTTGTATTGCAGGAGGAAGTGGTCTTAGTGCAATTAATGCTATTGTTGAATCTGCCGCTCACGAAAAAGTTAAGAGAAATTGTTATTTCTTTTATGGTGCTAGAGCGCAAAAAGATCTTTATCTTGTCGACGAAATAACAGCTATAGAAAAAAAATGGGCAAAGGGATATACCTTCAAATTTATACCCGTCTTGAGTGAAGAACCTGAAGATTCTGATTGGGAAGGTGGAAGAGGGTTTGTTACCGACTTCTTTAAAGAAAATTATTTGAAAACAGGGGTCGTAAAAGCAGAATCATGTAAAGCTTTTTTCTGTGGACCACCTCCAATGATTAATGCAGGCGCCAAGGTTCTTGAGGAAGCTGGTGTATCAGAAGAATCTATGTTCTTTGATAAATTTGAAGATGCAAGATCACCTGCTCCAGTGATAGATAATTCTAAATGTGTTTTATGTGATGAATGTCTTTTAGTAAAGCCTACAGCAGACTGCATAGTTGAGACAGCAAAGCTAAGCGATATTAAAGATAATGGAAGATTTTCAAATATCAAAAGGGTAGATCCAGCTTTCACATCAGGACTTTACTACAATACATTATATATTAATGAAGATAAATGTATTAGATGCTATGCATGCGTTCATGCTTGTCCTCATAAAGCGATATCTCCGAATCATGATTTAGAGCCAAAAACTTTAAGAAATATTGTTGAGATATAAAAAATACCTTACAATAAGAATATAAAAATTTAAGAGGAGCGAACTCTATGAACGAAGCAAATACCGCTTGGATACTTGTATCCACGGCACTAGTACTTTTCATGACACTTCCTGGACTGGCCTTATTTTACGCAGGTCTTGTCGGATCTAAGAACACACTATCATCATTAGCTCAATGCCTTGTTATCGCTTGTCTAGCTTCAATAATTTGGTTTATTTGTGGATATTCAATAGCATTTAATGGAGATGGGTTATATTTTGGAAACCTCGAAAAGATATTTCTCTCAGGCATAGGAATTGATTCTTTGTCAGGCGATATTCCAGAAACTTTATTCGTGATGTTTCAAATGACGTTTGCGATTATTACTCCTGCTTTAATTGTGGGAGCTTATGTCGAGAGAATAAAATTTTCAGCGGTAATTTTGATAACAAGTATTTGGTTAATTTTAGTTTATAGTCCAGTCACTCATTGGGTGTGGGGAGGAGGTTGGCTAGCTAATCTTGGAGTTATGGATTTTGCTGGCGGATTAGTTGTTCATACTACTGCTGGAATTTCTGCATTAGTAATTGCAAAAGCATTAGGTTCTAGATCAGGTTTCCCAAGCTCTATAAAACCCCCTCATAGCCCAGTTATCGCAATGATTGGAGCTTGTATGTTATGGGTTGGATGGTTTGGGTTTAATGCAGGATCTGCACTCTCTGCAAGTCAATATGCTGGAATGGCAATGTTAGTCACCCATATTTCTGCAGCCGCAGCAACTATTACATGGATGTTGATTGACTGGTATAAAAATGGAAAACCTGGCTTAGTTGGAATGATTACTGGCATGATTGCTGGTCTCGCAACAGTCACGCCGGCATCAGGTTTTATTGGACCTCTTGGAGGATTAATATTAGGAATATCATCAGCATTTGTCTGCTACTGGTTCGTTGGATTTATTAAAAATGTTTTAAAAATTGACGATTCCTTAGATGTATTTGCAGTTCACGGCGTCGGCGGAATTTTAGGAACTATTTTATGCGGTATTTTAGCAACAAGTGCTTTTGGTGGTCTTGGACTTGAGAATAATGTTTGGGATCAGACAAAAGTTCAATTAATTGGTGTATTAAGTATTAGTTTATATACATTAATTGCAACATCAGTCATTGTATTTTTTGTTAATAATTTTGTTGGCTTAAGAGTTTCTGAACAAGAAGAAAACACAGACGGATGTGATTTTGGGACACATGGTGAAAGCAGTTACCACTTATAAAGTTTTTTGAATTATAGAATGTCTTTTGAGTTTTTAATTGAATCGATTGTCTTAATTTTCGCTTTTATTCTTTCGTCAATCATTCGACCCTTCATATTATATTTTAGTGCTAGATTGTAAAATTTTATTGCACCATTAAGACTGCCTAACATTTTAAAATAATCACCTTTGTAT